>JADHOK010000096.1 GCA_016779015.1 PS1 clade bacterium | reverse complement strand
CACCAAGCCCGATAAAAGGCGGGCGCGCCGCCGCCGAAGCGGCGCTCGCCGCCGTCGACCCGGTCGGATATGGTCACAGCCGCAATTATCTCGACGGCGCGGTGACGCGCTTATCGCCCTATATTCGCCACGGCATTGTCAGCCTCAATGAGCTGCGCAATCTGGCGCTCGAGCGCGGTGACCCCAAAGCCATAGAAAAATTCATCCAAGAGCTTGGTTGGCGCGATTTCTGGCAGCGCATTTATGCGCAAAATCCAGACTGGCTGTGGCACGATATCGAGCCTTACAAAACCGGCTTTGATGCATCTGATTATGCCGACACACTGCCCGCCGATATTGCGGCCGGCGAAACCGACAGCGCGGCCATCAACCATTTCATCGCGGTGTTGAAAAGCACCGGCTATTTGCACAATCACGCGCGCATGTATCTGGCCGCCTATATCGTCCATTGGCGGCGCGTCAAATGGCAGGCCGGCGCGGTATTTTTCCTGCGCCATTTGCTCGACGGCGATGCCGCTTCCAATAATTTATCGTTTCAATGGGTGGCCAGCACATTTGCCAATAAACCCTATTTTTTCAATCTGGAGAATTTGCAAAAATTCGCCGGTATGGAAGCGCCGTGCGACTATCACAACAATAAATGTTTCGGCGGCTCTTATGACGACCTCGCCCTCAAACTGTTTCCCAATAGCGAGGCGGCGTGATGGACAAGCTCATTTGGCTGCACGAGGATTGCCTGCGCGCCACGCATAATCTGTTCGCCGCCGCGCCCGACACACCGGCCGTGTTTGTCTGGGACGATGCCTATATGAGCGCCATGCATTTCGGGCTGAAGCGGCGGGTGTTTATTTATGAGACTTTGTGCGAACTGCCGGTCGATATTTACGCAGGCGACACGGCGCGTGTGCTGGAAAGCTTCTGCGCGGCCGAGATTGTCACCGGTAAGACCCCCAATCCGCAGCTCAAAGCCGTGATGCAAGAATTGCGCGGCGGCGGCAAAGTCAGCGCCATAGCCGATGACCCTTTTGTGCGCATGGACAGCCCGCCTGAATTGCGCCGCTTTTTCAAATATTGGAACAAGGCGAAAAAACACGCCTTTCTTTATGACGGTCGCCCGTGAGGCGTCAGTTTTGCGGCAGCACCGCCTCAACGGCACGGATGATTTTTTTCGATTGCGGCTTGGTCAGCGATGAAAAATCGCGCACAGCGCGGCCATCCGGCGCGATGAGGAATTTATGGAAATTCCACTTCGGCGTCGCACCGGTTTCGGCTTTCAGCCATTTATAAAACGGATGCGCGTCGGCGCCTTTGACCGTCAATTTGTCACTCATTGGAAAATCAATGGCGAAATTGACCTCGCAAAATTCTTTAATCTGATCTTTGGCACCCGGTTCTTGCCGGCCAAAATCATTGCTCGGCACGCCCAAAACCACCAGTCCTTTATCGCGATAGCCGTCCCATAGGGCCTGCAAACCGTCATATTGTTTGGTGAAACCGCAATAAGACGCGGTATTGACCACCAGCACCGCTTTGCCGCGATAATCGGCAAGGGCGATATCGGCTCCGTCAATCGACGGCAGGGTGAAATCATGCGCCGTCTCAAACGCTGCTTCTCCGGCTGCTTCCCCGGTTATGGGGCCGGCCATGGCCAGCGGTGACAGCAGGATTAAAAACAGCACAGAAAATCTTGTAATTGTTTGCATGAGCAAGACATAGCGCCCTGCCGCGCACGGTCAAACGCTAAATGACACTATTCAAAGTTTGTCGGTCGGCGGTTTCAAATGGTACCCCGCCCCGATAAACAGTCTTAAAGCCAGCGCCGCACGCGCATTTTATAATTGCGGTAAATCTGCCCGAACTCGGCTTCGAGGTTCTCTTCTTCCTTGGTAATCCAGATTTGCTGCACCAGCAGCACGAATATCGGCACCACGATAAGCCCCCAAATATGGCCGATAGCGAGCGCCGAGCCGGTGAGCAATATCGCCATGGCGAGATAAATCGGATTGCGCGAATAAGCGAACAGGCCGCCCTCCATCAGCGTTGATGGCTGCCCGTCGGGCAAAATCGTGGTCTCATTTTTACCAAAGCCACGCGCCAACCATATAATGGTCGCAAAGCCCAGCGCCATCAGCCCGACGCCGATATATTGCCAAAGCTCGTTCAAAATCGGCCGCACCGGTGCCAAATAGCCGATGAACAATTGCGCGATAATGCCGGCCAGCACCATGAGCGGGGGATAGATTTTCATGTCTTCTCTCCTTTTAACGAGGGTTTAAGCGGAGACGGATAAAGGTTGCCAAATGTCGCAAATGCGACGCCCGTCAAACACGGCAATCTTCGGGAATTGCAAAAACACCGCTTCGCTTTGCGTGGGACGCAAAAACACAAAATCATCAACGGCCAGAGGCAGTTTTTTCGGCCCCTGCAAAAACTCCTGATTGGACGAGCGGCCAAACAAACCGCCGGTCTTCAAACCGCGCGGCCAAACCGGCGCCGCCATCCAATAGCCGCCATGGATAAAAATGCCGGTGCCGCTTTTCGGCTTACCGAGAAGCTTATTGGCGTATTCAAGCCCCGGCACGCGCACATCTTGCGACACTTTGAGCGCCGGTGTGGCGATGAAGGCGGCGGCCTCAAACGGTTTCAATATCGGCATATCGAAATCGCTGGGCTTGACCAGCGCCGAGCCGGCCGCCAACTCATTGGCCAACTCGGTGTCCTTATAAAGCCCGAAAGTCGGACTACCCGCCATATTGCGCACCATGGCGGCGATGGCAGCGTCGCCGAAATGCGCGCGGCCCTGCGCCAGCGCTTCGGCATAGGCGGTCTCGGCACCTTTTTTGGCGCGCGCGCGCCAGCCGCCAAGATTGGGGATTTTGGTGAGATGCGGTTCGTAACCGAGATAACCCGCCAATTGCAAATCTTGCGAGGCCGCCAATGTGGCCAATGCCGCGTCCAAGCCCTCGCCCGAAGCGCCAGACGGCATCATGCCACCGCGATGCAGCCCGACATCAATCTCAAGATTGATCCGCAATTTGAGGCGCAGCTTCTTGGCCAGTGTCTCATATTGTGTGAGGCGCGCGGGCGTATCGACCAACCATTGCACCTGCCGCGCTGCCGCTTTGCCTTTGGCTGCAGACAGCGTATCAAACATCCCCGCCACCGCCGCCACCGGCAGCGGCTTACCCAAAAGCTGGTCGGCCTTGGGCATGGCGCGCAATAATTGCTCGGTCATTTCGCGGTTAAAACTCATCAACCGATCGGTCTTGGCCCGCTCGGCAATATGCGCCAGCAGCTGTGCCGAGGGCAGCGATTTAGCGACAATGCGATAGGCCATGCCCTTGGGCAGCATGCGCCTTAATTGCCTGATATTTTTGTCGAGCTTTTGCTTGTCGAGCAGCAGCACCGGTTCCGCCAAACCGGCCGCGGCCAGCGCTTTTTGCAACTTGGTAAAATAAGCCGCTTGCATCATGCGGCCCCAAACAGCGCCCGCAAATAAGGGTTCAGCAATCGCCCATCCGGGTCAAGCTCGGCGCGCAATTTGGCGAAAGCCTCGAATTGCGGATAGGTGGCGCGCATATCAGCGCCGCTAAAACGATTGAGTTTACCCCAATGCGGCCGCCCGCCACGGCGACGGAAAATCGGCTCGATATCGGTGAACAGAAATTCATATTCATCGGGCGCGCCAAATGGCGCATGGGTATGCACGGCAACCGAGATGCGCGGGCCTTCATTAAACGGAGACAGCCAGGCCGTATCTTGCGCCGTCATGCGGCATTCGAACGGGAAAAACACATCAGCGCGGTGACGCTCAATATGGGCGCGCACTTCCTCCAGCGCGTCCAACGCCTCGCTGACCGGCAGGTGAAATTCCATCTCATTGAAAGGCACATTGCGCGCGCTGGATAAAAGCTGCCAGCTCTCGCCCACCACATCCTCTTCGGGGGCACCGGAAATCGCCGCCGCCAAAAGCTTTTTCCGAAGATACGGAAACCAGCCGAGCCAATCGCGCAGCGCTTTTAACTGCATCACTGCATCATCGCTCTCATCAAGATTGCGCGGCGTGTCCTCCGCCTCGGTGAGATTATGGGTGATGCACATGGCGGTGTCGGAAAACGGCAAATAGAAAAATTCGAAATTGCGATTATCGGCCCAAAGCTGCTCGGCATCGGCCAGCACTTGCCGGTAAGGCGCAAACCAAACACGCCGGTGCAGTTTGTGGCGCGCGACCAATTGCATTTCAATTTCGGTCAACACACCCAGCGCGCCCAACGCCACTTGCACGGCGGGCAGGAGCGCCGTGTTTTGGCGCGCGCTCACTTCCAGTGCCTCGCCGGCACCGGTAATCATTTTGACGCCGCGAATTTCAGCCGCCAGACATTGCAGGTCGCGGCCCGTGCCATGGGTCGCCGTGCTGGTCGCACCGGCCAGACTTTGCACATCAATATCGCCGAGATTGCGGAAGGCCAGCCCGTGCGCGGCCAGTTGCGGCGACAGGTCTTTCAAACGCGCCCCGGCCCCCAGCCAAGCGGTTTTGCTTTGGCTGTCGACAGCGCCGACGGCGTTGAAATTATCCAGCTTGACGATAGCCCCGTCGCTCGGCACCAGACCGGTCCAGCTATGGCCGGAACCGACCGGGCGCACACCGCCCTCGGTCTCCCGAATAAGCTTGGCCAGTTGCGCCGTATCCTTAGGCGTGACGATTTGTGCGCGCTGCGGCGGCAGCGAGCGCGACCAGTTTTGCCAGCCGGTAACGGCTTCTGGCGTATCGGTATTCGCGTCAGCTCGTGTCGGCATTATCGCACTTGCTCCTATCGCGGCCAGAAGGTCTCGTCGTTTCATGCGGGCCTTCTCCCTCTAAGCAAAAGCTATAAGCGCGCCCGCACCTTGGCAAGCGTTAAGCCGCCGCACTGTTAGCCCCCACGCTGTTAGCCCCCACACTCTTAGCCCCCCATGAAATTGCGGATGGCGTAATTGGTCGTGGTCTGCGCCACCAAAGTGGCGTTTTCATCTTTCAGCTCGGCCACCAAGGTGAAATCAAAACGCCCGTCTTTATCGAGCGCCGCGTTCATCTCATCGGCCTGCGCTTGGGTGAAGCGCGTCTCCGCCGTCACCGAGGTCATGGCCGGGGCTTTGAACTCGATCTTCAAGTCGCGCACCACAGGCTGGAATTTCTCCGG
>JADHOK010000095.1 GCA_016779015.1 PS1 clade bacterium | reverse complement strand
GGAGTGGCGTCGCGGCGCGCTTCCATACGCGCCAGCAAATCTTGCTTCCACGCCAATCGCTCGACCTGCCAAAGCCCCAGTGCCATCAACACGGCCAGCATGACCAGCGTCAGTGCAGCAGGGAAATAATCGCGCAAAACGAGAGGGGAATGTCTCATCGCCATTCCCCGCTCAATAATGATGCAAGGCCGGTCGCCGGTTTAGTGCGCACCCGGCGCACCGGCACCCAGAATGTAAATAACCACGAACAAGAACAGCCAGACGACATCAACAAAGTGCCAATACCACGCCGCCGCTTCGAAACCGAAATGTTGTTGCGAGGAAAAATGACCGTTCAGAGCGCGCAGCAAGCATACCGCCAAGAAGATGGTGCCGACCAGAACATGGAAGCCGTGGAAACCGGTCGCCATGAAGAAAGTAGCGCCATAAATATGGCCGGAGAAGCCGAAAGCCGCGTGCTGGTATTCGTATATCTGAAACACGGTAAACAGCGCGCCCAGAGCCACGGTGAGGATGAGGCCCCATTTCAGACCTTCGCGGTCATCGTGCTGCAACGCGTGGTGCGCCCATGTCACAGTGGTGCCGGACGTCAGCAGAACCAGCGTATTGATGAGCGGCAAGTGCCACGGATCAAAAGTCTCAATGCCTTGCGGCGGCCAGACCCCGCCGAGTAGCTCGGTGCGCGAGGCTTGGATAGCCTCCCCCGGATACAGGCTGGCGTCAAAATACGCCCAGAACCAAGCGACAAAAAACATCACTTCCGAGGCGATGAACAAAATCATGCCATAGCGATGGTGCAGCTGAACGACCGGCGTGTGGTCGCCTTGTACCGCTTCTTTCACAACATCGCGCCACCATGCCAGCATGGTGTAGAGCACGCCCGCAAAACCGATAAGCAGCACCCAAGGCGCGCCATCGTGAAGCATTTGCACACCGCCAATAGCCATAATGAGGACCGAGATTGAACCGACGACCGGCCATGGGCTCGGGTCAACCAGATGATAGTCGTGATGTTTAGCGTGACTGTCGGCCATAATTTTCTATCCCCTCATTATCCTTTTGGTCGTGCAGGCTGCTGCTGCGAATTATTCTGCGCCGTCTCCGGTGCTTCAAAGAATGTATAAGACAAAGTGATGGTTTTGACATCATCCATTTCAGGATCGGTCAAAATTTCCGGATCAATGAAAAAACTGACCGGCATATCGACGCTTTGTCCCGGCTCCAAAACCTGCTCGGTAAAGCAGAAACAATCGACTTTTGAGAAATAATAACCGGCCTCGGCGGGCGACACATTATAGGTCGCCGTGCCGGTAATGCGGCGGTCGGTCAGGTTCTGGGCGCGGTAAAAAGCCAAACCCGATTCGCCAATCGGTAATTTCACATCCGTCTTGGGCGCTTCAAAGCGCCACGGCAATTTGCGGTTCAGGCTGGCATCAAAGCGCACGGTAATCATCCGGTCGGCTGCTGCACCGGGTGCCGCCTCGGCGACTTGGGTGGTGCCGCCATAACCGGTGACACGGCAGAACAAATCATAAAGCGGCACTGAGGCATAAGCCGCGCCAATCATCAAAAGCGCCATCAATGCCGCGCCCATAGCCACGCGCCTATTGGCGCTGGCGTCTTTGCGGGCTGTCTCGATGGTCGGCTTGTCGGTCATGGTCTTGTTATTATTCCTATAGTGGTCGATTGGCGATATTAGCGCCCAGCTTAATCAAGGTTACCCAGAAAAACAGCGAGATAAAAGCCAGCAGCGCAACGGCCATAATCGCCGCGCGCTTGCGGCGCTGGCGCAGCAATTCCTCGGTCCAGACAGTGTCTTCTTGTTTTTCAATTTCGTCGTTCATAGTCCCATCACCTTATCTGTCGGCAGCAATACAAACAGCGAAAACAAATAGAAAATCGAATAGGCAAAAGTCATGCCTGCAAGCCGGTTGCGGTGCTTGTCACGCGCCATCGCCAACGCCACACAAAGAGCTATAAAAATAGCCCCCAGCGCCGCCGCACCGGCGGCATAAAACAGACCGCTATAGCCCAGCGTATACGGCAGCAGCGAAACGCCGAATAACACAAACGCATAAACCACAATTTGCGTCAGCGTGCTTTTCACCCCCGCAGTGACCGGCAGCATCGGCACATTGGCAGCTTGATAATCGTCGTTTTTAATCAGCGCCAGCGCCCAAAAATGCGGCGGTGTCCAAAAGAAGATAATGGCGAAATAAATCAGCGGCTCGATGGAAACCGAATTGGCGGCGGCGGCCCAGCCAATGACCGGCGGCAGCGCACCGGCGGCCCCGCCAATGACGATGTTTTGCGCCGTCCGGCGTTTCAAAAACATGGTGTAAATGACCGCGTAGAAAAAAATCGTGAAAGCGAGCAGCGCGGCGCTCAGATAATTAATCATCACCGCCATGGCCAGCACAGAAAGACCCGATACCCAGAGGCCGAAAGTCAACGCCGCATCGGGCGTCACCCGGCCCGACGGCACCGGTCGGCCTTGCGTCCGGCTCATCACCGCGTCGATATCGGCGTCGTACCACATATTGAGTGCGGCCGACGCGCCGGCCCCCACAGCAATCATCGAAATGGCTGCCACTGCCATGACCGGATGCATGGCACCCGGCGCCATCACCAGCCCGACCAGAGCAGTGAACACGACCAGCGACATGACGCGCGGTTTCATCAACGCGATATAATCAGCAGCGGAGCCGACATCGACAGATGCCGGCTCCTGCAATTTCAGCAATGTCTCTTTGTGGCTTTGAGACATAAAAGGTTCCTATTTCACTTTCGGCAGTTCAGAGAACTGGTGGAACGGCGGCGGTGAGGACAGTGTCCATTCCAGCGTCGTTGCGCCTTCGCCCCACTGATTGGCCCCCGCCGGTTGCTTGCGCGCAAATGCGTGGAAGACACCGAACAGGAAGATGAGGACGCCGAAAGCGGCAATGTAAGAGCCTATGGATGACCAGTAGTTCCAGCCCGCATAAGCGTCCGGATAGTCAGCATAACGGCGCGGCATACCGGCCATGCCGAGGAAATGCTGCGGGAAGAAAATCAGGTTCACACCGATAAAGGTCACCCAGAAATGCAGCTTGCCGATGAACTCGGAATAAGTGTAGCCGAACATTTTGCCGAACCAGTAATACCAACCGGCGAAAATGGCGAACACCGCTCCAAGCGACAGCACATAATGGAAATGCGCAACCACGAAGTACGTGTCGTGATAGGCGCGGTCAACACCGGCATTGGCCAGCATCACACCCGTCACGCCGCCCAGTGTGAACAAGAAGATAAAGCCCAACGCCCACAACATCGGCGTTTTGAACTCTATCGACCCGCCCCACATTGTGGCAATCCACGAGAAGATTTTAACCCCGGTCGGTACCGCAATCACCATGGTGGCGGCAACGAAATAGGCTTGCGTGTCAACGCTCAGACCGGCCGTATACATGTGGTGCGCCCACACGACAAAGCCGACGCCGCCAATGGCGACCATGGCATAGGCCATGCCGAGATAACCGAAGACCGGCTTTTTCGAGAAAGTCGAGACGATTTGGCTGACCATGCCGAAGCCCGGCAGGATGAGGATATAAACTTCCGGATGGGCGAAGAACCAGAACAAGTGCTGGTACAAAATCGGGTCGCCGCCTCCGGCAGGGTCGAAGAAAGTGGTGCCGAAATTACGGTCGGTCAGCAGCATGGTAATCGCACCGGCAAATACCGGCAGCGACAACAGCAACAAGAACACAGTGACCAAAATCGACCAGACGAAAAGCGGCATTTTGTGCATGGTCATGCCCGGTGCGCGCATATTGAAAATCGTCGTGATGAAGTTAATCGACCCCAAAATGGAGGAGATACCGGCTACGTGCAGCGACAAAATAGCGTAATCCATCGCCGGCCCAGGCTGACCGCTGGTCGAGAGCGGCGGATAAATCGTCCAACCACCGCCGACGCCATCATTGCCCGGAGGGCCCTCGGCAAAAATCGACATCACCAGAAGGATGAAGGACGCAGGCAGCAGCCAGAAAGAGATATTGTTCATGCGCGGGAACGCCATATCCGGCGCGCCGATCATAATCGGCACAAACCAGTTGCCGAAACCGCCAATCATCGCCGGCATGACCATAAAGAAAATCATGATAAGGCCGTGGCCGGTTACCAACACATTATAGAGATGATAATTGCCATCGAGGATACCATCGCCCGGCGCTTGCAGTTCCATCCGCATCACCACTGACATCAAGCCACCGACAACCCCCGCGAAAATCGCGAAGATGAGATACATGGTGCCAATATCTTTGTGATTGGTCGAATAGAGGTAACGGCGCCATCCGGTCGGATGGTCTTCGTGCTCGTGAGCGGCTGCTTGTTCGGTTGCCATCAGACAGTCTCCCTCTTACTGACGCGAAGCGTCTTGCAATTCAGCCGAAGCCACCATGGCGTCAGCATTATCAATTTCGGCATATTCGTTTTGCGCCTCTTCTACCCAAGCGGCGAATTCGGCTTTCTCGACCACCTCAATGCGTATCGGCATAAAGGCGTGGCGGATGCCGCATAATTCAGAACATTGGCCGTAATAAGTGCCGGTTTCCTCAGCTTTGAACCAGGTTTCATTCAAGCGTCCGGGCACGGCGTCCATTTTCAGACCAAAGGCCGGCATGGCGAAAGCGTGCAGCACATCGGCCGCCGTCACAATGACGCGCACTGTGGTGTCGACCGGCACCACCATGGCGGTGTCGGTGGCCAGCAGGCGCGGTTGGTCGCCGCGCTCTTCATCGCTCAGCATCAGCGAGTCAAACGCGAAGTCGCCATGGTCGGGATATTCATAGCCCCAATACCACTGATAGCCGACCGCTTTGACGGTCATTTCGGCTTCCGGAATGACGCGCTGGAAATATAAAAGGCGGAATGACGGGATGGCGATGACCACCAGAATAACAATCGGCACCACCGTCCAAATCACTTCCACCAGCGTATTATGCGTGGTTTTGCTCGGCTCAGGATTTGCCGAGGCGCGGAAGCGCACCATCACATAAAGCATCAGGCCAAGCACAAAGATGCAAATCAGGGTCATCAAAATCAACAGAAAATCGTTGAATTCGGTGATCATTGTCATGTTTTCGCTGCCCGCTTTTTGAAAGCCGAGCTGCCAGTCTTCGGGCTGCGCGGCCCAAGCACCGGTTGTGACGCTTG
>JADHOK010000094.1 GCA_016779015.1 PS1 clade bacterium | reverse complement strand
TGGAAGATTTGAGCCAAGAATTCGACGTCAGCCGCGAACGCATCCGCCAGATTGAAACCCGCGCTTTTGAAAAATTAAAAGCCGCAATGATGAGCGGTGCCGAGGAAAGCGGGCTTATCACCCCCCCGACCATCGAGGCCGAATAACACCTGCTCGCTTGGGAAAGCTTCCTGCGCTTGACCGAAAGGCAAGCGGGTGAAGCTAATCCTCAAACGGGTCTTTCACCAAAATTGTGTCGTCGCGTTCGGGGCTGGTGGAGAGCAGCGTTACCGGCGCGCCGATAAGCTCTTCGATATAGCGCACATAGCGCACCGCATTGGCCGGCAAATCAGCCCATGAGCGCGCGCCGAAACTGCTTTCACCGCTCCAGCCTTGCAGCGTTTCAAACGCCGGCTCGATGCGCGCCTGTTCGGCCGCATTGCTCGGCAGATAATCAATCGCCTTGCCGTCGAGCTGATAGCCCTTGCAAATGCTGATCTCGTCGAACCCGTCCAGCACGTCGAGCTTGGTCAACGCAATGCCGTTAATGCCCGCCGTCTTAACCATTTGGCGCACCAGCACGGCGTCGAACCAACCGCAGCGGCGCTTGCGCCCGGTCACTGTGCCGAACTCATGGCCGCGCTCGCCGAGCTTCTGGCCAATCTCATTATCTTGTTCAGTCGGGAACGGCCCCTCGCCCACCCGCGTGGTATAGGCTTTGGTGATGCCCAACACATGATTGAGCGCGCTTGGCCCCATGCCGCTGCCGATGGCGGCTTGTCCGGCAATGGTGTTGGACGAGGTGACGTAAGGATAAGTGCCGTGGTCGATATCCAGCAACGCGCCTTGCGCGCCCTCAAACAGAATGCGCTGACCGGCGCGGCGCGCCTCGTCCAGCAGCTTCCACACCGGCGCCATATAGGGGGTGATGGCGTCGGCAATATCCAGCAGCTTGGCTTTTAAATCAGCCGCCTCAAACTCCGGCAATTCCAGCCCACGGCGCATCGTATTGTGATGCACCAGCAGGTTTTCAATCTTGGCGTCCAGCGTGTCGGGGTCGGCAAGGTCAGCAACACGCAAAGCGCGACGCCCCACTTTGTCCTCATAAGCCGGGCCGATGCCGCGCTTGGTAGTGCCAATTTTGACACCCGAATTGGCGCTCTCGCGCGCCGCATCAAGCTCTTGGTGCAGCGGCAGAATGAGCGTCGCATTCTCAGCGATTTTGAGATTATCAGGCGACACGGCGACACCCTGCCCGCGCAGCGTGTCGATTTCCGACAACAGCGCCCAAGGGTCAACCACCACGCCATTGCCGATGACCGACAGCTTGCCCTCGCGCACAATGCCCGACGGCAGCAGCGACAGCTTGTAAACCTCGCCATTGATAACCAGCGTATGACCGGCATTGTGACCGCCCTGAAACCGCGCCACCACATCGGCGCGCAGGCTCAACCAGTCAACAATCTTGCCTTTGCCTTCATCGCCCCATTGCGAGCCGATGACTACCACATTGGCCATGCGCGTGCCCCCCTGCGCCTAGAAACTCAGCTGTTTAATATGCACGACTTGCGGCAGGGCTTCCAATTCTTTCAGCACCTCGGCGCTCGCCTCATTGTCAATATTGACCAGAGAAATGGCGTCACCGCCCAGCTTCTCGCGGCCCAGTTGGAAGCTGGCAATATTAATGCCATGCGCGCCCAGCGCACTTCCCAGCGCACCGATAAAGCCCGGCGCGTCTGTATTGGTGACGTAAAGCACACGCGGTGCCAATTCGGCATGAATGTTAATGCCTTTGACCTGGATAATGCGCGGCTTACCGTCAGAGAATACCGTGCCGGCGACCGAGCGTTGCTGGCGTTCGGTCTTCAGCGTCAGACGAATATAGCTGTCATAAGCGCCGGTCGACTCACGTTTCACTTCGGAGACAGTGATACCGCGCTCTTTCGCCACCGCCGGAGCCGACACCATATTGACGTCAGCCAAAAGCGGGCGCAGCAAACCGGCCATAATCGCCGAGGTCAAAGGCGCAACATTGAGCCCGCTCACCTCACCGACATATTCTATTTCAGCCCCTTCAATACCGCTTTCGGTCAACTGACCGGCGAACAGGCCAAGCTGCTCGGCCAGCGTCACATAGGGGCGCAGGCGCGGCGCATCTTCGGCCGAAATGGAGGGCATGTTGATGGCATTGGTGACCGCGCCGGTCATCAGATAATCAGCCATTTGCTCTGCCACTTGCAGTGCCACATTCTCTTGCGCCTCAGCCGTAGAGGCACCCAGATGCGGCGTGCAGACGACATTTTCCATATTAAAAAGCGGGTTGGCGTTTGCCGGCTCTTCTTCGAACACATCCAGTGCCGCGCCCGCTACGTGGCCGCTTTCCAGCGCCGCTTTCAGCGCTTTCTCGTCGATCAAGCCGCCGCGCGCACAATTGATGATGCGCACGCCTTTTTTGCATTTGGCCAACGCCTCGGCATTAATAATGTTGCGCGTTTTTTCGGTCAGCGGCGTGTGCAGGGTGATAAAATCAGCGCGCGCCAGCACATCATCCAGCTCGGCTTTTTCGACACCGATTTCCAGCGCCCGATCGGGCGTCAGGAACGGGTCAAAGGCGACCACTTTCATCTTCAACCCCAGCGCGCGCGTGGCGGCGATGGACCCGATATTGCCGCAGCCGACAACGCCCAGCGTCTTGCCGGTCAGCTCGACACCCATAAAACGCGACTTCTCCCATTTGCCGCCATGCGTTGAGGCATTGGCTTCGGGGATTTGCCGCGCCAGTGCGAACATCATGGCGATGGCGTGCTCGGCCGTGGTGATGGAATTGCCGAACGGCGTGTTCATCACCACAATGCCTTTTTGCGTCGCCACGCTGAGGTCAATATTATCGACCCCAATGCCGGCGCGCCCAATGACTTTCATATTGGTCGCCGCTTCCAGCACCGGCGGCGTTGCCTTGGTGGAGGAGCGCACGGCCATGCCGTCATAATTGCCGATGATTTTAATCAGCTCGTCCTTGTCGAGGCCGGTAATGACATCGACTTCGACGCCGCGGTCTTTGAATATCTGTTCGGCGGCGGGGCTCATTTTATCTGCGATTAATACTTTAGGCATTTTGTGCCTCCATCTTTGCGGTTTCAAAGGCCCAGTCGAGCCATGGGGTCAGCGCTGCGAGGTCGGCGGCATCGACCGTCGCCCCGGCCCAAATGCGCAAGCCCGCCGGGGCATCGCGATAAGCGCCAATGTCGTAGGCCAGGCTTTCTTCATCCAGCAGCGCGGCGATGCGCTTGGCCAGCGCGGCTTGTGTGTCGTCGGCCATGGCCAGCACTTGCGGGTCGATGATTTTCAAGCACACGCTGGTGGTCGATTGATTGGCCGGGTCAACGCACAGATTGGCCACCCAATCGGTCTTGGCCACCCAGTCATCCAGCGCTTTATTATTGTCGGCGACGCGGCCCAAAAGCCCGTCTAGGCCGCCAACGCTTTCAGCCCAGTTGAGCGTGTCGAGATAATCCTCCACCGCCAATAGCGACGGCGTGTTGATGGTCTCGCCTTTGAAGACGCCCTCAATGAGCTTGCCGGCTTTCGTCAGGCGAAAGATTTTCGGCAGCGGCCATGGCGGGGTATAGCTTTCCAGCCTTTCCACCGCGCGCGGCGACAAGATGAGCATGCCGTGTGCGCCCTCGCCGCCGAGCACTTTTTGCCAGCTAAAGGTTGTGACATCCAGCTTGTCCCATGGCAGCGGCATGGCGAAAGCGGCCGAGGTGGCATCGCACAGCGTCAGGCCTTCGCGGCTTGGGCTTATCCAATCGCCGTTCGGCACGCGCACGCCGGAGGTGGTGCCGTTCCAGGTGAAGGCGACATCGCGGGTGAAATCAACCGCCGCCAAATCGGGCAGTTCGCCATAATCGGCTTCCATGACGCGGATATCTTCCAGCTTCAATTGCTTTACGGCGTCGGTAATCCAGCCTTTGCCGAAACTTTCCCAGCCCAGAATATCGACCCCGCGCGCGCCCAGCATGGTCCACATGGCCATTTCATAGGCGCCGGTGTCGCTGGCCGGCACAATGGCGATGCGATAATCATCGGGCACGCCCAAAATGGCGCGTGTTTTATCGATAGCTTGGGCCAGTTTCGCCTTGCCCGGTTTCGAGCGGTGCGAGCGGCCGAGAACCGCATCTTCTAAAGCTTGTAAGGAGTATCCGGGGCGTTTGGCACACGGGCCGGACGAAAAATCAGGTCGCGCCGGACGCAAATCCGGCTTCACAATAGTCTCATTCATTACGCTATCCTTCCAGATAGTTGCCCCTCGTTGGGGAGGGGTGTCCCACGGGTGGATATAGGGGGAATCTGCTGGTTGGGCAAATGGATTCTTGCGGGCGGATTCTTGCGGATGGGAAACCGTATGGACGCGCGCCTTGAATTTGCTAGTCTGACGCCACCAATCAATAAACAGCGACACACAATAAAAGGAATAAAAAAATGTCAATTGATTTCAAAAAAGCCTATTTCGCGATTGTCTCCATCATCAGCGTCATCGCTTTGGCCTTTAGCGGGGTTGAGCTGATTGGCATGGCGATTAATTTTCTCTGGCCGCAGCTGGCCGAGGCGGACTTGCAACGGCTGAAGGAAATGCCGAGCGGGCAGGCTTGTCTTCCAACAAATCCCAGCTCAAAATTTCCGTAAGTTGCGGCGGTTGACCGTAGCTGACACCGTGCAGTCTCCATTGCTTGCCATTGGTCAGAAGTGCCCAATTACATCCCTTATCGATGGTGTATTTCGACAGTTGATTGAGGTGCTTTTGGGCGAGGTTGAGGCCAACGCGCTTAACTTCAATCATCATGACAATCTCGCCCTTAATATTGAGCGTAAAATCGACATACTCGGTCTCCCCCGCGCCTCTGACAGCGTGTTCGCGGGAAAGATTCTCTAGCGGGTCTAGCCCACACACGCCCTCTAAAACACGTTCAATGCCACGCCGTGTGTCGGCTTCGTTCTGGTCAAGTTCAAGCGCGCGTTTGAAGACACGTTTCGCTTTCGAAATTTCAGCCTTATCGACCATCTTCCCCTCCTTGTTATTTTTATTGAGGATGAAAAAGCTTAGGGCAGAGGCGTTGTCTTATTCAACCCTTATTAATGTTCTAATGCCCCAGTGGCCCGTTGCCGCCGCCTATATTGGGGGCGGATTTAATGGCTTGGTGGACGTAGGCCAGCGCCGTTTGCGTGGCGGTGGTGAGGGTCGCATCGCTCGGGCGGCCTTTATCATCCAGCGCGGCGGCGGCGTTTGGCGCATCGGCTAAATAATCGGCTA
>JADHOK010000011.1 GCA_016779015.1 PS1 clade bacterium | reverse complement strand
CAAACCGATGAGCGGCCCACTTTCACTTTCGCTTAAGGTGTCGATAATAGTCGCCGTGTTTAAATCAATCACGGGTCCCTTTAACTTACCGTCGCTATAGCCAAGGCGAACAAAAGGCGCACCATTCTTAGCTCGGAAAATGCCCGAAATTTCAAAAGCCGTCAGTTCACTGTTCAGGTAGCTAACACCATCGGCACTGGAATCTTGATATCGCGCATGAGCAATTTCTAGCGCAATATTATCGTCCATTTCATAGCCATATGAGAGAATGAAGCCTGACCCGAAATTGCTGTCTACAAACAGCGGGCTGTCGTAACTAAGTTCGCCATCGATAACTGCCGAAACGCCGATGTAGCTTTTTTTTGCCTGCTCCGCATGGGCGGCGGTGAAACTCAAAACAAAAACGCATGAATAAAATGCATGTCTTAACATGGGATTTCCTCCTCTTATTGTTATTGAACAGCGCCGGAAATTGGTGCCGGGCTGTGTCAATTCCAATACGAGTAAAGAAATCCCGCCTATTTCCGAGAACGGTATTTTATTCAGCGAGCACCCCGACTGGGGCCACTCGTATTGAATTGACACAAAGAGGTTAGGAATAAGTTAACCGTAAAAGCAAGCTAAATGTGATTTAACTTATTGTTCTCGTTGAAGATATCTGAAAATAAGGTTGTGGACGAATTGCCAAATGCCGCGTGAAGAAAGTGACTGGACAAATCCGCCGCTTCCGCCATCATCATCTCGCTCACAAAAACAAGAAAAGGAGCGCGAGATGGAAACTCTAAAAGATGAATTTAAGCGGGCCATGCACGACATTTATCGAGATGCGAAAGAGCAGGCGAATTATACGGCAACTATATTTCTAAGAATGCTTGATGAGCGTGGGCCTATGGAAACTGCGCTTTATTTAGTTAATTCGCCCACTCCCTCAGACGGCTACACAGCTTTGTGGGAGCGCAAAAGGTTAGATTTGACCGTCGAAGCGGTGATTATTGACAATCCGAAATTTCATTGTCTGTTTGATGTTGAGACGCTGAAAAATGCTCGCCGGCGGCTTAAGCAATATAATTATAAATTCAAGCAGCCTGACGCCTAAGTTGTCGGTGAATTGAAAGAAACCTCGAAGCTGTATCGCGCGCGTTGAGCGTTTGATTCAGGTTAATCGCGCGGCAGGCTTGGCCCCAAGGCCCGCGCCGCGCGACGGGACGTCAACGGCCGGAAGGCCGTTGAGCGTTTTCATACCAGACGATAGAAATTCGGGCCGCGATGGGGCCATACCAGACGATAGAAATTCGGGTCGCGATGGGGCGGGGGATAAATCAGCTTCTACTTAACTCGCGCATCGCGCCGTCCAGCCCCTCAAGGGTCAGCGGATACATGCGGTCATTAAACAGCTGCTTAATAATTTGCAGGCTCGCCGTGTGTTCCCAATAGCGTTCGCCCAGCGGGTTCAGCCAGACGGCGCTTTCATAAATATCGGTCACCCGTTTCAGCCACAGCGCGCCCGGCTCTTCGTTCCAATGCTCAACGCTGCCGCCCTCATAAGTCACCTCATAGGGGCTCATGCTGGCATCGCCGACAAATATCACCTTATAGTCGCTGCCATAAGTGTGCAGAACATCCCAAGTGTCCATCTTCTCGGTATGGCGGCGCATATTGTCCTTCCAAACGCCCTCATACAGGCAATTATGGAAGTAGAAATATTCCATATTCTTGAACTCGCTGCGCGCCGCCGAGAACAGCTCCTCGCACAGGCGAATATGCGGGTCCATGGAGCCGCCAATATCAAAAAACACCAGCACCTTCACCTTATTGCGGCGTTCGGCGATCATCTTAATGTCGAGATAGCCGGCATTGGCGGTTGATTTAATGGTGTCGTCGAGGTCGAGCATATCGGCCTCGCCATCGCGGGCAAACTGGCGCAGACGCCTGAGCGCTACTTTGATGTTGCGCGTGCCCAGCTCAACCGAATCGTCGAGGTTTTTATATTCGCGCTTGTCCCAGACTTTGACCGCTTTGAAGTTTTTGTTTTTGTCTTGGCCGATGCGCACGCCTTCGGGGTTATAACCGTCGGAGCCGAAAGGCGAGGTGCCGCCCGTGCCAATCCATTTATTGCCACCCTCATGGCGGCCTTCTTGTTCTTCGAGGCGCTTTTTCAGCTCCTCCATAATCTTGTCCCAGCCGCCCAGCTTCTCAATCTCGGCTTTTTCCTCCTCGGTGAGGAATTTTTCCGTCAGCGTTTGCAGCCAGTCCTCGGGTATCTCGGCAATGTCGCCATCGCCCAGACTTTCCAGCCCTTTGAACACATGGCCGAAAACCTGGTCGAATTTATCGAGATTGCGCTCGTCTTTCACCAGTGCGGTTTTTGACAGGTAGTAGAATTCCTCGACATTATTGTCGATGACCTCATGGTCGAGCGCCTCCAAAAGCGACAGATATTCGCGCAGAGACACCGGCACATTGGCCGACTTCAATTCGTGGAAAAAGTTAACGAACATGCGGCTCGTCTCCTGCTTCTAATCCGCTTTCGGCCGGCTCTAATTTCTCTCTCGGCGGGCCAAAAAGGCGAGGCGCTCAAACAGATGCACATCCTGCTCGTTCTTAATCAGCGCGCCATGCAGCGGCGGAATCATCTTACCCGCATCCTGCTCGCGCAGCGTCTCGGGGTCAATATCTTCGTTCATCAGCAGCTTCAGCCAGTCCAGCAACTCAGAGGTTGAGGGTTTCTTTTTCAAGCCCGGCACATCGCGCACCTCATAAAACGAGTTCAGCGCGCTTTTCACCAGACGGTCTTTGATATCGGGATAATGCACATTGATAATCTGGCTCATCGTCGCAGCATCGGGGAAAGAGATGTAATGGAAGAAGCAGCGGCGCAGGAAAGCGTCGGGCAGTTCCTTCTCATTATTTGAGGTGATAATCACCAGCGGGCGTTGCGCCGCTTTGATGGTTTCGCCGGTCTCATAGACATAAAATTCCATGCGGTCGAGTTCTTGCAGCAAGTCATTGGGAAACTCGATATCGGCTTTGTCGATCTCGTCGATAAGCAGCACCACGCGCTTGTCTTGGTCAAAGGCTTCCCACAGCTTACCTTTATTGATGTAGTTCTTAACATCCTTCACGCGCTCATCGCCCAGCTGGCTGTCGCGCAGGCGCGTAATGGCATCATATTCATAAAGCCCCTGTTGCGCCTTGGTGGTCGATTTAATGTGCCAGGTGATAAGCTCCATATCGAGTGCTTTCGACACTTCCTCAGCCAGCACGGTTTTACCGGTGCCCGGCTCGCCTTTAATCAATAAAGGGCGCTCCAGCGTTAACGCAGCATTAACCGCAATGCGCAAATCTTCAGTGGCAATATAATTATCTGTGCCTTGAAATTTTTCGGTCATCAAACTTTCCTATTTTGGGCCGGTCCGGCAGAAAAACCCTATGAAGGGTCACATATGGCGGCAAACATTAAGGGCAAGGGCAGGGCGGCGCAACCCCATATTAGCTGTGGTAATCGCTTCATCGCCGCTTGATTTCATGGCGTATATTGAATATAGAAAATGCGCTTGCCAATTGGCAGGGCATGTAGAAGAAACTTAAAAAGAGGCTTACATGGCGACCCGACTGCCGAAAAATTACGTTCCCAGTGATGACGAACCGTTCATGAACGCCAGACAGCGCGAGTATTTTCGCCGCAAGCTGGAAGAATGGAAAGAGGACATCATCCGAGGCACTAAAGAAACGGTTATCGGGTTGCAAAATGAGAGCGAACAGCACCCCGATGATGTTGACCGCGCCAATTCGGAAGCCGAAAAGCAGTTGGAATTGCGCACCCGTGACCGCCACCGCAAGCTGATCAATAAAATCGATTCGGCGCTGCGCCGCATCGAAGACAAGACTTATGGCTATTGCGAAGAAAGCGGCGAGCCGATCAGCCTGAAACGGCTGGATGCGCGCCCCATCGCTACTTTGGGGCTGGAGGCGCAAGAGCGCCACGAAAAGCGCGAGCGGGTTTATCGCGACAACTGATTCTTTGTTTGGCCGGCTTTTTCTTGGTTTGGCCGGCATTGACGCGCCATTTTTGTCTCAAAAATACTTATTAGCAGACTTCGTAAACCGCTCAAATCGGCAGAAATCCAAATAAAACAACCGCTTATTTTTGTTCTTGACGTTTAGAACAAAATGAGAACATAATGCCGCATTGCTCGCATGGTGGAGCTATGAAATAACGGAGGATACATTGTGGCTGAAGTGGTGAACCTCATGGAAAAAAGTGAAGAAAAGAAGAAGGCGCTGGAAGCAGCCCTTTCGCAGATTGAGAAAAATTACGGTAAAGGCTCGGTGATGATGCTGGGTGACCCTGAAAATATCGTTGAAATCGAAGCGATTTCGACCGGGTCGCTGGGTTTGGATATCGCTCTGGGCATTGGTGGCTTGCCAAAAGGTCGGGTTATCGAAATTTACGGTCCGGAAAGTTCGGGTAAGACAACGCTGGCGCTGCACACTGTGGCCGAGGCTCAGAAATCCGGTGGTATTTGCGGCTTTATCGACGCTGAACACGCGCTCGACCCGGCCTATGCCAATAAGCTGGGCGTCAATATTGAGGATTTGCTGATTTCGCAACCCGATAATGGCGAGCAGGCTCTGGAAATTACCGACACGCTGGTGCGTTCCGGCGCGGTGGATGTACTGGTCATCGACTCGGTCGCCGCGCTGACGCCGCGTGCCGAGTTGGAAGGTGATATGGGCGATAGCCTGCCGGGTTTGCAAGCCCGTTTGATGAGCCAAGCGCTCAGAAAACTCACCGGTTCGATTTCGCGCTCCAACACAATGGTGATTTTCATCAACCAAATTCGCATGAAAATCGGCGTCATGTTCGGTTCGCCCGAAACCACGACCGGCGGTAACGCGCTGAAGTTTTATTCTTCCTGCCGTCTCGACATTCGCCGTATTGGGGCCATTAAAGATCGCGACGAGGTGATCGGCAACCAGACCCGCGTCAAAGTGGTGAAGAACAAAGTGGCGCCGCCTTTCCGCGTGGTTGAGTTCGATATTCTCTATGGTCAGGGGATTTCAAAAATGGGTGAGCTTATCGACCTTGGCGTGCTAGCCGGCGTCGTTGAGAAATCCGGGAGCTGGTATAGCTACGGCCCGCAACGTATCGGGCAGGGCAAAGAAAACACCCGTAAATTCCTGATTGAAAACCCTGATATTGCCAATGAGATTGAAAACAAGGTGCGCGCCAATGCCGGCCTTATCGATATCGAGGCTTTGACGCCGGACGAAAAAGTAATGACCGAAGGCCAAGATGACGAGCCGCCGGTCGAGGAAGTGGCAGGCTAAATCAACGGCTCTGTTAAGTGTTTTATTTTTAGGAAGAGGCTCGGCGCAGTGCCGGGCCTTTTTCATTTTGTCGCTCCTCTAATGCTTGTAGGGTTGGCTTCCAGCCGCTACAACAACCTCTAAGTGAGGTAATCATGTCATCAGGTCTGGCGGATATCCGCAGTGCATTTTTAGACTTTTTCGGTGAGCGCGAGCACGAGGTGGTGGCGTCCAGCCCGCTCGTGCCGTTGAACGACCCGACGCTATTGTTCACCAATGCCGGCATGGTGCCGTTCAAAAATTATTTCACCGGTCAGGAGCAGCCAGCTTACCAGCGTGCCGCTTCATCGCAAAAATGCGTGCGCGCCGGCGGCAAACATAACGACCTAGACAATGTCGGCTACACGGCGCGTCACCACACTTTCTTCGAAATGCTGGGCAATTTCTCGTTTGGCGATTACTTCAAAGAAGACGCGATTGAATATGCTTGGACGTTTCTGACCAAGGAACTGGAAATCCCGACCGATAAGCTGTTGGCCACGGTCTATGCCGAGGATGATGAGGCTTTTGCGCTGTGGCAAAAAATCGCCGGTCTGCCGGAAGAGAAAATCATCCGCATCGCCACCAGCGATAATTTCTGGTCGATGGGCGACACCGGCCCTTGCGGCCCGTGCTCGGAAATCTTTTTCGACCACGGCGAGAGCATTGCCGGTGGCCCGCCGGGCAGCCCCGACGAGGATGGCGATCGCTTTATTGAGATTTGGAATCTCGTCTTCATGCAATTCGAGCAGCAAAAGGACGGCAGTCGTATTGATTTGCCCAAACCGAGCATCGATACCGGCATGGGGTTGGAGCGCATCGGTGCGCTGCTGCAGGGCAAACACGATAATTACGATACAGATTTGATGCGTCACCTGATTGAGGCCTCGGCCGACCATTCCGGTCAGGCGCCCGACGGCGCGCATGGTGTGAGCCACCGCGTCATCGCCGACCATTTGCGAAGCTCGGCGTTTCTGATTGCCGATGGCGTGCTGCCGTCAAATGAGGGCCGGGGCTACGTGCTGCGCCGCATCATGCGCCGCGCCATGCGCCACGCGCATATGTTGGGCACCAAAGAGCCGCTTTTGTGGCAGTTGGTGCCGGCGCTGAAAATGCAAATGGCGGCGGCTTATCCGGAGCTTGAGCGCGCCAATGCGCTGATTGTCGAAACCTTGCGCCACGAAGAAGAGCGTTTCCGCGATATGCTGGGGCGCGGCCTCAAACTGCTCGATGATGAGGTGGGGCAGATGCAAGGCGACAGTCTGCCCGGCGCGGTGGCTTTCAAACTTTACGACACTTTTGGCTTCCCGCTTGACCTGACGCAGGATGCGTTGCGCGAACGCGGCCTGTCGGTCGATACTGACGGTTTCGACGTGGCGATGGAAAAACAACGCGCCGAAGCGCGCGCCAATTGGAGCGGCTCGGGTCAGGAAGAAACCGAAGCGGTCTGGTTCGACTTGCGCAATGAACACGGGCCGACCGAATTTGTCGGCTATCAATCAACCGCCGCCGAAGGGCAGGTGGTTGCCATTGTTAAGGATGGCGCGCCGGTCAGCGACGCCAAAAAAGGCGACGAGGTCGCGCTGATGCTCAACCAAACGCCGTTCTATGCCGAGAGCGGCGGTCAGGTCGGCGATACCGGTCTGGTGTCGGATGAAGACGGCCTCACCATTGAGATTTCCGATACGCAAAAGCGGCTTGGCGATGTGCATGTGTTGCACGGCAAGGTTGTGGCGGGCACTGTGAGCACCGGCGCGCTGGTGCATCAGGAGATTGACGGCAAGCGCCGCGACGCCATCCGCGCCAATCACTCGGCCACGCATTTATTGCACGAGGCGCTGCGCCGCGTTTTGGGCGAGCATGTGACGCAAAAAGGCTCATTGGTTAACGAGCACCATTTGCGTTTTGATTTCTCACATCCGCGCGCCATGAACGATAATGAAATCGATGCCGTTGAGGCGATGGTCAATAATATCATCCGCCAAAATGACGAAGTCGCGACGCGGCTGATGACGCCCGATGAGGCTATTGAAGCCGGGGCGCTGGCGCTGTTTGGCGAAAAATACGGCGAAGAGGTGCGCGTGCTGTCCATGGGGCATGCCGGCCAAGAGGGCGCAAATACCGATGCGGCGGCTTATTCGGTGGAGCTGTGCGGTGGTACCCATGTCCGTCGCCTCGGCGATATCGGCCTTCTTAAAATCTCGCAAGAGGGCGCGGTGGCTTCGGGTGTGCGCCGCATTGAGGCGCGCACCGGCGAGGGGGCGCTGGCGCAAATCGCGGCGCATGAGCACGTGCTGCACGCGGCCTCCAATGAATTGAAAGTGGCGGTGGAAGACCTGCCCATGCGGGTTGCTAAGCTGGTTGAGGAGCGCAAAGCGCTGGATCGCGAATTGAGCCAAGCCAAAAAACAACTGGCGCTGATGGGTTCCGGTGACGCGGCCAATGGCGGCGCGCAAGGCACGGCCAGCCGCGAGGTCAATGGCACGCCATTTATGGCGCGCTGTCTCGACGGGTTGCCGACCAAGCAATTGCGCGGACTGGTTGATGATGGCAAGCAGCAAATCGGCAGTGGTGTGGTGGTGTTTATCGGCATTGACGGCGACAAAGCCGGTATCGCGGTTGGCGTCACTGACGACCTGACCGATAAGTTTAACGCCGTCGATTTGGTGCAAGCCGGTGCCGCTGCGCTTGGTGGCACAGGCGGCGGCGGACGTCCCGATATGGCACAATCCGGCGGGCCCGATACGGACGCGGCCGATGCGGCCATCGCTGCCATTGAGAAGCTGCTCTAAAAGAGTTTAAGCCGACAGGGCCTTTTCAAGGTTTTCGTTGAGCTTGTCGAGGAAGCCCTCTGTGCTCAGCCATTCCTGCCCTTGGCCGACCAGCAGCGCCAAATCCTTGGTCATGGAGCCGCGCTCCACCGTGCTGACGCAGGATTTTTCCAGCGTTTCGGCGAATTTGGCCAGCGCCTCGTTTTTATCCAGTTCGGCGCGCTTGCTCAGCCCGCGCGTCCAAGCAAAAATCGACGCGATGGAATTGGTCGAGGTCTCCTCGCCGCGTTGGTGCGCCCGATAATGGCGGGTCACGGTGCCGTGCGCGGCTTCCGCTTCCATGGTTTTGCCATCCGGTGTCAGCAGCACGGAGGTCATCAATCCCAATGAGCCGAAGCCCTGCGCGACCGTGTCGGACTGCACATCACCATCATAGTTTTTGCACGCCCAGACAAATTTGCCGTTCCATTTCAGCGCTGCGGCGACCATATCGTCGATCAGCCGGTGCTCATATTCAATGCCCAGCTCTTCAAAGCGGTCGTTGAACTCGGCGTCAAAGACTTCCTGGAACAGGTCTTTGAAGCGCCCGTCATAGGCTTTCAAAATGGTGTTTTTGGTCGAGAGATAAAGCGGCCAGCCGCGGTCGACGGAGTAAAGCATACAGGCGCGGGCGAAATCGCGAATGCTGTCATCGAGATTATACATCGACATGGCGACGCCGCCGCCGGGGAAATCGAAAACATCAAACTCTTTGGTCTCGCTGCCATCCTCGGCTTCCCACTTCATGGTCAGCTTGCCTTTGCCCGGCACAACAAAATCAGTGGCGCGATATTGGTCGCCAAAAGCGTGACGCCCGATAACAATTGGGTCGGTCCAGCCGGGCACCAGACGCGGCACATTGCGACAGATAATCGGCTCGCGGAATACCGTGCCGCCTAGAATGTTTCTTATCGTGCCATTGGGCGAGCGCCACATTTGCTTCAGGCCAAACTCCTCGACCCGCGCTTCGTCCGGCGTGATGGTGGCGCATTTCACGCCAACGCCGATCTCTTTGATGGCTTCCGCTGCATCGACAGTAATCTGGTCATCCGTATCGTCGCGCGCCTCAATACCGAGGTCGTAATATTTCAGATTGATATCGAGATAGGGGCTGATGAGCTTGTCTTTGATCATTTGCCAGATGATGCGCGTCATCTCGTCCCCATCGAGTTCGACGATAGGGTTTTCAACTTTGATTTTCGACATTATGCCCCCTCAATTTCATTGTTCAAGCATATAGCAAAATGCCCGCATTGATTAAACCCCGTCTTTAGCTTATTTGACGAAACATGGAAGAAAAGCAAATAGCGACCGCTTCGCCCCCGGCGATTATTTTGGTCGGCGCGCAATTGGGCGAGAATATCGGCACAGTGGCGCGCGCCATGCTCAATTTCGGTCTGACCGATTTGCGACTGGTGGCGCCGCGCCCCGGATGGCAGATGGAGCGGGCGCTGAAAGCTTCCGCCGGCGCTGAAGCGTTGATCGAAGGCCACCGTCTGTTTGACAATGTGGCCGAAGCCACTGCCGATTTGGGCTATGTGGTCGCTACCACGGCGCGCCAGCGCGACATGGTGAAACCCGTTCTAACGCCTGCAAAAATGGCGCGAGAGATGCGCGCCCGACAAATCCCAATTGACGGCTCGGGTGACGGCTCGGATACAGGTTCGGATAATCGCCAAGGCAATCCGCAAAGCGGCATATTATTCGGCTGCGAACGCACCGGCCTCGACAATGATGATATTTCGCTGGCCGATGCCATTTGCTCAGTGCCGCTCAACCCCGAATTTTCGTCGCTCAATCTGGCACAGGCAGTTCTTTTGATGGGCTATGAGTGGTACCAGGCCGGTGACGCCACACCGGATGAGAGGCTGGAATTGGCCGACGCGCAGCCCGCCACACGCGGCGAGATAAACGCCATGTTCGCGCATTTGGAAGCGGCGCTGGATGCGGCGGGGTTTCTGGCGCCGCCCGAGAAAAAACCCGCCATGGCGCGCAATATCCGCAATATTTACAATCGCGCAGCGTTGACCGAGCAGGATGTGCAAACCTTGCGCGGTATCATTAACGCGTTATTGCGCTGGCCGCGGGGCGCGCAAGACAAACTGCTCAAGCCGCGCGTAGCGGCAATTTCGCGCGGTCAGGCCGACCCCGAAGCGGCCGATGAAAATGCCTCGGAAAAGGTATGAAAATCCTGTTTGACATCAACGCCGCTTTACGTATATTACGCGCCAATCCCGCGAGAAATGGTCTCGCGCTTTTTATTTGAGATAATGTAAGGACAGCGCCCGCATGAGCAAGCGTCTTTCGACAAAGTATAAGATTGACCGCCGCATGGGCGAGAATATTTGGGGCCGTCCAAAGAGCCCGGTCAACCGTCGCGATTATGGCCCCGGCCAGCACGGCCAACGCCGCCGCGGCAAATTATCGGATTTCGGCACCCAGTTGCGCGCCAAACAAAAGCTCAAAGGCTATTACGGCAATATCACCGAGAAGCAGTTTAAAGGCATTTACGCCGAGGCTGTGCGGGTGAAGGGCGACACCAGCGAAAATCTGGTCGGCCTGTTGGAAAGCCGTTTGGACGCCATTGTCTATCGCGCCAAGTTCGTCACCACTGTTTTCGCAGCGCGCCAATTCGTCAATCACGGTCACGTGATGGTCAATGGCCGTCGCTGCAACATTCCAAGCCGTCGTCTGAAAATCGGTGATGTGGTTGAGGTTCGTGAGAAATCACGCAACCTCAATGTGGTTTTGGAAGCGATTCAAAGCGCCGAGCGCGATATTCCGGAATATTTGGGCGTCGATCACAGCAAAATGACCGCCGCGCTGATGCAGGTGCCGCAGCTCGCCGATGTGCCGTATCCGGTGCAGATGGAACCAAATCTGGTGGTCGAATTTTATTCGCGCAATTAGATTTTATTGGCTATCGAATTTATCGATAAAAAGCCCACCAATTTGGCGGGCTTTTTTCTTTTGTGTCGCGTTGTATGGAGGCACCAAGTTTAGGCGACTGTTTCAATGCCCTTTTCATCGAGGAAGGGGCGCAACTCGCCCTCCTCAAACATTTCGCGGATGATGTCGCAGCCGCCGACAAACTCGCCCTTAACATAAAGCTGCGGAATGGTCGGCCAGTTCGAGAACGCCTTAATGCCCTCGCGCAGCGTGTCGTCTTCCAGCACATTGACGCCCTTAAACGGAATGCCGACATGCGACAGAATTTGCACCACCTGACCGGAAAAACCGCATTGCGGAAAAACCGGCGTGCCTTTCATAAACAGCACCACATCGGCGCTATCGATCTCGCCCTGAATTAAATTGCCGATATCACTCATCTCAATCTCCTATTGCCCTTAGGCATTATCGGGAACGCCGGTTTGCAGCGCCAGCGCATGCAACTCATCGCCCATGCCGCCTTCAATGGCATCATAGACCATTTTGTGCTGCTGCACACGCGTCATGCCTTTGAAAGCAGGCGACACGACGCGCGCGGCGTAATGGTCGCCATCACCGCGCAAATCGGTGATTTCCACCTCTGCATCGGGCAGGGCGGTGCGGATCATCTGTTCAAGTTCACCGGCGCTCATCGGCATGGGTCACCTCAATTCTGTGCGCTGCTGCGCTAGCCTTGCATGAGGGCCGGAAACCAGCCCTCGTTCAAATCGTGCAGCTCTGCGACTGATATGGTGACTTTATCAGCAAATTGCAAATCAGTGCCACCGCTTGTGCCGATTCTCGTCAGCGGTAAATCGCCTGCGCGGGCTTCCAGCGCAACGGCGTCATCCGTCTCAACGACCAAAATATAGCGCGCTTGGTCTTCGCCGAACCAGAAAGCGGCATCGCCGTCAGCCGTGATATTGGCTCCGATGCCGGGGCCGATAGACATTTCGGCAATGGCGACGGCCAGTCCGCCATCGGAGATATCATGCGCTGCGGCCAGCAGTCCGTCATCAATGGCGGCGCGCACAAATGCGCCATGCGCGGCTTCTTTTTCGAGGTCGACAGGCGGCGGCGCAAACACCGTGTCATTCGCCAGCACATCGCGCTGATAGAGCGATGCGCCAAGATGCCCGTGTGTTTCGCCAAGCAGGTAAATGACCTGTCCATTGCCGGTCAGGCGATTGCCGACGGCTTTGTCGAGTTGCTTGAGGAGGCCGACGCCACCAATCGCCGGGGTCGGCATAATGCCGGTGCCATTGGTCTCGTTGTAAAGCGACACATTGCCGGAAACGACCGGGAAGTTGAGCGCGCGGCCCGCATCGCCCATGCCCTCAAGGCAGCCGACAAACTGACCCATAATCTCAGGCCGTTCGGGATTGCCGAAATTCAGGCAATTGGTGATGGCCAGCGGTGTCGCGCCGGTCGCCGAAATATTGCGATAGGCTTCGGCTACGGCTTGTTTGCCGCCTTCCACCGGGTCGGCAAAGCAATAGCGCGGCGTCACATCTGTGGAGATGGCCAGCGCTTTATCGGTGCCGTGCACACGCACCATGGCGGCGTCGCCACCCGGCCCGGCAAGGGTGTCGCCCATGACCATGGAGTCATATTGCTCATAGACCCAGCGCCGCGAGGCAATCTCCGAGGACGCCATCAGCGTCTTCAACGCTGCGCCCATATCGGGTGCTTTGGTGAGCAGTGCCGCGTCAAAGGCCGGCGCAGTGGCGGTTGGCACATATGGACGCTCATATTCCGGCGCGCCATCGGCCAGCGGCCCCAGCGGCATATCGGCAATGGTTTGGCCTTCATGGCTTACCACCATGCGGCCCGTATCGGTCAGTTCACCAATCACTGCAAAGTCCAGCCCCCAGCGTGTGAAAATAGCCTCGGCTTCGGCCTCGCGGCCCGGTTTTAGAACCATCAGCATGCGCTCTTGGCTCTCCGATAGCAGCATTTCATAGCCCGTCATGTGGGTTTCGCGGCACGGCACTTTGTCGAGGTCGAGCCAAATGCCGACACCGCCTTTATCGGCCATTTCCACAGAAGACGAGGTCAACCCCGCCGCCCCCATATCCTGAATGCCGATAATCGCATCCGACGCCATCAGCTCCTGACACGCTTCCAGCAACAGTTTTTCGGTAAACGGGTCGCCGACCTGCACGGTCGGGCGCTTTTCATCAGAGGCGTCGTCGAATTCAGCCGAGGCCATGGTGGCACCGTGAATACCGTCGCGGCCGGTCTTCGAGCCGACATAGACGACCGGCGAGCCGATGCCGGTGGCGGCGGCGTAAAAGATTTTATCGGTGCGGGCGACGCCGACGCACATGGCGTTGACCAAAATATTGCCGTTATAGCTTTTGTCGAAATTAATCTCGCCGCCAACCGTCGGCACGCCGATGCAATTACCATAGCCGCCAATGCCCGACACCACGCCGGCAACCAAATGGCGGGTCTTCGGGTGGTCGGGCTGGCCGAAGCGCAGCGCATTCAAATTTGCTACCGGTCGCGCGCCCATGGTGAACACATCGCGCATAATGCCGCCGACGCCGGTCGCCGCCCCTTGATAAGGCTCGATAAAAGATGGGTGATTATGGCTTTCCATTTTGAACACCGCCGCATCGCCGTCGCCAATATCTATGACACCGGCGTTTTCGCCCGGCCCTTGGATGACTTGCGGGCCATCGACCGGCAGTTTTTTCAGCCATTTGCGGGACGATTTATACGAGCAATGCTCCGACCACATGACCGAGAATACGCCGAGTTCGGTATAATTCGGCGTCCGCCCCATATGGTCGCAAACCATTTGATATTCGTCCGGCGTCAGCCCGTGTTCGGCGACAATCTCGTCGGTGATTTGCGTGTCGTTAATATGGCTTTGACTTTTACTCATGACAGCGCCTCCACAATGCCGGTGAACATGCGCTTGCCGTCTTCGCCACCAAGGGCGGCCTCGGCGCGGCGTTCGGGGTGCGGCATCATGCCGACAATGCGACCGGCTTTGTCTGAAATGCCGGCAATATCGAGGCAGGCACCATTGGGATTGTCGCTTGGCGCATAGGTGAAGGCGATGCGGTCTTCGTCTTGTAGCTGTTTCAGCGTGTCGTCATCGGCGAAATAATTGCCCTCATTATGCGCCACCGGCACGGTGATTTCTTCGCCCGCCGCATATTGGGCGGTGAAGGCGGTTTTATTATTGGTGACGGTGAGGCGGGTATTGCGGCAGACAAAATTGAGGCCGGTATTCTGCATCAGCACGCCGGGCAGCAAGCCGCATTCGGTAAGCACCTGAAAGCCGTTGCAAATGCCCAGCACGGCAGCCCCTTTTTGGGCTTGTGCCACTACTTCGCGCATAATCGGGCTGTTTGCCGCCATCGAGCCGCAGCGCAAATAATCGCCATAAGAAAACCCACCGGGCAACACAATGAGGTCGCATTTGGGGAGCGCGGCATCGCCGTGCCACGCCATTAAGGGCGCTTGGCCCATAGCGGCTTCAAGGCACACAGCGACGTCGCGGTCGCAATTGGAACCGGGGAAAACAATAACCGCAGCCTGCATTTTACGCCTCGCCTCTATCACGCGTCATTAAGATGGATTTGGTAATTTTCGATCACCGTATTGGCGAGCAGCTTCTCGCACATTTCAGCCAACGCCGCTTCGGCCTTGGCCGGGTCGCTCTCATCCAGATCAACCTCGATGAGCTTGCCTTGGCGCACCTCGTTAACGCCGCCAAAGCCAAGCTGGCCGAGGGCGTTTTCGATGGCCTTGCCTTGCGGGTCCAACACGCCGTTTTTCAAAGTAATGTGAATGGTCGCTTTCATCTGTTTTCCTAATTCCGTTTGATATCGCTAGATGTCGCTTGTGAGGCCAAGACGCGCCGCCACTTGTTGATAGGCATCCACCATGCCACCAAGGTCTTGCCGGAAACGGTCTTTATCCATTTTTTCGTTCGATTGCATATCCCACAGCCGACAGCTATCGGGGCTTATTTCGTCGGCCAGCACAATGCGTTGCGCCCCGCCATCCTGCACGCGGCCGAATTCCAGCTTGAAATCAACCAGCCGAATGCCCGCCGCTTCAAAAAGGGCGCTCATACGCTTGTTAATCTTTCTGGCGAGGCCGGTAATCTCGTCCAATTCCTCGGCGCTGCACCAACCGAAAACCGCAATATGGTCTTCCGAAATCAGCGGGTCGCCAAGCGCGTCGTCTTTATAATAAAACTCGATAAGCGGGCGGGGCAGGGTCTCGCCCTCGCTCAGGCCCAGTCGTTTGACCAGCGAGCCGGCGGCGACATTACGCATCACCACTTCCAGCGGAATAATCTCGGCTTCGCGCACCAATTGTTCGCGCGGCCCCAGCGTCTCGATGAAATGCGTCGGCACGCCGTCTTTTTCCAGCTCGGCAAAAATATATTCGGAAATACGCAAATTGAGCACGCCCTTGCCGTCCATCACCTCGTGCTTTTCGGCGTTGAAGGCGGTGGTGTCATCCTTGAAATATTGCACCAGCGTGCCGGGCTCGGGGCCCTCAAAAAGTACCTTGGCTTTACCTTCGTAGATTTGACGACGCTTGGGCAAATCCTGCGACATAAATTGTCTCCGTCAGATGACCGCTAAGTTAGTGAACCGCACTGATTCTCGCAAACCATCACGCTCCCTATTTACGATTTGAAAACACGGTCGAAAATCGTATCGACGTGCTTGAAGTGATAGCCGAGATCGAACAATGCTTCGAGGTCATCATCGCTCAGCACCACCTCCTCATCGGCTTTCAAAAGCTCGAGAAACTGACCTTCGCCGCGCCATACCGGCATGGCGTTGCGCTGCACCAGCCGATACGCATCCTCGCGGCTGACACCGGCTTGCGTCAGTGCCAAGAGCACGCGCTGCGAATGCACCAGCCCGCCCAGCTTGTCGAGATTGGCCTGCATGCGCTCGGGGTAAACGACGAGGTTTTCCACCACATTGGTCAGGCGCACCAGCGCAAAATCCAATGTGATGGTGGCGTCGGGGCCAATCATCCGCTCGACCGAGGAATGCGAGATATCGCGTTCGTGCCAGAGCGCCACATTTTCCATCGCCGGCACGGCCATACCGCGCACCAAACGCGCCAGACCGGTCAGGTTTTCGGTCAATACCGGATTGCGTTTATGCGGCATGGCGGAGGAGCCTTTTTGGCCTTCGGAGAAATACTCTTCCGCTTCCAAAACTTCCGTGCGTTGCAAATGCCGCACTTCGACGGCGAGGCGCTCCATGGAGGAGGCGATGACGCCCAGTATGGCGAAGAACATGGCGTGGCGGTCGCGCGGGATAACTTGCGTCGAGACCGGCTCGACCTCCAACCCCATCGCGTCGGCGACATGCGCTTCTACCGACGGGTCAATATTGGCAAAAGTGCCGACCGCACCGGAAATGGCGCATGTGGCGATTTCTTTGCGCGCCGCACGAAGGCGGTCGCGGCAGCGGTCAAACTCGGCATAGGCCTGCGCCAGCTTCAACCCGAAGGTTGTCGGCTCGGCATGGATGCCGTGGCTGCGTCCGATGGTCGGCGTCATTTTATGTTCCAGGGCGCGTTTTTTCAAAGCCGCCAATAACGCTTCCATATCGTCGAGCAGAATATCGCTGGCGCGCACCAATTGCACATTGAAGCAGGTGTCCAACACATCCGATGAGGTCATGCCCTGATGCACAAAGCGCGCCTCCGGCCCGACATGTTCAGACAGGCTGGTCAGAAAGGCGATGACATCGTGTTTTACTTCGCGCTCAATCTCGTCAATGCGCTCGACGTCGAAAGCGCCTTTTTCGCGCACTGCTTTGGCCGCCTCTTCCGGCACAATGCCCAATTTCACCATGCCGTCCATGGCGTGCGTTTCGATTTCCAGCCAGATGGAGAAGCGGCTTTCGGCTTCCCAAAGGGCGGTCATTTCGGGGCGGGCATAGCGTGGAATCATCTGCAGTCTCCTTTAGCTCACGGCTTACCAGAGTCGGGCCGGGCAATAAAGACGAGCGGACGATTTAAGTGTGTGTAGCCTCTATAAAAGCCCTTGCGATTTGAAGCTCAGCACTTCGCTACGCGCCACCACCAAATGGTCGTGCAGGGCAATGTTGAAATGTCCGGCAAGGTCGCGGAGCTCGTAGGTCATATCGATATCGGCTTGCGACGGCGACGGGTCGCCGCTCGGATGGTTATGCGCGATAATCAACGCCGTGGCGTTCAAGCTCAAAGCGCGCTTAATGACCTCGCGCGAATAGACCGGCGTGTGGTCCACCGTGCCGCGTCCCATCACTTCATCGGCGATAATGCGATTTTGTTTATCGAGAAATATCACGTGAAATTCCTCGATTTTGTTCTCGGCCATTTTGGTGCGGCAATAAATTACCAAATCATCCCAACTGGCCAGCAGATCGCCTTTGAGGATTTTCGATTGCCCAACACGAAGTGCAGCCGCCTGAATGGCTTGAAATTCAAAAACGACGCGCTGGGTGATATTGGCGAAGTTTGTCAGCTCATCGGGTGCGGCAGTCATGACGGCAGAGAAATCACCGAAATGCGCTACCAATTCGCGGGCAATCTCTTTGACATCACGGCGCGGAATGGCGCGAAACAAAACCAGCTCGAGCAATTCATGGTCGGCCAAAGCCTCCGGCCCGGCGCGCTGTAAGCGCTCGCGCAGGCGTTGCCGATGCCCCTCCCGCGGATTTTTCGGCTTTGAAAGCTTTTTGGCAGGTGGGGTTTTTTGTTGTTTTTCCTGCAAGAGCGCGGCCTCCTCAGCCGGATGGATTTTTGTGCGGCGTGTCGCTGCCATTCAGCGATTTGGTGAAAATTTCGCATCCGGTCGCCGTTATGCCGACCGAGTGTTCATATTGCGCTGATAGGGTGCGGTCGCGGGTCACGGCTGTCCAGCCATCGCCGAGAATTTTGACGGCGGGTTTGCCGAGATTGAGCATTGGCTCAATGGTGAAGAACATGCCTTCGCGCAGCACCAGCCCCTCACCGGCGCGGCCATAATGCAGAATATTCGGTGTGTCGTGGAAAATGCGCCCCAGCCCGTGTCCGCAAAAATCGCGCACCACGGCGAGGCGTTGTATCTCGGCATAGGACTGAATGGCGTGGCCGATATCGCCCAAAGTGGCGCCCGGCCGCGCTGCCTTAATGCCCTGCATCATTGCGTCATAGGTCACATCCATCAGGCGTTGCGCTTTCACCGAGGTATTGCCCAGCGCATACATGCGACTGTGGTCGCCGTGCCAGCCTTCGTGATACAGCGTCACATCGACGTTCATAATATCGCCTTCGCGCAGCACTTTATCGCCGGGTATGCCGTGGCACACGACGTGATTGATGGAGGTGCATATCGATTTGATGAAGCCGCGATAATTGAGGGGCGCCGGAACCGCGCCAAGGTCGCGGATAATCTCAACCGCTTTTTCGTCTAGAAAATCGGTGGTGACGCCGGGCTTGATAAACCCGCCCAGCATATCCAGCGTCTGCGCCGCCATGCGGCCGACCATGCGCATGCCTTCAAAATCCGCTTGCGTGTGGATTTTAATCTGACCGGTGTTTTTCAACGGTGCGAGGCTGGCATCGATAAAATTCATTGTTTTTCTCCAGCTCCTTCATTACCACATCGGCACTTGACCTGTCGACAAGAGCGCTTGTTATCTCGCGCACTTAACCTAAATTGCGCGGCATGGGAAAATTTCAATGCCGGAACTTCAAAGATGAGTAGCAAACACATCACCGCCGCCATGCTGATTATCGGCAATGAGGTTTTGTCGGGGCGCACACAGGATAAAAATCTGGCTTTTGTCGGCAATGCGCTGGGCGAAATCGGCATTGATATGAAAGAAGTGCGTATCGTGGCCGATGAGGAAGACGAGATTATCGGCGCGGTAAACGCGCTGCGCGAAAAATATACTTATGTTTTCACCTCAGGCGGCATTGGCCCGACGCATGACGACATCACCGCCGATTGTATCGCCGCCGCTTTCGGCGTGAAGCTGGAAATGCATCCGCTGGCGACGCAATTATTGGAGGCGCATTACGAAGCGCAGGGCATTGAGTTTAACGCGGCGCGGGCGCGCATGGCGCGTATTCCCCAAGGCGCAAGCCTTATCGACAATCCGGTTTCTACCGCGCCCGGTTTTCGCATCGGCAATGTGCATGTCATGGCCGGGGTGCCGAAAATCATGCAAGCCATGATGGAAAATATTCTGCCGACGCTCGAAGGCGGTGAAAAACTGGCCTCCGTCACCATTACCGCGCAAGTGCCGGAAGGCTCGATTGCCGAGGCGATGGAAGAATTGCAAAGCCAACATCCGGAAGTGAATATCGGCCTGTATCCGTTTTATGGGGCCGATGGCGCGGGCGTGAGCGTGGTGGCGCGAGGCCGCGACCTCCGTGCGCTGGCCAAGGTGAAAGAGGCGGTGGAAACGCAATTTACCGCCATGGGCATGGCGTTGATCGAACGCCCGCCGCCGCATGAGATGCTGAAAGGCTAAACCTTACAAATTTTTTAATTTTCTTTTGCGGCGCAGCGCGGCAAAGTCTCTTTATCAATTAGGGAGATGATTATGAAAAAAACTGTTTCTGCTCTGGCCGTTGCCGCCATGTTCGCTCTGCCGAACGCGGCTGTTGCCCTGAACTCAAGCTTTGATGCGATGTCGCAATCCGGCAACCACAAATTCTATGTGTGGTGCACCGGTAAAGACGACTATAGCGCCACGCAAGCCGGCGACAATGCAAAAGCCGCACAAGCTGCTCTTGCTGCTAAAGCCGGTGGTAATTGCTGGCCGGTATGGCAAGGCCTGGAAAATTAAGGCCTGGAAAACTAAGGTCTGGAAAACTAAGGTCTGGAAAACCAAGGTTTAAGTCCGGGCTGGAAAGCCCATGATTTCGACTTATACTATTTAACGGCGGTCTTACGGGCCGCCGTTTTTTATGTATTCGGGTAAGGGGCAAAAATGAAAATGTCGGCACTGACAGGGCTTGCACTGTTATTGGGCTTTGGGGTGTTGCTTTCGGCTTGCGGCAGCAATGTCGGGCGTCCGCTTGGCGGCGATGCGCCCTCGCACCATCTTGAAAATGGGTTTCGCAATCCGCCCAATAGCCCGAAGCGCGATATTCCTTTCACGCGCCGCCTGAAGTTTTTCAGCCAGGCGATTTGGCGCAATGCGTTCAGCAAAGCGCCGAGCATCCCGACCGACCACGCGATAATGCGCGACGCCGCCAAAGCGCAATTGGCCGCTATGGGCGATGAAGATTTTGTCAGTTGGATTGGTCACGCGACTTTTCTGGTGCGTCTTGATGGCGTGAATGTTTTGACCGACCCGGTGTTTTCGCGCCGCGCCAGTCCGGTTTCTTTCACCGGGCCGGCGCGTCTGGTGCCGCCGGGGCTGTTTATCGAAGACCTGCCGCCGATCGACGTGGTGGTTATCAGCCACGCGCATTACGACCATCTCGATACGGCGACGCTCGACAAGCTGCCCAATAAAGAACGCATAACGGCGATTGTGCCGCTGGGCCTCGGCAAATATTTTGAGGGCTATGGCGATGTGCGCGAGGTCGATTGGTATGACGAGGTGACGCTGCCCGCCGCCAATGGCGATTTCAAGCTGACCGCCTATCCGGCCGTGCATTGGTCGAACCGTTCGCTGTTTGATATCAACCGCACGCTATGGATGTCTTACGGTTTTTCCGCCGGTGGTCGCGCGGTTTTCCATACCGGCGATACCGAGACCCATCCCAGCCTGTTCAGTGAAATCGGCGACCATATGGCGAAGAACCATGGTGGGTGCGACCTTGGCCTGATGAGCATCGGTGCTTATGCGCCACGCGACTTTATGCGCGGCGCGCATATGGATCCCGAAGGCGGCGTCGATGTCGGTCGTCAGCTTGGCTGCAAACGCATGGTGCCGATGCATTGGGGCACGTTTATTCTTTCCTTTGAGCCATTTGATGAGCCGCGCCAACGTTTTGTCGAAGCGGCGGGCAATCAGGCATTGGTGATGAAAATCGGTGAAACACTGACTATGGATGCGATTTCGCGCTAAACGCCGCGATAAATTATGCTATAGAACGGCGTTCAAATTCGCCCGACTGTTTTGGCCTCGTGGTGGAATTGGTAGACACAGCAGACTTAAAATCTGCGGCTCGATTAGAGCGTGACGGTTCGAGTCCGTCCGAGGCCACCACAGTTTACCCCCGTCAGCAGACTAGCCTTTATAGCGGAAACGGGTCGAGCAATAGGGGCAGATAATTTCGTCTTCGCTACCCATATCGAGGTAGATATGCGGATGGTCATAGGGCGGCTCGGCACCGATGCACTCAAACTCTTTCACATCGACAAAAATTTCCGACGTGCCTTCATCATTGCTGATTTTCGGGGTGGCTGACTGCGCCATGGTTTACCTCATGTGACTCGTTGGGGGCGTTTATAGACCGCTAACGCGGCCAGAACAAGCAGGAGAAAAAGTGGCGCTAGCAGCAGCCGCAGCCGCCAAGCGCCGGGTCGCCATTGCCGTGACCGCCTTCGCCGTGCCACGCTTGCGCCAGCGATTGCGCGGAAAATTCTGCCGTGGTGGCAAACTCATCCTTCGCCTGCTGCATCAGTTTTTTGTCGGTCAGCACGTCAATAGCGGTCATGGCCAAAGATTTGGCCCCATCGACAACCGCTTTGTCGCCTTTTTCCGAACCGGCCCATTTGGCAAATTCCGGATTGTGTATCACCACGCTGGGCGGGGCGACGGCAATCATCGGATGGATGGACGGCACGCGGTGGCTGATATTGCCCATATCGGTCGAGCCGGCGCCGCTTGACGGCATTTTCTCCAGCGGGAAAAAGTCGCGGCCAAGGCTTTCGGCATTGGTTTTGTAACGCTCGGCAATCGGCCAGCTATCTTTAATCTCCAGATAATCGCCCAGCGCCCAGTCGATTTGCACCTGGCAACCGGCGGCCAGCGCGCCCGCCTCAAAGCAGTTCTTCACGCGCTGTTTCAGCTCGGCCAAGGCAAGGCCGTTTTCAGCCCGCACATAAAACGTACCGACAGCATGGTCGGGCACAATATTGGGGGCCAGGCCGGCCTCGTTGAAAATGCCGTGAATGCGTTCGCTCTGCTTAATGTGTTGGCGTAATTGTGCAATCGATTGATAAGCCGTCACCAGACCGTCCAGCGCATTGACGCCGGCAAACGGCATGGCCGAGGCATGCGCCGCCTTGCCAGTATAAGTCACGCGCACCTCATTGACCGCGAGGCTCGGCATGGTGATGAGGTCAATGCCGGCCGGGTGCACCATCATCGCCGCGTCCAAGCCGTCAAACGCGCCTTGGCGCGCCATCAGCTCCTTGCCATTGCCGCTTTCCTCGGCAGGGGTGCCGAGATAGCGCACTTTGCCGGGCAGTTCGCCGTTCAACTTGGCCAGCGCCAGCGCCGCGCCAAGACCGGTGGTGGCAATAATATTGTGGCCGCATGCATGGCCGATGCCGGGCAGGGCGTCATATTCTGAAAGAATACCGACCTCGGTATCGCCTTCTCCGAAAGATGAGATAAAGGCGGTGTCGAGGCCGCAGGCATGGCGCTCGACATTCAGCCCATGCGCCTCGACCTTATCGGTCAACAGCCCGTGCGCGAATGTTTCTTCAAAAGCGATTTCCGGCTTGGCGTGGATGGCGTGGCTGGCGTCCACCAACCCATCGGCCATGCTGTCGATAATATCGCAGACTTTCTTTTTCAATGCGGCGCTCATGGGAGGCTCCTATCCAATTTTAAACGGCATGCCCAATAGCATACCGGCATCGACGACCAGCAATTGCCCGGTCACATGGGCGCTGGCGCGGCTGGCGAAAAACAATATCGGGCCTTTGACATCCTCTGGCGAGCCGGCGCGGCCCATCGGCGTGGTCTTGCGCTGGCCATCGGCTATCTTCTCAAACACTTCATCGCCGAAGGCGTTGCGAAACCAGTCAGTGCCGACAAAGCCCGGGCATACGGCATTGACGCGAATGTTCTCCGGCCCCAGCGAGCGCGCCAAGGCCAAGGTCATGGAATTGAGCGCGCCTTTGGAGGCGACATAGGCGATCGAAGAACCGATGCCGCGCACACCGGCAACCGATGAAATATTGACGACGCTCGGCGCATCCGATTTTGCCAGATGCGGGCGCGCATGTTTAATCATCTGATACGGGCCGATGAGATTGAGGGCGTAAATTTGCTCAAAATCGGCGCTATCCAGACCTTCCAAATCATCATGGTTCATGAATTTTGTGGTGCCGGCATTATTGACCAAAATATCGAGGCGACCCCATTTATCCATCGCCGCTTCGACCAATTTGGCACCGTCTTTATCGTCTGAGACGTCGGCTTGCACGGCAATCGCTTCGCCTCCGTCGGCTTGGCAAGCGGCGACGACTTTTTCGGCCGCTTCAGCGTTTTTGGAATAATTGATAACAAGTTTGGCACCGCCTTGGGCCATACCGATGGCCGCAGCTTCCCCGATACCGGCCGATGAGCCGGTGACAATCGCTATCTGATCAGAAAAATCCATTACGCTCTCCTTATAGGCTAATGCCCTTTAAAATTCGGCTTGCGCTTTTCCATAAAGGCGCGCCGCCCTTCTTCATAATCGGCACTGGCCAGACAATCCGCAAGGCGTTTTTTAACCTCGTCTGCGTCGGCCTGTGGGTTGTCGAGAATGAATTTGCTGGCCTGCAAGCTCATCGGCGCATTGGCCGTAATTTGGGCAATCAGTTGCGCCAAGGCGGTGTCGAAATCCGCCGCTTCGGCCGCCATGGTAATGAGGCCGGTGTTCAACGCTTCCGGCACATCCAGCGTCGCGGCGGTGTAGATTATCCGCTTGGCCTCTGAAACGCCGACCAGTCGCGCCAATTGTTGCGTGGCATTGGCCGGATAAGCCAGCCCCAGCTTGCCCGCCGGAATGCCGAAACG
>JADHOK010000093.1 GCA_016779015.1 PS1 clade bacterium | reverse complement strand
AGGCCGACCCGACAGTGCTGGCCAAATTGACCGCCGCCGCTTTTGGGCAGAGGCGGAAAATGTTGCGCGCCGCTTTGAAACAGATATGCTCAGACCCAAGCGCGCTTTTGGCCGAGGCCGGTATCGACGAAACCGCCCGCGCCGAAGTGCTTGGGATTGAAGATTTTTGTGCGCTGGCGCGTTTGCTGGCGTCACGTGAGGGGGGAAACCAATGAAAAGTCAGGCAATTACGGAATATGGGGCCGCGCTGGAAGCGGTCGAAAGCGAAACACCGCAGCCGACCGGAAGCGAAGTGCTGGTGGAAATCAGCCATTGCGGCGTCTGCCATTCTGATGTGCATTTTCACGACGGCCATTTCGATATGGGCGGCGGTAATAAGCTGGATGTGCGCGGGGCGCGCCAAACACCGTTTACCCTTGGCCATGAAATTGAGGGCATTGTCACCGCCATTGGCGACGACGTGAAAGACGTGAAAGTCGGCGACCGCCGCGTGGTTTATCCGTGGATTGGCTGCGGCGATTGCAATGACTGCAATAATGGCCGTGAGAATTTGTGCAATGGCCGCGCGCTGGGCGTCAATCTGCCGGGCGGTTTTTCTACGCATTGTTTGGTACCGCATGAGCGTTATTGCCTCGACGCTGAGGGCATCGCGCCGGGCCTCGCCAGCACTTATATGTGCTCGGGCATCACCGCTTATAGCGCGCTGAAATATCTTAATACCGGCGATAAGGGCGAACCGGCTCTGATTGTCGGCCTTGGCGGCGTCGGCATGATGGCGCTGCAATTTGCGCTGGAAATGTTTGACGAAGCACCGATTGTCGCCGACCTCGACGACAATAAATTACAAGCAGCCATGGGGGCCGGTGCCAAAGCGGCCTATAATCCGGCCACCGAGGGCGATTTGAAAAAACTCGTTGCCGACACCAATGGCGGCGTCGCCGGCGCGGCTGATTTTGTCGGTGCCGAGGGTTCGCTGCAATTTGCTACCGGTGCGTTGCGGCGCGGCGGCGAGGTGAAAATTGTCGGCCTGTTCGGCGGCGCTTTCACACAGCCTATCCCGATGTTTCCGTTTCGCGCCATGTCCATAGGCGGGTCGATGACCGGCACGTTGGAGGACACCATCGAAATGCTCGAAATTGTCAAAGCCGGTAAAATCAATCCGATTCCGGTCGAAACGCGCGATATGAGCCAAGCCAGTCGCACGCTCGACGACCTGCGCGAGGGCAATATTATCGGCCGCGTGGTTCTCGAGAATTAGAGCTTACTTAAAGCTTACAAAGCTTCGCGGAGCGTTTTGACGAAATCGGAAAGGCCGGTTTGGCGTGCGCGCTTCAACCGTTCCGAGGTCAATATCGCCCGCACTTGCGCGAGGCTGGCTTCAGCGTCTTCGTTGACGATGATGTAATCATATTCCGGATAATGGCTTATCTCGTCCGAGGCTTTGCCCATGCGCGCGGCGACCACATCGGCGCTGTCTTGCGCGCGACTGTTCAAGCGCTTTTCCAGCTCCGCCGCGGTCGGCGGCAGGATGAACACTTTGACCAAATCATCGGCCGCCGCTTCCTGCAATTGCTGCGTGCCCTGCCAATCAATATCGAACAGCACATCGCGGCCTTCAGCCAATGCCGCCTCAACCGGCCCGCGCGGCGTGCCGTAATAATTGTCAAAAACTTTGGCGTGTTCGAGCAATTCTTCGCGATTGCGCATCTCGCCAAAAGCTTGCGTATCGATAAAATGATAATCCTGTCCGTCAATCTCGCCAGGGCGGGCTTTGCGCGTCGTCACCGAGACCGACATATCGATATTATCATCGGCCATCAACAAGCCGCGCGCCAGGGTGGTCTTACCGGCACCTGAGGGCGACGACAGCACCAGCATCAAACCGCGACGGTGTATTGATGATGACATCGGGTGAAGGCCTCTCAAATCAAATCGGTCGAATCAAAACTACGAAGCCAATTATAGCCTATCTGCCATTTTGTTTTTCGATTTGCCGCCAACGGAGAACGTTTTTATTGTGCGCCTCCAGCGTTTCGGCAAAAGCATGACCGCCCGTCCCATCGGCGACAAAATACAGCGCCTTGCTTTTAGCCGGATTGAGCACGGCGGCAATCGAGGCGCGGCCCGGATTGGCAATCGGTGTCGGCGGCAGGCCGTCAATCCGATAGGTATTATAGGCCGTGCGGCGTCGAATTTCGCTGCGCCGAATGGGGCGGCCCAGCTTGCCGCGCCCGCCGACAATGCCGTAAATAATCGTCGGGTCGGATTGCAGGCGCATGCCCTTAATGAGCCGATTGATAAACACCGCGGCGACCAGCGGGCGCTCTTCGGCGACAGCCGTTTCGCGCTCTACAATCGACGCCAAAATAAGCGCCTCTCGACTGCTCTTGACCGGCAAATCTTTCTGCCGATTTGGCCATAGCGTAGCGATGACACGGGCTTGGTCAGCCTGCATTTTGGCAATCAAAGCGGCGCGGCTCATCCCGCGCTCGACATTATAAGTCTCGGGCAGCAACGTTCCCTCGGGCGGCACCGCTACCGTGCCGGTCAAAAGCGCGTTGGCCTCCAACAGGCCGACAATCTGCATGCTTGTCAGACCTTCGGGAATGGTGATGGGGTGCAGCACCACCTCGCCGCTTGTCAGCACGCGCAGCACGGCGGGCATATTGGCCCTTTTGGGAAGGTCATATTCACCGGCTTGTAAATTGCTACCCTTGCCCGACAGGCGCACATAGGCGCGGAAAATAACCGCGCTCCGCACCGCGTCAGCCTCAGCCAGTCGCGCCGCGATAATGCGCGTGGAAGCGCCGCTTGGCAGCACCACCCGCACGGTTTCTTGCTGCGGGCCGGGCAGATAAATCATCCCAAGAACAAAAGACAGCGCCGACCCGCCCAGCAGCGCGGCGATGATGAAAAGCCCTCGGAATTTGATGACAAGCTGGTGCAGTCGCTGTTTTTCTTCTGCCAAGCTTACTCGACCGCTTTGAATACCAGCGAAGCATTGGTGCCGCCGAAACCGAAACTATTGGACAGTGCCGCCGTAACCTTGCGCTCTTGCGCTTTGTGCGGCACCAGATTAATCGCCGATGCGACCGAAGGATTATCGAGATTGAGGGTTGGCGGCAGAATATTGTCGCGAATGGCGAGCACTGAGAAAATCGCCTCCACCGCGCCCGCCGCGCCGAGCAAATGGCCGATAGACGATTTGGTCGAACTCATATTGAGGCCGTCCGCAGCGCCGCCAAACAGCCGCTCAACCGCCTTCAATTCAATTTCATCACCGAGCGGCGTCGAGGTGCCGTGTGCATTAACATAACCGATATCTTCCGGCGACAGGCCGGAGCGTTTCAACGCCGCCTGCATGGAACGGAAGCCACCCGAGCCATCCTCGGCCGGTGAGGTGATGTGATAGGCGTCGCCCGACAGGCCATAGCCCACCACTTCGGCGTAAATTCTGGCACCACGCGCTTTGGCGTGTTCGTATTCTTCAAGCACCACAACACCCGCACCCTCGCCCATGACAAAACCGTCGCGGTCGCTGTCATAGGGGCGCGAGCCTTTTTCAGGCGCGTCGTTAAAGCCGGTGGAGAGCGCGCGACAAGCGGCGAAACCGGCAATGCCGAGGCGCGTGATTGCCCCTTCAGTGCCGCCGGCGACCATCACATCGGCATCGTCCAGCATAATCAGGCGCGCCGCATCGCCGATCGCATGCGCACCGGTCGAACAGGCGGTGACAACGGCGTGATTGGGGCCTTTGAGGCCATGTTTGATGGAAACTTGCCCGCCCGCCAGATTGATCAGAGAACCGGGGATAAAAAACGGGCTGAGACGGCGTGGCCCGCGATCGCGCACCGTAAACGCGCCATCTTCAATGCCTTGCAGACCGCCAATACCGGCCCCGATAAGAACGCCGGTGCGGAATTGTTGTTCTTCGGTTTCGGCTTTATAGCCGCTATCGGCGAGCGCCATATCGCTGGCCGCCATGGCATAGATGATGAAATCATCCATGCGCTTTTGCTCTTTCGGCGCGACATAGAGGTCGGCGTTAAAGCCTTCCCCGCCCTCTTCTTCGACGCGGTCAATATGACAGGCGATTTGGCAGGGAAGGTCAGAGACGTCGAAACCGGTAATCGGCCCGGCACCGGAGTGACCGGAAATCAGCCTTTGCCAGCTTTTTTCCGCGGTCTCTCCGAGCGGGTTAACCGAACCAATGCCGGTGATAACGGCGCGTCGCATAATGATTGAGGCCCGTTAAGGGCTTAGCCCGCTTGTTCGATGAACTTTACGGCGTCAGCAACGGTCAAAATGGTTTCGGCAGCATCATCAGGAATTTCGATACCGAATTCTTCTTCAAAGGCCATAACCAGTTCAACAGTGTCGAGGCTGTCAGCACCGAGATCGTCGATAAAGCTTGCGGCTTCATTAACGTCACCGGCGTCTACACCGAGATTTTCAACAACGATTTTTTTAACGCGATCGGCAATATCACTCATGATAAGTTCCTTCAAATATGGGCTGTTTCTTGTCTTGAACAGCGATTCTCCCCAGTGGGACAAGAGCGGGACACGCTTATCCCAAAACTCGAAAAATCCCTATCACCCTTTACGCATTGTGTCCATAGTGTGACACACCATGCCGACGACAGGGTTAAATCATCGCCATACCACCATTTACGTGCACGGTCTGGCCGGTGATATAGGCGGCCTCATCGCTGGCCAAAAACACGCAAGCGGCGGCGATATCATCGCCACTGCCCAGCCGCCCGGCCGGAATGGCGGCGGTCAGAGCTTGCTTTTGCTCATCCGACAAAACATCGGTCATCGGCGTCGAAATAAAGCCCGGCGCAACGCAATTTACGGTGATGCCGCGACTGGCGACTTCCTGCGCCAATGATTTCGACATGCCAATCATACCGGCTTTGCTGGCGGCGTAATTGGCTTGGCCCGGATTGCCGGTGACACCAACCACTGAGGTGATGCCGATAATGCGGCCATGGCGGCGTTTCATCATGCCGCGCAACGCGGCGCGAATGAGACGAAAACCGGCTGTCAGATTGACCGCCAGCACCGCATCCCAATCCTCATCCTTGATCCGCAGCGCCAGATTATCGCGCGTGATACCGGCATTATTGATGAGGATATCGAGACCATCCATGGCCTCCTCGGCGCTTTTGGCCAGTGCCGTCGCGCCTTCTTCGGACGACAAGTCGGCGACCAGCACATGCGCGCCCTCACCCAGCTCATCGGCTAATTCCTGCAGCACCGCTTGGCGCGTGCCGGCGAGGCCGACATTGGCCCCCGCCGCGTGTAAAGCTTTGGCAATCTCGCGGCCAATACCGCCCGAGGCGCCGGTGACCAGTGCATTTTTTCCGCTTAAATCAAACATGGCTGCTCCTTTTGCCGCTTTTATGCGCCGCTTTTATCAGGCGAGAAAGGTCTCAATATCTTC
>JADHOK010000010.1 GCA_016779015.1 PS1 clade bacterium | reverse complement strand
GGATGGCGGCCTGCAATACGCACCACCCATTCGCTAGCCCATTTTAGGAGCTGACCGATCGATACGCTGAAATCGAAACTGCTGCGCCGCGATGTGCTTTTGCAGGCGGCGGTGCTGGGCGCTTTGGTGCTGGCCATGGTGTGGCTGGTCGCCAATGTGCAGAGCAATCTGGAACGCCAGAACATTAATTCCGGTTTCGGGTTTTTGTCAGAGCGCGCCGGTTTCGGCATTAACCAGACGCTGATTGAGTATTCCGAGGACAGCAATTTTGGCCGCGTGCTGATGGTCGGGCTGTTCAACACATTGCTGGTCTCGGTATTGGGGATCGGTTTCGCCACGTTTTTGGGCTTTGTGCTGGGCGTGGCCAGGCTGTCGCGCAACTGGCTGATCAACAAAACCGCAATGGTTTATGTCGAGATTTTCCGCAATGTGCCGCTGCTTTTGCAGATTATGTTCTGGTATTTTGGCGTGCTGCGTAATCTGCCGACGCCGCGTCAGGCGGTGTCGATTGGCGAAACAATGTTTCTCAGCAATCGCGGCATTGTGCTGCCCGCGATCGAGGCCGGCGCGGCCGCTTGGTGGTATGGCGCGGCTTTGGCTATCAGTGTTTCAGCGTATTTCTGGTTGCGTCGTCGTGCGCGGGTGGCGCGTTTGAGCGACGGCTTGGTTTTGCCGGTATGGCGCCCGCTGGCGATGCTGGCTGTGGTCGTCTTTGGCGGCGCGGCGCTGATGGCGGGCATGCCTTTCAGCCTCGATGTGCCGGCGCTCAAAGGATTTAACTTTCGCGGCGGCATCACCATTATTCCGGAATTCGTGGCGCTTCTTTTGGCGCTCAGCCTCTACACGGCCGCTTTTATTGCCGAGATTGTCCGCGCCGGTATCCAGTCAGTATCGAAAGGCCAACGCGAAGCGGCGGCGGCATTGGGTCTGCCCGACAATACCGCCCTTAGGCTGGTGGTTATTCCGCAAGCCCTGCGCGTCATTATTCCACCGCTGACCAGCCAATATCTCAACCTGACCAAAAACTCATCGCTCGCCGTGGCCATTGCCTATCCCGATATCGTTTCAGTGTTCGCCGGCACAACGCTGACGCAAGTCGGGCAAGCGGTCGAGATTATCTTCATCACCATGATGATTTACCTGAGCCTCAGTCTGCTCACCTCCTTTGCCATGAACCGCTACAATGCGCGCATCGCCTTGGTGGGGCAAAACACATGAGGCATGGTAAATGACCAGTTGGACACCAACCCCGCCGCGACCGGCACCGGCCAATACTGTCGGCTTTGTCGGCTGGGCGCGCGAAAACCTGTTCGCCACCAAGCTCGACACGCTGCTGACGGTTATCGCCATCGGTATCATCCTCTATATCACCGAAGTGGTTTTTGGGTGGGCGATATTGGACGCGAGTTTTTCGGGCGACGACCGCACGGCCTGTTTGAAACCGGTGCAGGGGGCGTGCTGGCCATTCATTGAGGCCAAATTCGGCCAATTTATTTACGGCCGCTATCCCGAAGCCGAACGCTGGCGGGTGGATATGGTGTTTCTCTCCGGCCTAGTCGGTTTGATACCGATGCTGATGCCGAGTGTCGGGCATAAGCGCGCCAATCTGTTTTTCCTGCTGGGTTTTTATCCGATATTTGCTTTCATCATGCTGACCGGCGGCGTGCTGGGTCTGGAAGCGGTGGACACAACCGACTGGGGCGGCTTGCTGGTGACGCTGGTGGTGGCGGTGACGGGCATTGTCGCATCGCTGCCGCTCGGCATTCTGCTGGCCCTTGGGCGGCGCTCAGAATTGCCGATAGTGCGCGCGCTGTGCATCGGTTTTATCGAGATTTTCCGCGGTGTGCCGCTGATTACCGTGCTGTTTATGGCCAGCGTCATGTTGCCTTTATTTCTGCCCGATGGGGTTAATTTCGACAAGCTGGTGCGCTGCCTCATCGGCGTAGCGCTGTTCTCATCGGCCTATATGGCCGAGGTGGTGCGCGGCGGTTTGCAGGCCATCCCGAAAGGGCAATACGAGGCGGCGGCGGCGCTTGGTCTCGGATATTGGAAGACAACCCGCCTGATTGTGCTGCCGCAAGCGCTGAAACTGGTTATTCCGGGCATTGTGAACACGTTTATCGGCCTTTTCAAAGACACCACATTGGTGCTGATTGTCGGCCTGTTTGACCTTTTGGGCATCGTGCAATTGCACTTCACCGACGCCAGTTGGGCGACGCCGGAAACCCATGTCACCGGCTATGTGTTTGCGGCTGGGGTGTTCTGGCTTTTCTGCTTTGCCATGTCGCGTTATTCAATCTTTATGGAAAATCACCTCTCAACCGACAGGACAAGCTCATGAGTGACCCGGTCATCCGCATCAGCAAAATGAATAAATGGTTCGGCAATTTTCACGTGCTGCGCGATATCGATTTGGATGTTGCGGCGGGCGAAAAAATTGTCATTTGCGGGCCGTCGGGCAGCGGCAAGTCCACTCTCATTCGCTGCATCAATCGGTTGGAAATACACCAGCAAGGCGAGATTATAGTCGAGGGTATGACGCTGGACGGCTCGCTCAAAAATCTTGAAGAAATTCGCTCGAATGTCGGCATGGTGTTCCAACAATTCAATTTGTTTCCGCATATGACGGTGCTGGAAAACTGCACCCTGTCGCCGATTTGGGTGCAGGGCAAATCGCAAGCCGAAGCTGAGAAGCTGGCGCGCGAGCTGCTGGAGCGTGTGCGTATTCCCGACCAAGCGGAAAAATATCCAGGGCAATTATCAGGCGGGCAGCAGCAGCGCGTGGCCATCGCCCGCGCCCTGTGCATGAACCCGCGCATTATGCTGTTTGATGAGCCGACCTCGGCGCTCGACCCCGAGATGATTAAAGAAGTGCTGGATGTGATGGTCGAACTGGCCAATGAAGGCATGACCATGCTGTGCGTGACGCATGAGATGGGGTTTGCCCGTCAGGTCGCCGACCGGGTGATTTTCATGGATGAGGGCGAGATTGTCGAAGAAAACGCGCCCGAGGCGTTTTTCTCCAATCCTGAAAACGAGCGCACCAAGCTATTCCTCAGCCAAGTGCTCCCGCATTAAGAAGGGGCAGGTTAAGCGTTTGAGGGCGTTTAATCATTCTCTCGCTGTGCGAGAATCATGTCGCGCATTTCAATACCAATGACGCGCAAAACGCGCTCTACGCTTTTGCCGTTTTCATAGGCATATTTCTTTACGGCGCGACTGTCTTCATCATCCAGTGCCTCAAGCATGTCGAGTTCGGCGAAAGCCAAGCAGGCCTCCTGAATATCGTATGCCTGCTTGGTGTTCACAGAGCCGAGATGACTTCGATATTTAGTGGCCAAGTCCTTGGCATTTACCGCTTTTGAGAGAATTCTCCCTTTTTCGGTCAAAGCACGCGGGCTGTGATCCTCTACTTCTTCTTGCCCGCCGTCGATTTCGCCCACACGGTTTGCAAGGCTTTCGACACGTTCGTTAACCATATCAATAAGGTCGGATAATCGGAAGTGGGACGCGCAGATAACGAGTGACACGAAACCGCTAAAAGCAATTTCATCTGAAATGCTATCCTTCACCGATGGTCGCGCAAGAAACCAAAGCGTCCAATAAGCAGCTACGCCTATTATTGCCGCCCAAAAATTATCAAGTTTCATTGTCCTGTCTTTGCCGAATGTGACGACAACCCTGTTTTTTTTCGTATTAGTGGACAAAAAATATGAAGCAATGCTTCGCATACACTTAACTCCCACAACTATAGGCAAAAGTGAACTGTTTGTTAAGGTGTTATCTAACCCCAAAAGGGGCTGACGGGGAACACCCCCGCAAGCCAATAAACCTAACTGTTCCCATAGTAACACACCCCAATAGGCGAGATCATAACCCATGAATGGCGGGTGCTTATAGCTGCCCCCTAAACAATATCGAAATGCGCGAATGTCAGATTGTCGGTGATGGGGCGTGAAGATGTCTTTATTTATACCGCGCCTCGTGAAGCTGCCAGTAGGCTTTTGTATTACGGAGCGGGGAATCCATATCAATAAGGTCTAAGGCCGTCTTGCCATCATTATTTTTGATTTTGGAGTTCGCGCCGTGCTCAAGCAGAGTGATGATGATTGCAGGGGTCTCGTTATTCCCTGCCGCGTAGTGAAGGGGAGTGTTGCCTAGCCAATCCCGTGCCGCCGCATCCGCGCCGCGATCAAGGCAGTGCGCGACATCGATTGGTAGCGCTTTTTCAAAAAATTCTCGTGTATTCCAGTTTGGACACGCCTGCGCTTGTGCCGTGTTGGCCAGCAAGGTTAAGGCCAACAAGACCAATAAAGTGGTGGGGAGCAAGCTGAATTTCTGGGTGTTCAGTTTCAATAGGCGATTAAACATTCTCGCGTTCCGTTATTATTGTTATTACGAGAAAACGCTAACACGGGCGCGACTGTTTCGGCAATCATGATGCTGGTCGCTCCCCTCAAAAACGAAGGATGCAGTAAGCGAATTAATTGTCGATAATCTCGACTTGTTTGCGCCGATAGGGTGAAAAGCCGACGCTTTGATAAAGCCGCAGCGCCACCGGATGGTCGAGCGTGCAGGTCTGGATAATCACCCGATTGGGTTCGCGCGCTTTGATGATTTGCATGGCGCGCTTCATCATCAGCGGCCCCAGACCATTGCCGATTTCGGCCTCCACCAGACCGAGGAAAACAATCTCGACCTGCGGAAAAAGTTTGTAATTCAATTCGACATAACCGATGGGCGCGGCGTCGCGGCGCAGCACAAATATCTCGGTCGCCGGATGGTGGATAAGCGCCGCCAATTGACGGTCGTCGAGATGGCGTCGATTGACCCAATGCCATTTGCGCCCGACCATATCGTAAAGCGCGCGATACGCGTCCAGCGCCATGCCCGCTTCCGGCTGAAAACTGACCCCCGCCGGCCAGACAATCTCACCCGAGGACACGGCCAAAGGCGCATCCATGGCGAGATGGGTGACGATGGTTTGCAGCTTGGTCATGCCAGCCAATCGGGATGGGGCAGGCCCTTTTCTTTCAGGAAAGTCGGGTTAAACATTTTCGACTGATAGCGCGTGCCGTAATCGCATAAAATGGTGACGATGGTGTGGCCGGGGCCGAGATCGGCGGCCATACGCATGGCACCGGCAATGTTAATGCCGCTGGAGCCGCCAAGGCACAGACCTTCTTCTTTCAGCAGGTCAAAGACGATAGGCAGCGCTTCGGCGTCCTCGATTTGATAGGCGTCGTCAAACGGCGCGCCTTCGATGTTTGCCGTCACGCGCCCCTGGCCGATGCCCTCGGTTATCGACGTGCCTTCGGAGCGCAATTCGCCGTGCTTGATCCAGTGATACATATTGGCCCCCATCGGGTCGGCGGCGGCGATGCAGATGGCGCTGTTTTGCTGTTTCAGATACATGCCGACACCGGCCAGCGTGCCGCCGGAGCCGATAGCGCAGGTGAAGCCATCTACTTTGCCGTCGGTCTGACGCCAGATTTCCGGCCCGGTGGTTTCAATATGGGCTTGCCGATTGGCAACATTGTCAAACTGATTGGCCCAAACCGCGCCTTTGTCGTTTTTCTCATTCAGCTCGGCCGCCAGACGTCCGGAATATTTGATGTAATTATTGTCATCGGCATAGGGCACGGCGGGCACTTCGATAAGCTCGGCACCGGCCAGACGCAGCATGTCCTTTTTCTCATCGCTCTGCGTTTCGGGAATGACGATTACCGATTTATAGCCCAGCGCATTGGCCACCAGAGCGATGCCGATGCCGGTATTGCCTGCAGTGCCTTCAACAATCGTGCCGCCGGGCTGTAATTGGCCCTTTTCGACAGCGTCTTTGATGATGTACAGCGCCGCGCGGTCTTTCACCGATTGGCCGGGGTTCATGAACTCGGCTTTGCCGAGAATGGTGCAGCCGCTCTCTGCCGAGGCTTTTTTGAGCTTTATCAGAGGGGTATTGCCTATGGCGGCGATCATATCTTCGTGAAATTGCACTTTTTTCTCCTGTAAACCCGATAAAATTTCAATTTGCCTAATCCGATGGGAGGTTTACATCGTAATTTATAACAATTATTTTATTTCTTAGAAGCACTAATGAGGTCTCGTGTTGAACGCACATATCCCTTTAAGCCCAAGTTTGGAATCGCTGGTAGCGCAATATGCCGCCGGTGATTTGGGGTATGGCATGTCGGTGCTGATGGCCAGCTTCATCACTCTTTCTCCGGCCGCGCGCGATCAATATAAAGCGCTTGAGCAGCTCAATGGTTTGTTGCTCGACGAAGCCGAGACTTGCGAGGTCAAAGCCGACACGTTGGACGCCGTGATGGCGCGCCTCGACGAGCCGGAAGCCGAAGAAGAAAAAACGGAAGTGGCTCAAAACCAAGACCTGCCGGCAGCGCTGCGCAGTTTGCTTGATCAACCGATTGAAAACGCCGATTGGCGTTTTGCCTATCCCGGCGTCAAACAGGTCAAATTGCCGTTTGGTGATAATGGCGAGAGCGTCAAATTGCTGAAAATCAAGCCGGGCAAAGCGGCTCCACGACACACCCATAGCGGTATCGAGGCCACTCTTGTCTTGCGCGGGGCGTTTCGTGATGGTAACCGACTTTATGAGCGCGGGCAGTTGGCTCTGGCCGACATGCATATCCAGCACCGTCCGCGCGCTGAAGGAAACGAAGATTGTATTTGCTTGGCGGTGACCGATGGCGCGCTTCGATTTACGGATAATATTGGACGCATTGCGCGGGATTTCTTCGCGCGCTAGGGCAACGCTTTTTCTGACATTATTGTTTCTGGTACCGGCCACAGCCATCGCCGATACAGTGTCGCGCGACTGGCTGGGCGGGGTTCCTGAGGGCGGTCGTCTGGCCTATGAGATTGTTCGCAAGGACAAGCCGCTGGGTTTTCAGGTGCTGGACTTCAACCGCTCTGATGCGGGCGAGCTGGTTGTTGATATTCATATTGAAATTGATTTCAAAATCGGGCCGATACCGCTTTTCCGTTATCGCCATGACAGCCGCGAAGTCTGGCGCGACGGCACATTGTTGTCGCTTAATTCCAAGACCGACAATAATGGCGAAGATGAAACTGTGGCGTTGCGTCTGGAGAATGGGCGCTATGTCGGCAGTGGCAGAAAGTTTGAGAACAATCTCGAAGCGCCGCTTTTGCCGACCAGCTATTTCAACCCGAATTTCATCCGCCAGTCGGCTTTCATCTCGTCGCAGGATGCGCGGCTGCTGACTGCCGAAGTCGAGCGCATTGGGGTTGAGACACTGAGTATCGAAAACGCGCCGGTGCAGGCCACGCGCTTTCGCCTACACGGCAAATTGCGCAGCGATATCTGGTACACGGATAGCGGTCGTTGGGTGAAAACCGAATTTGTGCGTAGCGGCAATAAGCTGGCTGTGCGACAGATTAATCCGAGCGCCATTCCGCCGCGTAAACAGTGGAAACACCCGTAACCCCTTTTTGGGAGACCGATTATGAAAATCATGACGCCGCAGCATGGCTGTGCGTGGATTACCGGCGCGTCCTCAGGTATTGGCGCGGCGCTGGCTCAAGAATTGGCCGGGCGCGGCTGGCAGGTTGCCATCTCGGCGCGCCGCGAAGCTGACCTCAAGGCGGTCGCCGACACCAACGTCAATATCCACCCTTTCGCTTGCGATGTGACCGACCGCGCCGCCATGGCGCAAACGGTTGCCGATATCGAAACGGCACTCGGCCCCATCGCATTGGCGGTGATGAATGCCGGAATTTATCTGCCGACCGCTTTGCCCGATTTTGACCCGACGCTGTTCGACCGCACCTTTGAGGTCAATCTTGGCGGCACGGTAAACGGGCTGGCCGCTTTAGTGCCGCAAATGGTGGGGCGCGGCGAAGGGCACATTTCGCTCATCTCCTCGGTCGCCGGATATGGCGGTCTGGTGACCTCGGCGGCTTATGGCGCGTCGAAAGCAGCGTTGTTTAATATGGGTGAATCGCTGGCCATGGACTTAAAGCCCTGCGGCGTGCATGTCTCCATGGTAGCGCCAGGCTTTGTTAAAACGCCCGCTACCGACGTCAATCCGTTCCCCATGCCGTTCATTATCGAGGCCGATGATGCGGCGCGGCGCATCGCCAATGGCTTGGCTAAAAACCAAACCCATATCGCTTTTCCGCGGCGATTTGCGTGGATGTTGCGGGTGTTTGCGATGCTGCCGCGCGGGCTTTACGTCCGATTGGCAGGCAAAGCCATGAACCGCTGAGGCGGCATAGTCTCTCTCGAAGCGCGGCTTAGTCTCTGGTCAGCGTGAAATGCGACACATCGATAGAGTTGGTTGCGAAGCCGGCTTCGCAATAGGCCAGATAATATTCCCACATATTGCGAAAGCGTGTGTCGAACCCCAGCGCTTGCACTTCCGGCCAAACGTCGAGGAAGCGGAGCCGCCATTCGGCTAGCGTACGGGCATAGTCGGCGGCGAAATCCTCGCGCGCCAGCAGTTGCAAATCGGCGGCGGCAAACTCCGTATCGAGGCGCTCAGGCGAGGGCAACATGCCGCCGGGAAAAATATAGCGCTGGATGAAGTCGGTCTTTTTGCGATACGCCTCGAAACGTTCCTTGGCGATGGTGATGATTTGCAATCCGGCGCGCCCGCCCGGTTTCAGACAATCGTGCAGCTTGCTGAAATAAGTCGGCCAATAACTCTCGCCGACCGCCTCAAACATCTCAATGGAGACGACGCGGTCATATTGACTGTCGAGGTCGCGATAGTCGCAAAAGCGCAAGTCCACTTTGTCTTGCAGACCGGCCTTGGCGATACGGTTTTTGGCGAAGGCCAATTGCTCGTTGGAAATGGTGATGCCGGTAACTTTGCAGTCGAGTTCGCGCGCCGCAAACTCAGCAAAACCGCCCCAGCCGCAGCCGATTTCCAGCACATGATCGCCAGGTCTGATATCGGTGCTGGCGGCCAGCGCACGATATTTATCGTTTTGCGCGTCGCGCAGGCTCTTCTGGCTGTCGCTGAACAAGGCCGAGCTATAGGTCATGGTGGTGTCGAGCCAAAGCGCATAGAATTCATTGCCGAGGTCGTAATGGGCGTGGATATTGCGCTTCGCACCTTTGCGTGTATTGGGGCGCAACAAATGGATGATGCGGTTGAGCCAATGGGTCAAGCGATTGCGGCCAATTTTTTCCTGCAGCATGGTTATATTGGAATTGAACAGAATGAGCAGCTTGGCGAGGTCGGGCGACGACCAGTCGCCATCCATGTAACTCTCGGCAAAGCCCATCGCGCCATGGCGCAGTGTGCGGGTGAAAAATGCGTTATCATGCACCCGCAAAACAGCCGCGCCGTCGCGTGTCGGGGTGCCGAATGTCAGCACCTCACCATCGGGCAAAGCGAGCTGCAATTCGCCGTGTTGGAGGTTTCGCAGTAATAGCGAGAGAATTCTCAGACCGGCGGGACGTGGCCCCGCGTATTTTTTACTAACATTTTCAATGGCCCGTTGGCCGGGCTTCGTATTGCTCATATCTCCCTCCTGCCACTATACACTGTGCCGGCTTTGAGGCGGTTCGGGACGTTTTATAAATGGAACACCCTTAATAAAGAGTTTGCCAGCTTCATAATGAATTGCAACCAAAACCTTAACCGTCATTAGCGGATGGCGAAGGAAGGCCTTGAACAGCGTCGCATCGGTGAGGGCGCGGCGCGCGCCGACAAAACTGGCCACCAGCAACGGTGCGTTGTCTTGGGTTTCGCGGATAACCAATCGCAATTGCTCATCGGGCGCTTCGGCTGAAAAATGATACGTCGCCTGCATGCCGATAAACGGCGACACATGCATCAGCTTATCGCGCACATGAAGCAGCGGCTTGTCCTTATGGTCGCCACGGAACGGCACCACATAAATATGGTCGTCGCCAAATGTATTGCGCACCTCATAAACCATCGCTGTCAGCTTGTTATTGCTGCGACAGTAATAGACGGTGAGGGGGTTGAAAGCGAAACCGAACATACGCAGATAACATAAAATATGAATGCGTTCGGGCGCGCCAAGCCCGACCTCGGCCAGCAGGCTTTCAATAAACGGGCGCAGTGCGCTGCCATCTTTCGCGCCATGGTCGCGGCGGCGAATGCTGAACAGATTGAACTTATCGACCGAGAGCAGCTTCAGGCCCAAGGCGTCGGCATCGAGGTCGTCAATATCGACAAATGCGGAAAATACGCGATAGGTGAAACGATGCGCACGCGGACGGTAGCGCGCGTGACGCACCTCGCCGACATAAAGCGCATTATCACCTGCTGGCATGCTTATTCCGCCGCGGCTTGCTCGCGGGAGCGCGCAACCAGATGCGGTTCAGGCAGTGCTTTTATTTGCTTGCAAATCCGTAAGGCCGATTGCAGCCCGTCCTCGTGAAAGCCAAAGCCGCACCAAGCGCCGCAAAACCAGGTGCGATTGGCCCCTTGAATGGTCGGCAGCTTGCTTTGTGCGTCAATGGCGGCGGCATCAAATTGCGGGTGGTCGTAGCTATAATGACCGAAAGTCTTATCTGCATCGGGCGGCACTGCCGGATTCAGCGTGACAAAAACCGGCTTGCTGTAATCGAGATTTTGCAGCCGGTTCATCCAATAGCTGACCGACATAATCGGGTCGTTTCCGCTTGTGTTCTGGCTGATATAATTCCAAGCCGACCACACTGATTGCCGCTTTGGCATCAGCCGCAGGTCGCGATGCAGATAAACATCATTGGGCAAATAGCGAATGGCCGAGAGGATTGCCTGCTCTTCGGGCGTTGCATCGTTCAACATTGCGAGGCTTTGGTCGCTATGCGCCGCCATCACAATCTCGTCATAGGTTTCGGTCTCGCCATTTGCGGTTACCTCGACGCCAAATGCGTGACGGGTGATGCTGGTCACCTCGGCAGACAAGCGCAGACAGTTTTTATAACCGGCGGTAATTTTGTTGACATATTCGCGGCTGCCGCCGGTGACGGTGCGCCATTGCGGCCGGTCTTTATTGATCAGGCGGTGATTGTAGAAGAATTGCAGAAAGCTGGCGGCCGGAAAATTAAGGATTTCATCAGCCGGGGTAGACCAGATGGCCGCGCCCATGGGCAGTAAATAGCGATTGATGAAAATACGGCTCAGGCGATTGCGTCGCAGCCATTTACCGAGACTTTCATCGCCTAGCTTGCCGCCCTCATGGTCCTGCTTGGCGAGGCGGTTGAAGTTGAAAATGTCGCGCAGCATCAGCCAGAATAGCGGATTAACCCAATTGCGTTTCTGGGCGAATACCGAAGCGATGGATTGCCCCGACCATTCAAAGGCACCACGATTGGCCGAGAAGCCGAAGCTCATATCGCTGGCCTCGGTCTCGACTTTCAATTCCTTGAACAGGTTGATGAGCCCGGGATAATTGAGGTCATTATAGACAATGAAGCCGGTATCGACGCTCATCCAATCGCCGTTGCCCGTATAGTCGATATCTTTGGTGGCACTGTGACCGCCGGCGCGGTCGCGCTTTTCATAGATGGTTACATCGTGCGATTTGGACAAGATGTGCGCCGCGACATTGCCCGATATGCCGCTGCCGATAATCGCGATTTTCATAATTTACTCCTAAGCAACTACAATGACTTAAAGCTCTCCAAGGCCCGCGCGCGGGCCGCTTCATGGTTAACAATGGGGTATGGATAGGTCTCGCCGAGCGCAATCTGACCGCCATCCAGCATGTCTGATTTGGCCGTCCACGGCGCATATAAGGTCTTGCCGGAAAGCGCGTTTAATTCCGGCACATAGGTTTTGGTATAAACGCCGTCAGCGTCGAATTTCGGGCCCTGCAATATCGGGTTGAAGATGCGGAAATAGGGCGCGGCATCGGCACCGCAACCGGCCACCCATTGCCAACTGGCACTATTATTGGCCGGGTCGGCATCGACCAGACATTCCCAGAACCATTTTTCGCCTTCGCGCCAATCGACCAGCAAATGCTTGATGAGAAAGGAAGCGGCAATCATCCGCACGCGGTTGTGCATATAGCCGGTGCGCCGCAGTTCGCGCATGCCGGCATCGACAATCGGATAGCCGGTCTCGCCGCGCTTCCACGCCTCCAACTCATGCGGGTCATTGCGCCACGGAAAGGCTTCAAACTTCTCTTGCAGACAAGTCTCGCTCAGCGCCGGATTGTGATACAGCAATTGATAAGAAAACTCGCGCCACCCCAGCTCGGCCAGAAACTTGTCGCCATCATCGGCCGCGATGTCGGCGTTTTTTGTTTCGGACACTATGCGCGCCGGGCTTATTTCGCCCCAGCGCAAATGCGGGCTGAGGCGCGAGGTTGCCGGTTCAGCGGGCAGGTTGCGCCGCTCGGCATAGCCGCGAATATTTTGCGTCAAAAACAGCGATAAGGCAGCACGCGCGCCGTCTTCTCCCGGCTGCCATCCGCCCAATCGGTCCATATGCGAGGGCGCGTCAGTAGCGGGCAGGGGGGCGCTATCGGGCCAGCTATCCGGCGCCGGCAGTTTCGCAGGCGCATCCCACAATGCACGCTTCAGGCCAAGGGCGCGGCAGGCGCGCCAAAACGGGGTGAATACTTTGAACGGCCCGCCGGTCGACTTCGAGGTCACTTCCCAAGGCTCGAACAGCAGCGCGCCGTTAGAGCTTTCGGCGTCGATGCCGCTATCTTTCAGGGATTTTTTAATATCGGTGTCGCGGGCGACGATATCGGCTTCGTATTGCCGGTTCCAAACCACCGCTTTTGCCCCGACCTCTTGCGCCAGTGCGGGTAAGATTTGCGCGGCTTTGCCGGTGCGATAAATCAGCCGACTGCCGCGCGCCTTGAGCGCGGCGTTTAGTTTGCGGAGCGACGCATCGCGCCACCACCGCCCCATTGTGCCGGGCTGGCGACCACAAGTCTCATCATCGATATAAATCGGAATAATAGCGGACGCGCTATTAACGGCGCTTTCCAGCGCTGGATTGTCGTCTAAGCGTAAATCCTGACGAAACCACACAATGATGTGCTGTGACACGTCCCACTCCCATACTCATACTTAATACGTGAGTTAGGGCATTTTGGATGTGTCGCCAGTAATGGGCGCGATAATGGTGCCGATTTGCCACGCAATACTAAAGCACTACTAAAGCAAATCGCCGCCGGCGGCCATGGCGGTGGTGCCGTCGCGTTCATAAGCGCGCAGCACATTCTTGCCGATTTTCCAGCGATGCACCTCATCCGGCCCATCAACCAGACGCTGGCTGCGATTGGAGGTATACCAATCGGCCAATGGCGTATCGCGCGAATAGCCCAGCGAGCCATGCAACTGCAACGCGGTATCGACCACTTGCTGCACCATATTGGCGAGGAAGATTTTGGCGATAGAGTTTTCCTGCGTCATGTCTTTGCCGTTTTCGGCCTTATAGGCAATGTGCATCAGCATCAGCCGGGCTTTGTAAATTTCTGCCGCGCAATCGGCCAGCATGAATTGCACGCTTTGTCGGTCGGCCAGTTTTTTGCCGAATGTTTCGCGCTGCAGCACATGTTTTGCCGCCATATCCAGCGCGCGCTGTGCTTTGGCGACATTGTGCATACCATGGCGCAGACGGCCATAGCCGAGCCGGTGCTGCCCCATATTGAAACCCTGGCCGCGTCCGCCAAGCAGGTTGTCTTTCGGCACGACGAGATTTTTAATCTCAATCTCGCAATGCGCTGCCCCCAAACGCTCCCCCAAAGGCGTGTGGCGGTGCATGGTGTCGATATTGCGTAGAATGTTGAAGCCCGGATTGGGCAGTTCGACGATAAAGGTTGAGAATTGCATGTGGCGCGGCGCATCGGGGTCGGTCTTGGCCATCACCACCGCTATATCGGCGACATTGGCCGAGGAGATATACCATTTATCGCCATTGAGAACGTAATTGTCGCCATCCTCGACGGCGCTGGTTTGCATACCGGTGGCATCGGCGCCGCCGCCTTTCTCGGTCATCGCATAGCAGACGCGCTTTTCGCCATTGACCAGCGGTTTCAGGAATTTCTCATGCTGATATTCGGTGCCGTGATGCAGCAGCGTCATCATGGTTGCGTCATCCGGGCCTTGCGTGTTTAACGCCAGCGCACCCAAAATGGCTTCGCCCAATTCCATTTGTACCAGCGCATTGGCCAGCGGCTTCAGCCCCATGCCGCCCCATTCGGTGGGGAAGAACGGACACCACAACCCCTCGGCGCGGGCTTTTGTTCTGAGGTCGGCGAGGATATCCTCAAAAGTCTCGACGCTCAGATTTTCCTCCGCCGGAATGCATACTTCGTGGACAAACTTGCGCACTTTCTCGCGCACAATTTTGGTTTCTTCCGGAATTTCAAAATCAATCATGGTTCCCCCCCGTAAAACGTTACGGAAGGCTAACAATATGCGCTCGCGCTTGGAAGCGTTAACTGCCCAAAGGTCGAATGGGTTTGAAAAGAAAGATTTGGGGGGGGAGAAAAAAGAGTGGCTCCCCGGGCCGGATTCGAACCAGCGACCAATTGGTTAACAGCCAACTGCTCTACCACTGAGCTACCGAGGATTACTCTTTCGAGACTGCCGATATACCAGAGCTTGCCATTTGCGCCAAGATGAAAAACCGGCACCCGTAAAAGGGTGGAGGCCACGCCCGGAATCGAACCGGGGTACACGGCTTTGCAGGCCGCTGCGTCACCACTCCGCCACGTGGCCGTTGCCGATCGCCCAACAAAAGTTGTGCAATCGCTGTGGTCGCCCGTTTATAAATCCCCCAGCCATCAGCGCAACCTGTTTTTACGGCCCACCTATATTGTCAAAAAAACCAATGCGCCGTATATAAAGCCAACCTTATTGGTGCTACAGGATTGAATATGTCTTCTCCTCAAATGAACGAAGCTGCGACGGCGGAATATCGCTTCAACATGGTCGAATGCCAGCTCAAGCCGGGCGGTATTCGCGATTATCGCGTGACGCGTCAAATGGGCTGCATCCCGCGCGAAGCATTTATCGGCGGCACGGCGCGCGACCTCGCTTATGCGGATTTAGAACTCGAATGCAATAGCGGTGAAGCCGGTCGCACGATGCTGACCCCTACCGCGCTGGCGCGGCTTATCGAATTGGCAGAGGTGCAGGCCGAGGATGCGGTGCTCGATATCGCCGGTGGCACGGGCTATGCGGCGGCTGTGCTGGCCGGTCTTGCCTCCACCGTCATTGCCTTGGAAGACCATGAAGGGTTTGGCGAAAAAGCAGGCGCCATTTGGCAGCAATTAGGTATCGATAATGCGGTCGCCGTATGCGGCCCGCTGACCGAAGGGCAAGCCAAGCAAGGGCCGTTCGATGTCATTTTTATCAATGGCTGTCTCGCCAGCGAGCCGAGCGCGCTGCTTGCGCAACTGGCCGAAGGCGGACGGCTGGTGTGTGTGCGAAAAGTTGACGGAACCGAAAAAGCACATATTTATAGGCGTATCGGTGACAGTTTATCGACGCATATTGCGTTTGATAATGCAGCACCGGATTTGGTGGTTTTCGACCCGGTGCCGGCGTTTGAGTTTTAGGCACTGCTTGATACGCCAATCAGAATCAGGCGGGATATGTTTATGAAAACAATAAAAACCGGTTTGGCGAGCCTTTCGCTGATGGCTTTTGCCACCTTTAGCGCTCATGCAGTGTCTTTGGAGCAAACGATGGCGGAAACGCTAGCCCGAAATCCGGCGCTAGCGGCGGCCAGTTCAACCTATGATGCGCGCTATAACGAGCAATTCGTCACCCTGTCTGACATGCTGCCGCAAGTGACGGCTTTCACCAGCGAGACGTATAACGACACCAACACCAAAACCAATGAGGGTGTTTATAAACCTGCCATGAGCAGCGATTACAACACCGATAGCTATGGTGTGCAGCTGACGCAGCAGCTTTTTACCAGCGGTAAAAATCTCAACGCGTTCCGCAGTAAGCGCGCCGAGGTGAAAGCCGAGCAAGCCAAGTTGGTAAGCACTGAGCAGCAAATCCTGCTCGCCGCCATCGCGGCCCATTTGGACGTCCTTGAGGCGCGCTCGGTGTTTGATCTGCGTGAGAAAAATTTGCGCGTTTTGGAAAAACAATTGGAAGCGGTTGAAGACCGTTTTTCGGTTGGCGTGGTGACGCGCACCGATGTGGCGCAATCGCGCGCTGCTGTTGCGGGCGCCAAATCGGCGCAGCTGGTTGCTGCCGCCTCTTTGCGTGGTGCCGAAGCGGTGTATCGCGAAGTGGTGGGGGTAGAGCCGGGGGCGCTTGCAAAACCGCTCAAGCTACCGCGCTTGCCGCGTACCCTCGACAAAGCCATCAGCACGGCGCGAAGTGAAAATCCTGATTTGAAAAACGCGCAAGAAATGTCCAGAAGCGGTAAATATTCCAGCTATAGCGCGGTCGGCTCGGTGCTGCCCTCGGTTAATCTGACCGGTTCTTATTCGAGGAACGAAGACCCGTCGGGCTCTTTGGTTGGACATGAAACGGAAGTGACCAGGGTGGAAGTGCGGGTTGCCGTGCCGTTATTTTTGGGCGGTAAATCGATTGCCGCCATCGCCGCCTCGCGCGATGCCAGTAATGCGCTGCAACAAAATGTGCATGTCGCCTCCAATACGGTGGAGCGGCAAGTGATTGTCGCTTGGAATGATGTGCAGGCAACGCAATCGGCCATCGCTGCGACCAAGGAGCAAATCACCGCTTCGGAATTGGCGTTGGACGGCGTGAAGCAAGAAAACATATTGGGCACGCGCACCAATTTGGATGTGCTGAACGCCGAGCAATTATTGCTCGATGCCCGCGTCGATTTGGTACAAGCTGAACGCAATCAGTATGTCGCGGCGTATAATTTGCTGGCAACGACGGGTCGGTTGACGGCGCGCCGCTTGCGCATCGAACCGGCGTCTTTGACCGCGTCGGCCGGCGACACGGAATAATTCTGATTTTTTGAGTTGAGTTCCCATCGGGCTGTTGGCGTTTTGAAACGGAGACGGCTATGGATGAATCAACACTCGCCGATGGCGACAATACGGATGAAATCATTGGGGCCATTCGGCGCATTATGTCGGATGATGACGAGACGTTGGGTGATACGCCAAGTGATACGTCAAGTGATACGTCAAGTAGCACCGCGTTTTCCTAGCAAGCTCGCGATCGAATTTTTGCCGCACTCGACAGGCTGAGCGGCGGCGAGGACAATCCGCCGACCGTGTTGGAAGCCTTGATATTGGAGCGGCTTGAGCCGCTGCTGCACGATTGGATTGACCGCAATATGCCGCCGCTTGCCGAGCGGCCGATGCGGGAGGAAATTCGCGGTCTCGTCGAAGCCGCCCGCGATGAGCCGGTGTTGGCAAACGACCCCGATGGCAAAATCCGGACGTAATCCATGGGTGGCGTGACTTGATGAAATCTGCGGCTTGGTGTAACTCACGGGCAGACAAGCATGTGAGTGATAATGGCCAGCAGTAACAAGCTCGACAAACATTTTGATCCGACCACGATTGAATCCCGCCTTTATAAAGACTGGGAAGAGAGCGGCTGTTTCAAAGCTGGGCGTGTTCCCGAAGCCGAGCCGTATACGATTGTCATTCCGCCGCCCAATGTTACGGGCAGCTTGCATATGGGTCACGCGCTGAACAATACGCTGCAGGATATTCTGTGTCGCTTTGAGCGCATGCGCGGCCGCGATGTATTGTGGCAGCCGGGCACGGACCATGCCGGTATCGCAACGCAAATGGTGGTGGAGCGCCGGCTATCCGAGCAGGGCAATGAAAGCCGCCGCGAAATGGGCCGCGATAAGTTTCTCGAGCGCGTTTGGCAATGGAAAGAGGAAAGCGGCTCGATTATCACCCGCCAGCTGCGCCGCCTTGGTGCCAGTTGTGATTGGAGCCGCGAACGCTTCACCATGGATGAAGGCTTGTCCAAAGCGGTGCTGAAAGTATTTGTCGGTCTTTATGAGCAGGGGCTGATTTATAAAGATAAGCGTCTGGTCAATTGGGACCCGGGACTGTTAACCGCTGTCTCCGACCTCGAGGTCGAACAGCGCGAAACCAATAGCCACCTGTGGCATTTTAATTATCCGCTTGAGGATGGCAGCGGTCATATCACCGTCGCTACCACCAGGCCGGAAACCATGCTGGGTGATACCGGCGTCGCCGTGCATCCTGAGGATGAGCGTTATAAGGACCTTATCGGCAAAAATGTTGTATTGCCGATTGTCGGTCGCCTGATACCGATTGTTGCCGATGAATATGCCGACCCTGAGAAAGGTTCGGGCGCGGTGAAAATCACCCCGGCGCATGACTTTAACGATTTCGAAGTCGGCAAACGCTGCGGTCTAGCCGCTATCAATATGCTCGACCAACACGCGGCGATCGACCTCTCCGACGAAGCTTTTGAAACCATGAACGGCAAGGAAGAATGGCACGGCCTCGACCGCTACGCGGCGCGTGAAAAAATCGTCGCCGCTTTGGAAGCGCTGGGGCTGGTCGATAAAATCGAACCCGACACGCATATGGTGCCGTATGGCGACCGCTCTAACGCGGTCATCGAGCCGTGGCTGACCGACCAGTGGTATGTCGATGCCGAGACCATGGCCAAGCCGGCCATTGAAGCGGTGAAAGGGGGCGCGACCAAATTCGTGCCGCCGAATTGGGACAAGACGTATTTTGAGTGGATGAACAATATCCAGCCTTGGTGTATCTCGCGCCAGCTTTGGTGGGGGCATCAAATTCCGGCTTGGTATGATGAAGACGGCAATGTTTATGTCGCCGAAAGCGAAGCCGCCGCGCAAGCCAAAGCCGGCGATGGCGTGGCGCTGACGCGCGATGAGGATGTGCTGGATACCTGGTTCTCCTCAGCGTTATGGCCGTTCTCGACGCTGGGCTGGCCCGATGAAACGCCGGAGCTTGCCCGCCATTACAAAACCGATGTACTGGTTACCGGTTTCGATATTATCTTTTTCTGGGTCGCGCGCATGATGATGAGCGGCTTGCATTTCATGGATGAGGTGCCGTTCCATACCGTCTATGTACACGCGCTGGTGCGCGACGAAAAAGGTCAGAAAATGTCCAAATCGAAAGGCAATGTGGTTGACCCGCTAGAGCTGATGGACAAATACGGCGCTGATGCGCTGCGCTTCACCCTGTCAGCCATGGCGGCAATGGGGCGCGATATCAAACTGGCCGAGGCGCGGGTCGAAGGCTATCGCAATTTCGCTACCAAACTTTGGAATGCGGCGCGCTTTTGCGAATTGAACGGCTGCTTTGAAGCCGGGGATTTCGACCCCGCCAAAGCCAGCCAACCGCTGACGCAATGGTTGGTCGGTGAGGTGGTGCGCGCGCAAGACGCGGTGACACAAGCGCTCGAGGCTTATCGCTTCAATGATGCGTCCAATGCGGTCTATCAATTTATCTGGAACAGTTTTTGCGATTGGTATGTCGAGCAGGCCAAGCCATCACTGCAAGCAGACGGGCAGGGCGAGGACGCAGCCGTAAAAGCCGAAGTGCAGGCGGCGACCAAATGGGCGCTCGACCAAGCCCTCAAACTTCTGCACCCGTTCATGCCGTTCGTCACCGAAGAGGTTTGGGCCAAGACCGCCCAACGCGAAAATCATCTGATGCTGGATGCATGGCCGATGTTATCGAAAGACCTCATCAACGCCGAGGCTGACGCCGAGGTCAATTGGCTTATCGAGGCAATTTCTGAAATCCGCTCGGTGCGCGCCGAGATGAATGTGCCGGCCGGCGCGCAAGTGCCGCTGGTTGTTGTCGGCGCGGGAGAGGCCACGAAAGGCCGTCTCAGCCAGACCGATGCGGTGCTGAAACGATTGGCGCGGCTGTCTGATATTGCGCAGGCCGATGCGGTGCCCGAAGGCGCGGTGCAAGCCGTACTTGGCGAGGCGACACTGGCCCTGCCATTGGCTGATGTCATTGACGTCGATGCTGAGAAAGCGCGCCTTGCCAGAGATATCGGCAAGGTGGAAGGCGAGATTAAGAAAATCTCTGGCAAGCTGTCCAATCAGGGGTTTCTTGATAAAGCGCCGGAAGCGGTGATCGACGAAAACAAAGCGCGCCTCGCCGAAGAAGAAGCACGCCGCGACAAGCTGCAAAGCGCTTTGGCGCGCCTCAACTAGCTATAGGTTGAAACGAAAGCGTAAACCGTGACCAGCCAGCACACGGCAAGGCTGGCGCGTTTGACATTGGCGTCGGACACATAATCGGTCAGCCGCGCTGCGCCATAGCTGCCAATGCCGATGCCCACCATCACCGCCAAGCCGCCGACATAGTCAATCTTGCCTTGCGTGGCGAATAGCAAAATCGCCGCCACCGAGGAGACGGTGGCGAAAACCAGCTTCAGCCCGTTCATGGCGCGCACGGCGGTATAGCCCCCCAACGACAAAGCGGCGAGGGTGAGGATGCCGAAGCCGCCTTGAAAGTAGCCGCCGTAAATGCAAGTCAGGAAAACCGCAAAAGCGCCGAGCAGCCGCACATTGCGCGACTGCATGCGGGCCGCCGCGCGCTGCAATTGCGGCCCGGCCATAAACAATAGCGTAGCGAACAGCAGCAACCATGGCACGGCGGCGGAGAATAATTGCGGGTCGGTTTGCAGCAGCAACCAGCCGCCGATTAGGCCGCCGATAAACACCAGCGGCACTTGCCAGATGAGGTCGCGCCACAGCCCTTCCATATGCCGCCAATAGCCCGCCACGCCGGTGATGTAGCCGAATGTGGCGGCGAATGTATTGGTCGCATTGGCGATGATGGGCGGCATACCGGTGAACACCAAAGCCGCAAAAGTGACGCCGCTACCGCCGCCGGCGAGCGCGTTCATCGTGCCGCCCACCAGCCCGGCGATAAAAAGCAAAAGGGGTTCCACTAAATATCCAGCTCGATGACCACCGGCACGTGGTCAGAGGGTTTTTCCCAATCGCGCGTATGGCGATGAATATCGAAACCGCTCAACATATCGGCAGCCAGCGGTGACATCAGATGATGGTCGATGCGAATGCCGTTATTCTTCGGCCAAGCCCCGGCCTGATAATCCCAGAATGTATAAGTATCGTCGCCGGTCTGCGCCGAGGACGCGACGGCTTCGGTCAGCCCCAGATTGAAGATGCGGCGGAAGGCGGCATGGGTTTCGGGGCGAAACAGCGCGTCGCCCTCCCAAGCGCCGGGGCTATAGCAGTCGGCGGGCGTCGGGATGACGTTGAAATCGCCCGACAGCACAAACGCCTCTTCATAGCCCAGCAGGGTTTTCGCATGCGCCTCGAGCGCTGCCATCCAGTTCAACTTATAGGTGTATTTCGGGTCGCTGCCGTCGTCGCCGGTCGGATTGCCATTGGGCAGATAAATCGAGGTTACGCGCAGCGCGCCTTTATCGGTTGAAACCACCGCCTCGATATAACGCGATTGTTCGTCTTCAAAATCAGGGAGGCCGCGCGAGACATCCTCCAGTGGCAGCTTCGACAACAGCGCTACGCCGTTATAGGTTTTCTGACCGTGCGTCTCGACATTATAGCCCAGCGCCTCAATCTCGGCGCGCGGGAAAGCTTCATCAACGCATTTCAATTCTTGCAGGCCGACAATATCGGGTTGCGCTTCTTCCAACCAGCGCAGCACATTGGGCAGGCGCGCCTTGATTGAATTCACGTTCCAACTGGCGAGTTTCATAATTTAAATATCGAAGGATGTGCCGCAGCCGCAATTTGCGGTGGCATTCGGGTTTTTAATCTGAAAGCTAGCGCCGATCATATCATCGACCCAATCGATCTCACTGCCTTCCATATATTGTATCGACATTTCATCGACCAGCACGGTGACGCCGTCGCGTTCGAATGTCAGGTCGTCATCGGCTTTTTTGCCATCGATGGAAAACACATATGAAAAGCCCGAGCACCCGCCGCCTTGCACCGCCACGCGCAAATACGCGCCCTCATTTTCTTGAGCTAAAATCTTGCTGATTTGCGCTGCGGCGCTTTCGGTAATGGCGAATTGCTGCATATCCAGAAAATAGGGTGCTTTAGCCGCAGATACAAGCCACTGATATTTGGCAGCGCAAAACGGCTGCGATTCAAGCTAAGCTCGCCGCATGGATGTTGCCGAATATGACGCCGCGCTGACCCGCGCCCATTGGGATTTATTGCTGCAGGCTGACCCGTGGGTTGAGGCTGTGCAGGCCTATACGCCGCCGACTTGCCCCGAGGCTGAGATATTTACCATCGGCAAGCCGAGAGATCCTTACGCGCTGTGTGTCGTCGTGCCGATTGAGGGCGGCTTTGAGATTAAAAACATCGCCACCAAAACCATTATGCGGCGTCAGGGTATGGCCAGCGCGCTGATTGCCCGTGTGGTCGGGTTGGCGCAAACGCGCGGCGCGGCGATTGTCGAGATTGGCACGGCTACAACCGGCCGTGACCAAATCCGCCTATATGAAAAATGCGGTTTCAAGAAAGACGGCATTTTGCGCGACTATTTTGCCAAGTACCCCGAGCCGATTATCGAAAATGGCCAATTGGTGCGCGATATGGTGATGCTGCGATTGACGTTTTAGCCGCGTCTTCGAGTGCACTTATCAGCTTCCATTTAACTTATTGAGATTGAGCGGATTGCTGGTCGCAGGGCCTACGCTTTTTTAGACAGCTATGCTTCCCATGAAAGCCAAACCGCCCTACATATGGGGCATGAACCACGCCGTTTATCACGCGCCTTATGCCTGCCATCCCGACGCCTCGCGGGGGCGGCAGCATGACGAAGCGGAGAGCAGAACCCGCACCCCGTATCAGCGCGACCGCGACCGCATTTTGCATTGTGGGGCGTTTCGCCGTCTCAAGCACAAGACGCAGGTTTTTGTCGCGCATGTCGGCGATTATTACCGCACCCGCCTGACGCATTCTTTGGAGGTGGCGCAAATCGGCCGCTCCATCGCCCGCGAATTGGGCCTCGATGAGGAATTGACCGAGACGCTGTCATTGGCGCACGACCTCGGCCACACCGCTTTCGGTCACGCCGGTGAGGACGCGCTCGACGCCGCCATGCAGAACTTCGGTGGCTTCGACCATAACGCCCAGACGCTGCGTATCGTCACCAAATTGGAGAAGCGCTACATCCCGTTTGACGGGTTGAATATGACTTGGGAGACGCTGGAAGGCTTGGTGAAACATAACGGCCCACTGCTGCACGGCGACACCACGCTCGACACGCTGCCGTTTGCTTTGCGCGAACACGCGGCGGTGCAGGATTTGGGTCTCGACACGTGGCCCTCATTGGAGGCGCAAGTGGCCGCGCTGTCAGACGATATTGCCTATAATAATCACGACATTGATGACAGCCTGCGGGCTGGACTGATTACGCTGGATGACCTGCGTCAGCTGCCTCTCACCGGTGAAATTCTTGAAGCCATCGATAAAACGCACGGCAAGATTGACGAAAAGCTGGTGCGTCACGAATTGGTTCGCGAGATGATTTCGCTGATGATTGCCGATCTGGTCGCTGTGGTGCATGCCGGTCTCAAGCAGGACAAGATTGAAAGCGCCGATGATGTGCGCCAATTAGGGCGCGCGCTGGCTGTGTTCTCGCCGGAGATGGAAGCCAAACACCGCGCGATAAAAACTTTCTTGCACGCCCGCGTTTACCGCCACCACACGGTCAATGGGTCGATGAGCAAAGCGCGGCGCATCATGCGCGATTTGTTTGAGCTTTATTTGGCTGAGCCGGAAGTGCTGCCCGAGGACTGGCGCGGTGCGGCACTGGATGGCGACACCACGCAGGCGGCGCGGATTATTTGCGATTATATGGCCGGTATGACCGACCGTTTCGCCATGGAAGAGCACCGCCGCCTGTTCGACATTTCAGATACGATGATTTAGAAAGCGCGCATGAATCTTTTCGCCGAAATCGAAACCGAGCTGCGCGCCGCGCTTGGCGCTTTGCAAGGGCAGGGCAAGCTTGCAGAAGGGCTGGATTTGTCGCGCCTGACGGTGGAGCCGCCGCGCGATGCAGCGCATGGCGATATGGCGACCAATGCGGCCATGGTGCTGGCCAAACCGGCCGGTATGCAGCCGCGCGATTTGGCTGCGCTTCTGGTCGAAGAATTATTGACCTCGGAGCGCATTGCGGCGGCTGAGATTGCCGGTCCGGGGTTCGTCAATCTGCGCCTCGAAGCATCGGCCTGGCACGCGCTTGTGCCGCATATTCTGAATGCCGGCACGGCCTATGGCGATGGCACCGGCGGCGAGAAGGTGAATGTCGAGTATGTCTCGGCCAATCCGACCGGCCCGATGCATGTCGGCCATGCCCGCGGTGCGGTCGTCGGGGATGTGTTGGCGCGCCTGTTGGAGAAGACGGGCAACGATGTTTTGCGCGAATACTACATCAATGATGCCGGTTCACAGGTCGATGTGCTGGCGCAATCAGCCCTGTTGCGGATGCGCGAGGCCAAGGGCGAGGCGATTGGCGATATTCCGGAAGGGCTTTATCCGGGCGATTATCTGGTGCCGGTGGGTGAAAAACTGGCTGATATGGACTTGCCGGAGGACGCG
>JADHOK010000009.1 GCA_016779015.1 PS1 clade bacterium | reverse complement strand
GCCATATTCAAAATGGTGTGATGATGGCGTTGATTGCGCAATTCTCGGCGCAGTTGCTGGGCTATATTCTGGCCGGAGCCGCGGCACCGCTGGCCGGTCCTTGGGCGCTTTTATTGATGCAAGCCATCGCTTTGGTAATCGGCTTTTTAGTGACATTGGCGCTGCCCAATTTTCCGCCTGTACCGGGCCACGAAGAGGAAAACGGCGGCTGGCGTGCCGGCTTTTCCATCGTCTGGCATTCATCCGTTATGCGGCCGGTGATTTTATCCTCGGTCGGCACCGGCATTTTCTTCATCGGCATTTTCATGGTCACCCTGCCGCTTATCGTCACCGATGTTTTCGGCGGCGGGCAGTTGGAAATCTCCATCCTCAATTTCACCTTTTGGGGCGGCACCATTGTCTCCACCGTCGTTATGATGGCGCGCCGTCCGGTCGAGCGTCGCGGCCGCGCCATGGTCGGCGCGCTGATTGTCGGCTGCTTTGCGTTGATGTTGGTGCCGCTTGCGCCAAACTTTGCCTCCGTCTGCGCCATTGCCGGCGCTTGGGGTTTGGCGGCCGGGGTCAATATGACCATGGCACGAACCATTGTGCAGGTCGAAGCACCGGCCGAGGCGCGCGGCCGTGTTTTGGCATTTTATAGCCTCGGCTTTATGGGGTCGGCGCCGGTCGGGGCGACGCTGAGCGGTATCGTGACCGAGTTTGTCGGCCCATTAACAACCACTTTCCTATGCGCCCTCGCCATGCTGGTGCTGGTCTCGACGCTGATTGCCACAACGCCGGTCTGGAGCATTGTGCGGCACGAAGACGAGCTGGCGTAAAACGTTGTTACGAAAACTTGCGTTCGTCCCACCACGGATAAAAACCGGGCATGTCGCTGCTCGGCTTATCGGCAAATTGCGGCGGGCGCTTTTCAAGGAATGACACCACGCCCTCTTTGGCGTCGGATTGACGGCCACGTCCGAAAATCGCTTTGCTGTCCACTTTATGCGCTTCCATCGGATGGTCGGCGCCCATCATGCGCCACAGCATTTGTCGCGTCATCGCCACCGAGACGGACGAGCTCATTTCAGTCATTTGCAACGCCAGTTCTTTGGCCCGCGCCAACAAGTCGGCTTGCGGCACAACCTCGCTTACCAGGCCGCCACGCAACGCTTCCTCGGCCCCGAAGATTTCGCCCGAATAGCACCATTGCAACGCTTGCGAGATACCGACAATGCGCGGCAGGAACCAGCTTGAGCACGCTTCGGGCACAATGCCGCGGCGCGCAAACACGAAACCGAAACGCGCATTTTCCGACGCAATACGCACATCCATCGGCAATTGCATGGTCACGCCGACACCGACAGCAGCGCCGTTAATCGCGCCGATAACCGGCTTGATGCTTTCAAAAATCCGCAGCGTCAGCAGGCCACCGCCATCGCGGATATCCTCGCTCGACCAGTCAATATCTCCGCCCTCGGCAACCACGCCGGATTTCTTGCCGCCGTCACTGCGCTCGGCATAATCAAAGGTTTTATCGCCTTGCGACAAGTCAGCGCCGGCGCAAAAGGCCCGCTCACCATCGCCGGTGATAATGATGGCGCGCACCGCGTCATCGGCATCGGCTTGGTCAAAAGCGTCAATAATCTCGTGCATCATGCGCGCGGTAAACGCATTCATCGCCTCGGGGCGAAAGAGCGTCAGCACCATAATCCCGTTTTCATCGACCTCGGTTTTAATCTGTTCATAGTCGGACATTTTGTCGTTCTCCCTCGCGCTGTGACTTGCTCAAAACTCCCATATCTCTATAGTTCTCGCAATAGGACATTTTGGGAGGAGTTTATGCACCCTTATATTCATGCGCAAAATATTCCGGATCAGCCGGCGTATATTATGGCCTCTACCGATGAGGTCGTGACCTATAAACAATTGAACGACCGTTCCAATCAAATTGCCCAATTGGCGCGCGCCCGTGGTCTGCAAATCGGCGACGGTATCGCCATTTTCATGGACAATAATGTTCACTTTTTGGAAATTTGTTGGGCCGCGCAACGCGCCGGTCTGTATTTCACCGCCGTTTCATCGCGCCTGACCGCCGGCGAAGTCGAATATATCGTCAAGGATTGCGGCGCCAAAATGCTGTTCACCTCCGACTATATGAAAGAGGAAGCTGAAAAGCTGGTGCCATTGCTGCCCGATATGGCCGGCATGTTCATGGTCGGCGAGGTGTCGGAAGGCTATGAAGATTATTTATCGGCCCGCGACGCGCAACCCGCCGAGCCGGTGGCTGATGAAACGCAAGGCATGGATATGCTCTATTCATCCGGCACCACCGGTCGCCCGAAAGGCATTCGCCGCCCGCTGACCGGCAACAAAATTGAAGAAGCCGATGCGCTGCTGGGGCTTGTTACCCTGCTTTATGGTTTCGACGACAGCTCGATTTATCTGTCGCCCGCGCCGCTCTATCACGCTGCGCCTCTGCGCTATAATATGGCGGCGCAAGCGGTGGGCACGACGTGCATCATCATGGAAAATTTCGATCCTGAGCAAGCATTGGCACTGATTGAAAAGCACAAATGCAATAAAAGCCAATGGGTGCCTACGATGTTTGTCCGCATGCTGAAATTGCCCGAGGACGTGCGCACCAAATATGATCTGTCCAGCATGGAGACCGCGATCCACGCGGCCGCGCCATGCCCGATTCCGATTAAGGAACAGATGATCGATTGGTGGGGACCGGTGATTTATGAATATTACGCCGGGTCGGAAGGCAATGGCTTCACCCAACTCAATTCGGAAGAATGGCTGGCGCATAAAGGCTCGGTCGGCACGGCGCTGACCGGTGTGCTGCATATTTGCGACGAGGAAGGCAATGAACTTCCGGTCGGCGAAAGCGGAACGATTTTCTTCGAGCAACCCGATGTCGAGACCCCGACTTTCGAGTATTATAATGACGAGAAGAAAACCGCCGAGAGCCGTCACCCATCCAAGAAAAACTGGTCAACGCTGGGCGATGTAGGCCGCCTCGATGAGGAGGGCTATCTCTACCTCACCGACCGCAAGGCGTTCATGATTATTTCCGGCGGGGTGAATATTTACCCGCAGGAGACCGAAAACCTGCTCATCACCCACCCGAAAGTGGCCGATGTGGCGGTCATTGGCGTGCCCAATGAGGATTTCGGCGAGGAAGTAAAAGCGGTGGTGCAACCGGCCAAATGGACCGATGTCGGCCCCGAATTGGAGGCGGAATTGATTCAGTTCTGTAAAGACAATCTGTCCGCCATCAAGTGCCCGCGCTCGGTCGATTTCGACAAAGAGTTGCCGCGTCACCCGACCGGTAAGCTGTATAAGCGTCTTGTACGCGACCGTTATTGGGGTAATAAAGACTCCAAGATTGTTTAACCAATCAACGCTAATTGAAGGAGAATACCAATGCGCGTTTTTGAAAATCTTGACGAATATGCCGGCGCTGTCGGCGAAGAACTCGGCGTCAGCGACTGGTTCGAACTGGACCAAGACCGGGTCAATCAGTTTGCCGATGCGACCGGTGACCATCAGTGGATTCACCTCGATGCCGAGCGCACGCAAAAAGAGCTGGGCATGGGCACGATTGCGCATGGCTTTTTGACACTGTCTTTGCTGCCGGTGCTGATGGCGCAAATCTCAGGCGTGAAAAGCGTCACCCGCGGCATTAATTACGGCTCCAACAAAACCCGTTTCACCGGCATGGTGCCGGTCGGCTCTAAAGTGCGCGCCCGCTCGACGCTGAAAAGCGTCGAAGACAAAGCCGGTGGCAAGCTGTTCACCGCTGATGTGGTGATGGAAATGGAAGGCTCGGATCAACCGGTCATGGTTTCTGAAAACCTGACCTTGTTGTTCGAATAGGTCTCGGATATGGGCCGGAAAAAAGACGATACGGTGTGGCCGGTTCAACGAACCGATGCTGAATGGCGCCAACAGCTCAATGATGAGCAGTTCTATGTCACGCGGCAGGCCGGCACGGAGCGGGCTTTTTCCGGCCCCTATTGGGACAGCAAATCGGAGGGTACATATCATTGTGTGTGCTGCGACGCGCCCCTGTTCAAGAGCGGCACCAAATATGACAGCGGCACCGGCTGGCCCAGTTTTTGGGAGCCGGTGAGCGAAGCCGCGGTCGCCGACCGCCCCGACAATACGTTATTTATGAAACGCACCGAGACGGTCTGTGCAAATTGCGGTGCCCATTTGGGCCACGTGTTTCCCGACGGGCCGCCGCCCACCGGTCTGCGCTATTGCATGAACGGCACGGCGCTGACGCTGAAAGACGATAGCGGCGAGACGGTTGCGGAATAGGCAAAGCCAAAATGAAAGCTCCGCCCGGCGCCCCCGAGACGGCTGAAAAGCCGTTTAGCGACACCCATCACAACATCACCCGCACCGACCCATATGCTTGGCTGCGCGATGATAATTGGCAAGCGGTGATGAAAGATCCGCAAGCGCTGGACGCCGAGATACGCGCCCATTTGGAGGCCGAGAACGCCTATACCGATAAGGTGATGGCGCCGACCGCGGCGTTGCAAGAAAAGCTGTTTGCCGAAATGCGCGGCCGCATTCAAGAGGACGACGCCTCGGTGCCGATGAATGAGGGCACGCTGGCCTGGGCGACGCGCTATGTCGCCGGCGGCGAGCACCTGCTGATTTGTTGCGGCCCGCGCGATAGCGACACCGACACCATGCGCGTTATTGTCGATGGCAATAAAGAAGCCGAGGGCAAGGACTTCTTCAAAATCATCAATCACGCCCCCGACCCGCAAGCCAAGCTGCTGGCTTGGGCTTATGACGATAAAGGCTCGGAATATTTCACCATCAGGCTGCGTCGTATTATGGCCGAGGATGAAGGCGACACAGATAAAACGACCGATACAGACGACATTCTTCAAGACACTGGCGGCAGTTTTGGATGGTCGGCCTGCGGGCAATTTCTGTTTTATGTCGCCATTGACGAAAATCATCGGCCGCGCAAAATCATGCGCCACGCGCTCGGCACCCCTCAAAATGACGATGTTTGCGTTTACGAAGAAGACGATTGCGGTTTTTTCATCGGCCTGTCGGAGACCCGCTCGGGACGCTTTTTGGTTATTTCAGCGCATGACCACGAGACCGCCGAAGCGCTCCTGATTGACGCGCACAACCCCGAGGTCGCGCCGATATGCGTCGCGCCGCGCGAGACCGGTATCGAATATGAAGTCGATGACGATGCGGCGCGCGACCGTCTGGTCATCGTCACGAATTGGGATGCGGATAACACAGGCAACATAGGTAAAAAGGCCGAGGATTTCCAAATCGTCACCGCGCCGGTGCCGAAAGCGACCGGTGACAAATCGAGCTGGCAGGTTTTGCGCCCGCACCAAGCCGGTTGTCTGGTGCTCGACGCCCTGCCCTTTGCCGAGCATATGGCGGTGTTGCTGCGCGAGAACGCCCTGCCCCGCATTGCTCTGGTCAATCTGGCCAATGGCCACGAGACGCAAATCGCTTTCGATGAGGAAGCCTATGATGTCAGCTTCGGCAGCATGGCCGAATATGACACCCGCAATTTGCGCTTCACCTATGCCAGCATGACCACGCCGACGCAGACGTTTGATTATGATATGACGACCGACACGCGCGCCTTGCGTAAAACCCAGAGCGTACCGAGCGGCCATGCGAGCGAAGATTATGTGACCCGCCGCATCACCGCGACCGGCCATGACGGCGCGCAAATTCCCGTATCGCTGCTCTATCACAAAGACACGCCGCTGGATGGCAGCGCGCCGGTGCTGCTTTACGGTTATGGCTCTTACGGCATCACCATTCCGGCGGCGTTTTCAGTGACCCGCTTAAGCCTTGTCGATCGCGGCTTTATTTACGCCATCGCCCATATTCGCGGCGGCAAAGCCTGCGGCCACGATTGGTTCATGCAAGGGCGCGGGCCCAAAAAGACCAATACGTTTCGCGATTTCGTATCATCGGCCGAGGCGTTGATCGAACAAGGGTTCACCAAAGCCGGACAAATTTCCATCCATGGCGGCAGCGCCGGTGGCTTGCTGGTCGGCGCGACGGTTAATCTGGCGCCCGAATTATTCTGCAGCGCGGTGGCCGAAGTGCCGTTTGTCGATGTGCTGACCACCATGCTTGACGCCACCCTGCCGCTGACCCCGCCGGAATGGCCGGAATGGGGCAACCCCATTGAAAGCGCCGAGGCCTATCAATTGATTGCCGGCTACGCGCCATATGAAAACATTGAGGCCAAGGCCTATCCGCATATTCTGGCCACGGCCGGTCTCACCGACCCGCGTGTGACCTATTGGGAACCGACCAAATGGATTGCGCGTCTGCGCGCGACACGCCAAGATGAGGGCTTAAGCCTGCTGCGCACCGAGATGACGGCGGGCCATGGCGGCAAGGCGGGGCGCTTTAACCAGTTGCACGAAATCGCTTTCGTCTATGCGTTTGTTTTGCTGGCGCATGAAGCCGATTTGGGAGGATAAAAAAATGACCGATTATGTGTTTGAAGATTGCGAAAAGCTGGGCTTTGACCGCGCCCGCCTCGATGCCGTGCCGGCCTTTTTCAGCTCTTATCTGGAGCGCCAAAAATTCGCCGGAATTTCCATCTCGGTGGCGCGCGAAGGCAAAATCGCGCTGCTGAGCCATCAGGGCAGAAGCGCATTTGACGACGGTTTTGAGCTGGATGACAGCGCCATTTTCCGCATTTATTCGATGACCAAGCCGATCACCTCGGTGGCGATTATGCAGCTTTATGAAAAGTCGCTGATCAAGCTGACCGATCCCATCACCAAATTCATACCGGCTTTTAAGAATGTGAAAGTTTTTGACGACGGTACGGCCAGCGAGTTCACCACACGCGACCCGCAGCGGATGATAAATATCCATGACCTGCTAACCCATCAGGCCGGCCTCACCTATGATTTCATGCTCGAGCATCCGGTCGACGCCATGTATCGCAATCAACACATTAATGGCGCGCGCTCGGAGAAATTGAACCTCGCCGAACTGTGCGAGAAACTGGCTGAGATGCCGCTTTTATTCTCGCCCGGCACGGCGTGGAATTATTCCGTCGCCACAGATGTGCTAGGCCATATTGTCGAGCTGGTATCGGGCAAAACGCTGGATGTCTATTTCAAGGAACACATTCTCGACCCGCTCGGCATGGTCGATAGTTTCTTTCACATCCCCGACGATAAGCGCGCGCGCCTGATGCACAATTATAGTTTCGACCCGATTAAGCGCGAGACCACGCTGGCCGATAGTCCTGAGCGGACGATTTATCGCCCGGGCCGCGCATTTTTATCAGGCGGCGGCGGCCTCCTCTCGACCATGGAGGATTATTTCAAATTCGCCGACATGCTGCGTCGTGGCGGAACCGGTGCCAATGGCGCCTATATTCTAAACCGCACGACGGTCGATAAAATGAGCCGCAATCAACTGCCGCATAATCGCACCCTTGAGGCGCACGGCTTTGGCGAGTTCACCGAAGTGGCGTATCCGGGCACCGGTTTCGGCCTCGGCCTGTCGGTTGTGATGGATAGCGGCGTCACTGTCTCCACCACATCGAATGGCAATACCTCATGGGGCGGTCTCGCCAGCACCATATTCTGGAACGACCCGGTGGAGGATATGACCGTCATCATGATGACCCAGCTTATGCCCGCTGCCACTTATCCGCTGCGCCCACAATTATCGCAGCTGGTTTATGCGGCGCTCAAATAGGGTCATTTGCCGCTCAATTCATACCCTCCAACGGCTTGCCTTATTGCGTAAAAACGCTAATTTCTCTGCCAGAAATGGAGATTAATCATGGCACTACCTGAAGTTTTGCAGAACAGTCTGCGTATTCCCGTTGTCGGCTCACCCTTGTTTCTGGTTTCCGGACCGGAATTGGTGATTGCCCAATGTAAGGCCGGCATTGTCGGCTCGTTTCCGGCGCTCAATGCCCGTCCGAGCGAGGTGCTCGACGAATGGCTGACGCGCATCAATACCGAGCTGGAAGAATATAAAGCGGCCAATCCTGATAAATATGTTGCCCCTTTTGCGGTCAACCAGATTTGCCACGCCTCCAATGACCGCTTGAAAACCGATATGGATTTATGCGTGAAGCACAAAGTGCCGATTATCATCACCTCGCTGCGCCCGCCGGAGTTTGTCGTCGAAGCGGCGCATAGCTATGGCGGCGTGGTGTTCCACGACGTGATTAATGTCAAACACGCCCAAAAAGCCGCCGAGCAAGGCGTTGATGGTCTCATTCTGGTGTGTGCCGGGGCCGGTGGTCATGCCGGTGCGCTGTCACCTTTCGCTCTGGTGCGCGAAGTCAAAGACTGGTTCGACGGCACTATCCTCCTATCGGGTGCTATGGGCGATGGCTATTGCGTCGCCTCTGCTCTCGCCATGGGGGCCGACCTTGCTTATATCGGCTCGCGCTTCATCGCCACACAAGAAGCCAATGCCGATCAAGGCTATAAAGACATGCTGGTCGAAAGCGCGGCTGACGATATCGTCTATTCATCGCTGTTCACCGGCGTCAGCGGCAATTATCTCAAGCCGTCCATTTCGGCGGCCGGTCTTGACCCGGACAATCTGCCCGACGCCGATAAAACGAAAATGGATTTCGGTTCCGGCGGCAATATGAAGACCAAAGCCTGGAAAGATATTTGGGGCTCCGGTCAGGGCATTGGCAGCATTGAAAAAGTGCAGACCATTGAAGAAGTTGTGGCCGATATGGAACGCGATTATCGCGCTGCCATTGACAGTCTGGTGCAGCGCGCGAGCTGATGCTTGACGCTGCCATGCGACGGCTGATTGACCCGCCGCTAAATGCGGCGGCGGCGGCCATCGCTCCTAAAATCTCCGCCAATAGTATCACTATTGGCGGTTTTTTATTGGGCCTTGGCAGTGTCTACATGGTGGCGCAGGGGCAGTTTACGGCGGCGCTCGTGCTGTTTGCGCTCAACCGATTGGCCGATGGTCTCGACGGGGCTGTGGCGCGGCAGCGCACGCCAAGCAACCTCGGTGCCTATCTCGATATCGTCTCTGATTTTTTCCTTTGGGCATTGTTGCCCATCGGTTTTCTGCTTCACAATATGGATAATGCTTTTGGCGTATCTGTGCTGCTGTCGAGCTTCGCCATGTCGATGACGGCTTTTCTGGCTTACGCCATTCAGGCAGAAAAGCGCGGCGAGACCACTGCCGCACAAGGGGAAAAAGGTTTTTACTACCTCGCCGGTTTGGCCGAAGGAACTGAGACTGTCATTTTTTTCGCCGCCGTTATGGTCTATCCCAACGCCTTCGCGACGTTGGCTTTATTGTTCGCCGCTTTTGTCTTTCTTTCGGTCATCGGGCGGCTTATCGTTTCCATCCAGCGTTTGCGGACGCCGAATTAAAATGGAGCGTAATATGGACCGGTTGAATATTGACGATAGCGCTTGGATACACAAAACGGCGCTGATATTCGGCCACGTCTCCATCGGCCCCGACAGTTCGGTGTGGCCGCATGTAGTGATGCGCAGCGAGATGTTTCATATCGAGATTGGCGCGCGCACCAATATCCAAGATTTCGCGATGATTCATGTTGGCGCGACGACGCCGACGATTATCGGCGATGACTGTTCCATCACCCACCACGTCACCATGCATGGCTGCACGGTCGGCAATAAATGTCTTATCGGCATCAATGCAACGGTGATGGATGGCGCGGTGATTGGCGATAATTGCATTGTCGCCGGTCATTCTATCGTCACACAAGGCAGTGTGATTCCCGATAACTCCATCATTGCGGGCAGTCCGGCCAAACTGGTGAAGACACGCGATAGCGGCGCGGCCAATGCGATGAATGCGGCTTTTTACGCGCAAAACGCCAAAAATTACGCGCAAGGCATCCACCGCATCAGCGAAGAACAGCTTCGCGAAGCGGGTTTTTTGCCAAAAGACTGAAGAGTGGCTGGGGTGGTAGGATTCGAACCTACGCATGCCGATACCAAAAACCGGTGCCTTACCACTTGGCTACACCCCAACTGAGCCGGAAAATAGTTAAAAACGCGGGCGCGGTCTAGCCCCTAATTCGCTTTACGGTGCGTCAATTACGCCAATCGCGTCATTGATGAGACTGCCGAGATAGAGCTTGCCATCGTGTTCGATGACGCTGGTCATCATGTAAATATGCCCACTATCATCTTCCAAGGAAGCCAACACCTCGCCATTTGACGACATTTTAAACGCATAGCTATGCAGCGTCACCGGACTGAAACCGGTGGCCTCCATAAACCGCCACAGCACTTTGCGCATAAACGGGCGCGCCACCAGCGCGTCCAGCCCATCGGTGCGCGGCGCCACACCGGCGACCCAGAAACCGCCATCAGACGCGGTTGTCACATTGTCGAGAAACGCCGGCAGGTTTTCGGCAAACACATCGGCGCTACCGGCTTTCGACCCGCTCAGCCAATAGCGAATAATGCGGTGGTTGTGGGTTTCATTGACCAATACAAAATCCTCAGTAACGCTCAGCGCAATACCATTGGCGAAATAAAGATTGTCGAGCAGCATCGCAACAGTGTCGGTTTTCGGGTCATAGACCATCAGGCGACCGGTCGGGCGCAGCTCGAACACTTCCAAAATATCGTGGCCATATTCATGACGCCGCGTCGCATCGGAGAAATAAATCTTGCCGTCGGAGGCGATAGCGAGGTCATCGACAAATATCATCCGCTCGCCTTCGTGATGGGTCGCCAATGTGCTGATGGTGCCGTCAGGAGCCATGGCAATAAGACCTTTAAAGGCATCGGCGATCACCAGATTACCGGCGGCGTCGAATTTCAGCCCCAACGGACGCCCACCTGTATTGGCCAGCACTTGTTTTTCATCGCCCGCGCCCATGCGCACAATATCGCCATTGGCAAGGCCGGTATAAAGCCGCCCGCGACGGTCAAACGCCACCGCTTCGGGGCCTTCGCCGGAGACCAGCCTTTCGGCAGCCGCAAGCCGGTTATTTTTCAAGAACACACCCGTGCCCGCCGGATTGGTGTCGCGCGGCGGCCCCACAAGCGGGTCAAACGGCACCGGCCAGAGCAGTAAATAGCCCAATATCAGAGCCGCAACGCCGCTCACGACAGCCAATATGGGACGTTTTTTTGATGTTTTCTCAATTGCCTCGGACATTATTCTTGCTCCTGAAACCCTATGGTTTTTTCGTTTGCCAGCCTGTCAGGGCTTGGCTATATAGACTGCACTTTATCGGAGTGTGGCGCAGCCTGGTAGCGCACCTCGTTCGGGACGAGGGGGTCGCAGGTTCAAATCCTGCCACTCCGACCACTCACAAAACTCAACTTTTCAGCGTGCGCGCATGCGCCACCCAAATGGCTGATGTGACCACTTCAATGGCCACAAAAGACCAGACGGTTGGCGCGTCATGCACCACACCGGCGAGGACACGCCACACCGCGGTTCCCCCCAGCAAAATCGTCGCCGCATAGATGAAATCGGCTTTTTGCTTGAGGATACCGTAAAGCGCGAAGCCCGACATGCCAATGAAGAACGCCGTCAAATCACCGATTTGCGAATTGCGCGCCGCGCCTTCCATGTAAATCATTTGCAGGCCTTCAGCCGCGCCGCTCGGGTCAACAATCCACCGCAAGCCGACAAAAGCGAGCGGCAAGGCCCCGATAATGGCTAATATCCGAATTACTTTATCCATGGTTTCCTCCCCTGAAACTTATGAAGCTTGTGAAACTCTGGCGCGATAGCCCCCCTCGCGCAAGATATTTTTGCACCAATCGGGAAGCGCGCATCATGAAGCTCCTTCAAGACTTTAAGCCATCATCATGCTACAAAAGCCGATAGCAGAAAAGCGCTGGAGAGCATTATGGCAATTCCTTTTGTCACCGAGTTTGATTTTGAATATGGCCGCTGCGATCGGTTGAGCCCGCTCATCCGCCGCGTCATTTGCAATAATCCGGGCCCGTTCACCTATACCGGCACCGGCACCTATATTATCGGCAATGGCAATGTTGCAGTCATTGACCCCGGGCCGCTGGATGATGCGCATCTCGATGCCATTATCGCGGCACTGGAGCCGGATGAGAGGGTCAGCCATATCGTTATCACTCATACCCATCTCGACCATTCGCCGCTCGCCATGCCGCTGAAAGCGCGCACCGGCGCGACGATATATGCCCATGCGCCGGGAGAGGTTGAAGCATTTGACGGGCCGCGTCTCGAAGAAGGTGCGGATGAGGATTTCGCGCCCGACCATATCGTTGCGCATGGCGACCTCATTAAAGGCGATGACTGGACGCTGGAATGCGTCTTCACCCCCGGCCATATGTCGGGCCATATGTGCTACGCGCTTTGCGAAGAAAAAGCCCTGTTTTCGGGCGATCATGTAATGGGCTGGTCAACCACCGTCATCGCCCCGCCCGACGGTAATATGACCGATTACATGGCCTCGCTGGATGTGCTGCTGGCGCGCGATGACAAAGTCTATTGGCCGACCCACGGCACTTGCATCGAAGACCCGCAGGACTTTGTCCGCGCTTATATCGAGCATCGTCGCGCCCGCGAGGCGCAAGTCATGGCGCGCCTTGAAGCCGGCGATAGCGATATTCGCAAAATGGTCGAGGTGATGTATGCCGATGTCGACAAGCGGCTGCACCCGGCCGCCGCCCTATCTGTACTGGCGCATATGCAAGATTTAACGACGCGCGGTCTGGTGTCGTGCGACGGCCAGCCCGGCCTCGATAGCCAATACAGTCTCAGCTAATCAGTTCGATAAGTCTTCGAAGAAGTCGTTAATGCGCGTGGCATTGACCCTATAATCGGAGCGGCCTTGACGCGACGCCGAGCGCATATCGACGCGCGTCTTGTCACCCGCTTCGCTCAGTCGAATAATCACATCATCCTTAAAACCAAAAAGCGGCGTTATCACCGTCGCTTCGACCGTGCCCTTTTCTTTATCTGCCGAAAGCACTTTCCAACCGCGGTCGCGCACCAGCGCTTCCACTGTGTCGAAATGCGTGGCGGGCGCACCGTCGAGCATGAGCGGCACCATATCGCCATAATGCTCGCGGTGCTTTTCGAGAGCTGCCGCCGATAGCTCAAGGCTATTGTCGAAAGACTTTCTGACCGTCGGTGCCACTGCATATTGCGGCGGATTATCCGTATCGGTCATAATATCATTTACTAACGGTATGCCTTCCAGCGCGCGACCGGCCATAAATACCGGCACAAAAATACCCGCTGACAAGACCAACGCGATAATCACCCGTTGCAGATTGAGCTGGCTGACTTGCCCGAATACCAGCGCCCCCACGGTCATCAGCAGCGCGATGAAAGCCATGAGCGAGGCTATCAGTATCATCAGCACCGGCAGCTTGTAATCGACCAAGGCCAGACGCAGCGCCGCCATAGCGGCCAGCACCATACCGCCGGCCAGCAGTGAAATCACATAAGCCCATTGGGCGACAGCCATTGCGGTAATGCCGAACGTTACACCGCCGCGCTTTCAGCGGTCGGCAATTTATACTCGGCAAACTGGTCACGCAGTGTCAGCTTTTGGATTTTACCCGTTGCGGTATGCGGAATTTCATCGACAAAGGTCACATCATCCGGCATCCACCATTTGGTAATCTTGCCGTCCAGATAGGCCAGCACATCTTCTTTGCTAACCTCAGCACCTTCGTCTTTCACAATGATGAGCAGCGGGCGCTCGTCCCATTTCGGATGCGGCAGGCCGATAACGGCGGCTTCCAACACGCCCTCGCAGCCGACAGCGACATTTTCAATCTCAATCGACGAAATCCATTCGCCGCCCGATTTGATAACGTCCTTTGAGCGGTCGGTAATTTGCATAAAGCCCAGCTCGTCAATCGTCGCCACATCACCGGTGTCGAAAAAGCCGTTTTCATCGAGAATTTGACCGCCATCGCCTTTGATATATTCGCCGACAATAAACGGCCCGCGCACCATCAAATGGCCAAACGCCTTGCCGTCGCGCGGCAGCTCATTGCCGTCATCATCGGTGATTTTCATTTCCACTCCAAACGGTGCGCGGCCTTGTTTGACCTTCACATCCATTTGCTGGTCGAAGTTCATATTCTCCATGCCCGACTTGAAGCTGGCAATGGTGCCGAGCGGCGACAATTCGGTCATGCCCCAAGCGTGTTTCACCGAAACATCATAATCGCGCTCGAATTTCTCAAGCATGACGCGCGGCACGGCGGAACCGCCAATGGTCACATCTCGCAGCATCGGCAATTTCAAATTATTGGCTTCCATATGCTGCAGCAACATCAGCCATACGGTCGGCACCGCGGCGGTGAAGGTTACATCCTCCTCGGTCAGCAATTGATAAATGCTCTCGCCGTCCATATTCGGGCCGGGATTGACGATTTTCGAACCGGCAGCCGGCGCACTCAACGCCAGGCCCCAAGCATTGGCGTGGAACATCGGCACCACCGGCATAATGCTGTCGGTGCTTTTCAGCCCCATCACATCAGCGCCATTGCCAACCAGAGTATGCAGCACATTGGAGCGGTGTGTATAGCAAACGCCTTTCGGATTGCCCGTTGTGCCGGACGTATAGCAAATGCCGCACGGCGCGCGCTCGTCTACGTCCACCCAATTATAATCGCCATTTTGGCCGTCAATCAGGTCTTCATAGCAATGCACATTTTTCAGGCTGGTTTCCGGCATATTGCCGGCATCGGTCATGATGATAATGCCTTTGACATTCGGCAATTGGTCTTCAATGCCTTCCAGCACCGGCACAAAAGTCAAATCCGTGAAGATCATTTTGTCTTCGGCGTGGTTGATAATATAGACCAGCTGTTCGGGGAAGAGGCGCGGGTTCAGCGTGTGGTAAACACCGCCGACGCCGGTAATACCGTACCAAGCCTCGATATGGCGGTGCGTGTTCCAAGCCAATGTGGCGATAACATCTTGTTCGCCCATGCCAAGGTTTTTCAGCGATTGCGACAATTTACGCGCGCGCAAATGCAGCTCAGCATAAGTCTCGCGGTGAATATTGCCTTCCACCAGACGCGATACAATCTCGCGCTCGCCGTGATTGACCATGGCGTGGTCCAGAATGCGATTCATCTGGAGTTGCATATCTTGCATTTGACCGAACATAATTTCCTCCCTATCGTTCAACACGATTTTCAAATAACTGGCGCTAATTTGCCCAAAGCGCCGCGCCTTGTCCATAGGAAGAATAAAATGAACCTACACAAACTCTCTGCCACTGCCATTGCCCAAAAAATTGCCAATGGCGATATTTCATCTGCCGAGACAGTGCAGTTTTTCATCGACCGCATTAATCAGCGCAATCCGGATATCAATGCGGTTATCGCCTCGCGTTTCGATGAGGCGATGGCGGACGCGCATACAGCCGATGAGAAGCTGGCCAAGGGCGAAAGCAATGGTCCGCTGCATGGCGTCCCGATGACCATTAAAGACCTGTTCGAAGTCGAAGGCTTGACCTGCGATGCCGGTTTCCCCGAATGGAAAGGCCATGTTTCGACCGAGGATGCGGTGGTCACCCAAAGGCTTAAAGCAGCAGGTGCCATTATTCTCGGAAAAACCAACGCGCCGCTCGCCGGCGGCGACGTCCAGACCTATAACGCGGTGCACGGCACCACCAACAGCCCGCATAATCTCGAGCACACGCCGGGCGGCTCGTCGGGTGGCTCGTCGGCGGCGCTGGCCGCAGGCATGACGCCGCTCGAATATGGCAGCGATATTGGCGGCTCGATTCGCACACCGGCGCATTTTTGTGGCCTGTTCGGTCACAAGCCGACATTCGGCATTGTGCCGATGCGTGGGCATGTGCCGCCGCCCCACGGCATACCGTGGGAGCCGAGCGAGCTGACCGTCGCCGGACCGCTCGGCCATAGCGCCGCTGACGTCGAACTGGCACTCGATGTAACGGTCGGCCTCGATGACGGGCCGATGCGTCAGGCCATGCAAATTCAACTGCAAGGCCCGCGCCATCAGACCCACAAAGGGTTGCGCGTCGGCTTGTGGCCCACCGATGCAGCTTGCGAAGTCGAAAGTGCTTTTAGCGCGGCGATTGAGACGGCCGGCAAAGCGCTTGAAAAAGCCGGTGCCGAACTGACTGAGATAAAGCCCGATTTCGATATGCCGCAGTATTTCCAGACTTATATGACGCGCCTCAGCGCGATTATCGGTTCCGACCTGCCGCAGGCGGTTATCGACAATATGAAAGAGGTGGTCGCCGCAGCTGACCCCAACGACACCACATTGCCGATCATGCAAGCGCGCGGCATTACGCTGAGCCATGGCGACTGGCTGAAGCTCAATATCCGCAAAGCCAAATATGATTTGGCATGGCGCGCGCTGTTCGAGAAGGTCGATGTGCTGCTGTGTCCGGTGACGCCGAGCACCGCCATGAAACACGACCACAATCCCGATTTCCATGCGCGGCGCATTGAGGTCAATGGCGTTGAGCGGCCTTATTTCGACAATTTCTTCTGGGCCGGGGTCGCCACTTTGTGCGGCCTGCCGTCAACCGTTGTGCCATTGGGCAAACACCAAAACGGCCTGCCTTTCGGCATGCAAGTCATCGGCCCGGCCTATGAGGATAAAACCCCGCTGGCGGTCGCCAAAATGCTCGAGAGCATGGGCTATAGCTGGGTCGAGCCACCCAATTACTAGGGAAGATTTTTAGCTTTTTTCAAGCTCGGTCAGTTGTTCATGACCCGACGGGTCTTGGTGAATCAGCACTTCCATATCGGGGAATTTGGCCATCACATTTTCTTCCACCGCGTCGGAAATCTGGTGCGCCGTGTTCAGCGAGATATTGCCATCCAATTCGATATGGCATTGCACAAAGCGCGACAAACCGGCTTGGCGGGTGCGCAAATCGTGCAGGCCGCGCACTTGCGGATGCGACAGAATAAGGTCCTTAATCTGCGCGCGCGTCTCGTCATCAAGCTCGCGATCCATCAATTGATTGCCGGCCGAGGTAAAAATTTGCCGCGCACTATTGGCCAGCACCAGCGCCACCAGAACCGCCACCACCGGGTCGGCATAGGCGATGCCCAACGGCCCCGACAAAATCAACGCCGCCAGCACACCAAGATTGAGATAGATATCGCCTTCATAATGCGCGCTATCGGCCTCAATGGCGATGGAGTTGGTCTCGCGCGCCGTGCGCTTTTGCGCCTGCACGAGACCGAAAGTCAGCACGATAGAAATCAGAATGACGCCGATACCGATATTGGTTTCGCTCAACAGACGCGGGTTCATAAATGCCTCCACCGCCTCGTAAACCAGAAACACCGCCGCCAAACTCAGCATTGCGCCCTGCACCAAAGCGGCCAGCGCCTCGGCTTTACCATGGCCGAAACGGTGTTCGGCATCGGCCGGGGTTTGCGCATGACGGATAGCGAAAAAGTTCATCACCGATAAAGACAAATCCATCAGCGAGTCGAGAAACGCGCCGAGCATGGAGGTAGAGCCGGTCAGCACCCAAGCGATGCCTTTCATCACAATCATCAGCGCCGCGGTAGCAATCGCCAACAGCGCCGTGCCGCGCACGCGCTTGCCCGGCTCCAATCCTAAATGGTCGTGATATTGCTGTTCTTGGCTCATATGGTGCAGCTTATCCTATTTATCGGCCTACGGATACAAACGCTCAGTCTGCCATACTGCTTCGGCGCTGGCGCGCTTGAACACCAGCCGGTCGTGCAGGCGGTGAGCTCCGTCTTGCCAGAATTCGATGCGCAAAGGTGTGACGCGCCGGCCCGACCAATGCGGCGGTCGCGGCACATCCTCACCCGGATATTTGGTATCCATTTCGGCATATGCCGCTTCCAATTCGGCGCGCGTGTCATAGGCGCGCGATTGTTGCGACGCCCAAGCGCCGATGCGGCTCTCGCGCCCGCGCGACTGATAATAAGCGTCCGCTTCATCATCCGAGACCGGCGATATCGGCCCCTGAATACGCACTTGCCGATGCAGCGACTTCCAATGAAAACATAAGGCTGCTTTGGCATTTTCCGCCAATTCATTGCCTTTTTGACTTTGCAGATTGGTGTAGAACACAAAGCCGCGTGAATCATGGCCTTTCAACAAAACCATGCGCGCATTGGGCATGCCATCGGCACTGACCGTGGCCAAGGCCAAGGCATTGGGGTCATTGGGTTCGCTGGCCGCCGCTTCGTTGAGCCAACCGTCAAAGGCGGCAATCGGGTCGGCGGGGATATCTGTAAACAGGCTCATTAGCTGGCGCATTCCTTTATCTATGCATTGGGTTATATATAAGCGCATGCGTTCTGCATGCAAATTATTCGCCGCCGTCATGGTGTCGCTGTTGGCGGCCTGCGCCACGCCGCCCGATACGGCGCGCTTTAAAGCCGATTTCGCCACAGGCGTGGCGGCTTATGAGGCCGGGGATTACGCCACCGCGAGGGCTTTATGGCAGCCATTGGCTGATAATTACGACCTCGCCGCCTTGCGCAATCTCGGCCATCTTTACCGTCTCGGTCAGGGGGTAACGCGCAACCCCGAAAAAGCGCAGCGTTATTATAAAAAAGCTGCTGATTTGGGCCATGCGCCATCGCAGACCAATTTGGCGCAAATGTATCTGACCGGTGACGGCATCCCGCAAAATAGCGAGAAAGGCATACAATGGCTGGAAAAAGCCGCCGCGCAAGGCTATCCGCCGGCGCAAAAGCTGCTCGCTATCCGTTCCCAACGCTTTGAATTTCATCGCCGCTAGGCTTTTTGCACGGCGCAGTTTATACAAGAGTTCGAAAACCGTGATTGAAATGAGGGCATTATGAGCCAAAACATCATGCAGGGTAAACGCGGCCTGATTATGGGTGTCGCCAATAAAAACTCCATCGCTTGGGGCATTGCGCAGGCTTGCGCCGATGCCGGAGCCGAGCTGGCCTTTACTTATCAGGGGGAGATGCTGCTGAAACGCGTGCAACCTCTAGCCGACAGTATCGGCTCGGATTTTGTTGAGCCGTGCGACGTCACCGATGAGGCCAGCCTCGATGCGCTGTTTGCAAAGCTTGAAGCGAAGTGGGGCAAGCTCGATTTCGTCGTCCACGCTATTGCTTTTGCCGGCAAAGAGGAGCTGATGGGTCGCTATGTCGACACGTCGGCAGAGGCTTTCGACAAAGCGTTGAACATTAGCTGCTACAGCTTCACCGCCGTGGCACAACGCGCCGAGAAGATGATGGGCGAAGGCGGCTCGATGATTACGATGTCTTATTACGGCGCTGCCAAAGTCATTCCGCATTACAATGTCATGGGCGTCGCCAAAGCGGCGCTTGAGGCCTCGGTGCGTTATCTCGCTTCCGATCTCGGCCCCAAAGGCATTCGCGTCAATTCCATCTCGGCCGGGCCCATTCGCACTCTGGCCGCTGCCGGTATCGGCGATTTCCGCGAAATGCTGAAATGGAACGAGGCCAATGCCCCGATGCGCCGCAACGTCACCAAAGAGCAAGTCGGTCAATCCGCCGTCTATCTCTTGTCGGATATGTCGGCGGGCGTTTCGGGCGAAATTCATTATGTCGATGTCGGCTATAACACCATCGGCATGGCCGCTTTTGACGATTTGAAAGCGGCGCAAGAAGAGAGTGAATAATGTCGCATAACAGTTTCGGTCATCTGTTTCGCGTTACCACCTGGGGCGAAAGCCACGGGCCCGCTTTGGGCTGCGTGGTTGACGGCGCGCCAGCGCGCTTGCCATTGAGCGAAGCCGATATTCAGCACTGGCTGGATAAAAGGAAACCCGGGCAAAATAAATTCACCACCCAACGCCGCGAGGCCGATGCGGTGAAAATCCTTTCCGGCGTGTTTGAAGACCCCGAGACCGGTGTGCAAGTGACCACCGGCACGCCGATATCTCTGCTGATTGAAAACACCGACCAGCGCTCGAAAGATTATGGCGACATAAAAGACAAATACCGCCCCGGCCATGCCGATTTTACCTATATGGAGAAATACGGCATTCGCGATTATCGCGGCGGTGGGCGCTCCTCGGCACGCGAAACCGCCGCCCGCGTTGCGGCGTCCGGCGTGGCGCGCAAAGTGCTGGACGGCGTGACCATTCGCGGCGCACTGGTGCAAATGGGCCCGCATGCGATTAACCGCGATAATTGGGATTGGGATGCGGTTGAGAGCAACCCGTTCTGGTGCCCTGACGCGCAAGCCGCCGCCCAATGGGAAGATTATCTCGACGGCGTACGCAAAGCCGGGTCGAGCTGTGGCGCTATCATTGAGGTTGTTGCCTCGGGCGTGCCGGTCGGCTGGGGCGCGCCGGTCTATGGCAAGCTGGACACGGATCTGGCCGCCGCGATGATGAGCATTAACGCCGTCAAAGGCGTCGAGATCGGCAATGGCTTTGCCGCCGCCGCGCTATCGGGCGAAGAAAACGCCGATGAGATGAGCAAAAAAGGTTTCACCAGCAATCATGCCGGTGGCGTGTTGGGTGGCATCTCCACCGGTCAGGATGTGGTGGTGCGTTTTGCCGTGAAACCGACCTCGTCAATCCTGACGCCGCGCCAGACGGTCGATACTGATGGCAATGAAACCGATATTGTCACCAAAGGCCGCCACGACCCGTGCGTCGGCATTCGCGCCGTGTCGGTTGGCGAGGCGATGATGGCGTGCGTGCTGGCCGACCATAAATTGCGCCATTTGGGACAGGCCGCAGGCATCGGTACCGGCCAAGAAAACGGCCGAGAAAAAGACTCATAAATTGGCCAAGGATAAAAAAGGCCAGCCGCGCCCGCGCACCCGGCTTTACCTCATCACCCCGCCGCAATTGAAAGCCGCAGATTTCGCGCCGCAGCTCGATGAGACATTGGCGGCCGGCGACGTCGCCAGTCTGCAACTGCGTCTCAAAACGGCAGATAACATGCCTGCCAATGAGGCAGAAATTGCCGCGGCGGTGGCGCAGCTCATGCTGATAGCACACCGGCACAATGTTGCTTTTATTCTGAACGACGACCCCGCTCTGGCCGCCAAACTCGGCTGCGACGGCGTGCATGTCGGCCAAGATGATATGTCGGCAGAAGACGCCCGCGCCCTTATCGGCGACAATGCCATCCTCGGCGTCACCTGCCATGACAGCAGGCATCTCGCTATGGAAGCCGGCGAAGCGGGGGCTGATTATGTTGCTTTCGGGGCTTTTTACGAGACCCGCACCAAGCAGCCCAAAACCCAAGCCACAGCCGATATTTTGACCTTCTGGCAAGAATTCGTCGAGCTGCCTTGCGTCGCTATTGGCGGCATCACGCCCGACAATGCCGCGCCACTTATCGAGGTGGGTGCCGATTTCATCGCCGCCTCGGGGAGCGTTTGGCAGCACGCAGAAGGCCCGGCGGCGGCGGTCGAGAAATTCAACGCTGTTTTCGACAGCTTGTTCGACGCGCAGCACAGCAAATAGAGGTTTGCCGCTTGGAGAGGCCATGCTATCAGACCTCAAATCGATTTGGTTAAGGTGACCCGCATGAAAATCAACGGCAATGAAATCCGCCCCGGCAATGTTATCCAGCACAATGGCGAGCTTTGGGTGGCGGTGAAACTGCAGCATGTGAAACCCGGCAAAGGCGGTGCTTTTGCGCAGATTGAGCTGAAAAACCTGCTCAACGGGTCAAAGCTCAATGAGCGTTTCCGCTCGGCCGACAAAGTAGAGCGCGTGCGCCTCGAGCAGACCGATTACCAATTCCTCTATGAGAGCGACGGCATGCTGGTGTTCATGGACACCGGGAGCTATGAGCAGATCGAACTGCAAACCGAATTTGTCGGCGACCGCGCAGCTTTTTTGCAAGACGGTATGAATGTGGTGGTCGAATCCCATGAGGGTAAACCCATCGGCATCCGCCTGCCCGATCAAGTGACGCTGGAAGTGACCGAGACCGAAGCCGTCGTCAAAGGCCAGACCGCTGCCTCATCCAATAAACCGGCCATGTGTGACAATGGCGTGCGCGTTATGGTGCCGCCTTTTGTCGAGGTCGGCGATAAAATTATCGTCGACACGAATGAAGTCACCTATCTGAAACGAGCCGACTAAATGGCGCAGTCGCCAGCCATGAATGTGATGCGTGCCGCGGTCGAAAAGGCCGGGCGCGCCTTGCGTCGCGATTTCGGCGAGGTCGAAAATCTGCAAGTATCGAAAAAAGGTCCGGGCGATTTTGTCAGTCAGGCCGATTTGAAAGCCGAGAAAATTCTTTTCGAAGAATTGTCCGAGGCGCGGCCCGGCTACGGCTTTTTGATGGAAGAGCGCGGCGTTGTCGAAGGCGCAGACGCCACCCATCGCTGGATTGTCGACCCGCTTGACGGCACCACGAATTTTCTGCACGGCATCCCGCACTTAGCCATTTCGGTAGCGCTGGAGCGCGAAGGCACGCTGGTCGCCGGGGTGATTTACAACCCGATTACCGATGAATTGTTTTTCGGCGAACGCGGCCAGGGCGCTTATGGCCCGGGCGGACGCCTCCGCGTCGCCGGGCGCGACCGCTTGAGCGAAGCTGTTCTTGCTTGCGGCGCGCCGCATGGCGAGCGCAAAGGCCGCGCAGAATTTTTGACAGAGACCGAGAAACTACTGCCCAATATCGCCGGTTTGCGTCGTTTCGGCGCCGCCTCGCTCGACCTCGCCTTTGTTGCGGCCGGTCGATTTGATGCTTTTTGGGAGCGCGGCCTTGCCGCATGGGACATGGCCGCCGGTATTGTGCTGGTGCGCGAAGCGGGCGGGCTGGTGTCGGATTTGACCAATCGCCAAAAAATGCTCGAGACCGGTGATGTCATCGCCGGCAATGAGTTTATCCACGCCGCGCTGCTCAAAGAGCTTTAGACGCAATCATAGATTGCTTTTACTCGGCTGCTTCGCGTCCAAATTGCAAATCAGCCAGACGCGCATAAAGACCGCCCTGAGCCAATAATTCTGCGTGTTTGCCGGTTGCCGTGACACCGCCCGCTTCCATGACAATGATGCGGTCGGCTTTTAAAATCGTCGCCAGTCGATGCGCAATCACCAAAGTGGTGCGCCCTTCCATCAAATGACCCAAGGCTTTTTGTACCAGCGTCTCGCTTTCTGCATCCAGCGCACTGGTTGCTTCATCGAGAAGCAGCACCGGCGCGTCGCGCAATATGGCGCGCGCAATGGCGATGCGTTGGCGTTGCCCGCCAGACAGGGTGACGCCGCGCTCGCCCAGCTCGGTATGATAACCGTCGGGCAATCGCGCGATAAATTCATCCGCCTGCGCCGCCTTGGCGGCGGCCACCACCTCTTCTTCGCTCGCCTCGGGTCGCCCGAAGCGAATATTGTCCATAACGCTTTTGGCAAACACCACCGTCTCCTGCGGCACCACGGCAAGCGCGCCGCGCACGGTTTGCGGGTCCATATCGGGTAGCGCTACGCCGTCAATGCTGATGCGCCCCTGCTGCGGGTCATAAAAGCGCGACAATAATTGAAAGACGGTCGATTTACCGGCCCCCGATGCGCCGACCAGCGCCACCGTTTCGCCGGGCGAAACGTCGAGCGAAAATTCGCTGAGCGCAGAGATTTCCGGCCGTGTCGGATATTGGAACGTCACTTGGTCAAAAACGATACGCCCTTGCGCCGGTTGCGGCAGTGTTTGCGGATTGGCCGGTGGCTGGATGACGGGGTCGACATCAAGGATTTCGACCAGACGCTCGGTCGCGCCCGCCGCCAATTGCACCTCGCCCCAAACCTCCGACAGCGCACCGATGGAGGTGGCGCACAGCACTGCGTAAAGAATAAATTGCCCCAGCGTGCCGCCACTCATGGAGCCGTCGAGTACATTTTGCGCGCCGAGCCATAAAATGCCGGTGACGCCGGCAAACACCAACACAATGGCGATGGCGGTCATGGCCGCGCGCGCCAGAATTCGCAGCCGCGCCGTGGCAAATGAATTTTCCACCGCGTCGGCGAATACGCGTCGGTCTTCATTTTCATGGGTAAAGCTCTGCACCGTCTGCATGGCCGAAATCGTTTCAGCCGCGTGACTTGCGGTATCGGCAATGCGGTCCTGACTGGCGCGCGCCAGTCGGCGCACCAGACGCCCGACCGCAATCATCGGCACCACAACAAAAGGCAATGTCAACGCCGCCAGACCGGCCAATGAGGCGCTGGTGTAAACCAGCATGATGGCCGACCCGATAAACATGAACAGATTGCGCAGCGCGATGGAGGCCGACGAGCCGACGACGGTTTTGATGAGCGTGGTGTCCGCCGTCAAGCGCGACAACACCTCGCCGGTGCGCGTCACCTCAAAAAATGCCGGTGATAATGTGGTGATATGGGTGTAAACCGCGGCCCGCAAATCGGCGGTCACGCGCTCGCCAATCCACGAGACGAAGAAAAAGCGCATGGCGCTGGCCAGACCCAACACAATCGCCACCACCAGCATGGCCAGAAAATAGCGGTCGATCGAGTTGGCATCCTCGGTTGAAAAGCCGTTATCGATCATAAACCGCACGGCGATGGGCATCGTCAAAGTTGCTGCGGTTGCCAATAAAAGCGCCAGAAAAGCAGCAAATACCCGGCCCGGATAGCGCGCGATAAACGGCAGCAGAGCGCGCAAAGGCCGCAAATTGCGGGCCCGCGGCCTGCGCTTGGCATCTTCTTCCATTTGAGCGACCGTTTCGGCGGCTTCGTTGCGTGACAAGGTCTGTGACCCCTCTTTGTTGAATG
>JADHOK010000092.1 GCA_016779015.1 PS1 clade bacterium | reverse complement strand
TTATTAAGGTTGGTGTGCGCCACAGGTTCTAGTTTTGCCGGTTTAATTGTTGTCTCAGCGTCTTTAAACAACCTCGGCTGAAAAGCAGAAGTGACAATTGGGGGGGGCTGCCCGTAGAGGGGCGGCCCCTTTTTTGTGCCGATTTATAGCTTTTCGAAACGGTTGCTTTCGGGCGACAGCTCGTAAAGCTCGCCCGGGCCGATATCGTGCCATAGCCCATGCAGGCTGAGCGTGCCGGCCGCCACAGCATCTGCCACAAACGGGTACCCCATCAGATTTTCCAGCGAGCCGATGACCCCCTGATGCCCCATGGAGACCGCGCGCGCCGCGTCATCCGCGCCACTGACGCGCGCATAGGCCGGGCGCAGCACGTCCAACCAATGACCGACAAATTCAAAACCCGAATCCTCGGGCGCAGCTTCGCCCTCGCACAAATCGTAACACGCCTGCACACCCCCGCAGGCCGAATGCCCCATAATGATGAGATGCGGCACTTTGAGCGCTTTGACCGCATATTCCACCGCCGCCGCTGTGCCGTGAAAATCGCTGTTCGGCGCATAGGGCGGCACCAGATTGGCGATGTTGCGGTGGATGAAAAACGTGCCGGCCGGAGCGTTGAAAATCTCGGTCGACAGCACGCGGCTATCGCAGCACGAAATGACCATGGCTTGCGGGCTTTGCCCCTCGGCCAGCGTGGCGTAATGCTCGGCCTGTTCGGCATAGCCGCTTTGCTTCCACTGCTTAAAGCGCGCTACAAAAGATGCCGGTAATGATGAAACAGCAGACATTTTCTTCTCCTTCAACGGCCCGGCTTGTGCCAAGCCCCAAGCGCCAAATTCTTAACGCCAAATTATTCTATGATTCCACGAAAGTTTAGAGGGCACTATGTCTCAGTTTCGCGCCCTCAATGACTTTGCGCTATATCTCAATGACTTTGCGCTATATCAAGCCGCCGATCTTCATATAACCGAGCGCGAATAGCGGCAATTGCATAGCGAAATTGACCGTCAGCGCGCGGTCTTTAGTGATAATACCCGCCGCCGTCCAGCCTATCGAGCCGGTGCCGTGGACTATAATATTGAGCGGATAAATGTTCAGATTGGTCAGTAAAATGCCGGTCAGCACAAACGCCGTGCCGCCCCATTTCAGCCATGCAACATATTTCATTTGGGTCTCCTCACGCGATATAAGACGTGGCGGCGCAGCCTGTCGCCGGCCGCCAAATTGGGATGGTCGAAATCATCGGCAGGGTCGTTCTGCATGCCGATTTTTTGCATCACCCTTACCGAACGTAAATTTATGCGCGCCGTAAAGGAAACAATTTCTTCGAGGCCCAGCGTCTCAAAGCCAAAGCCGAGGTAGGCGCGCGCCGCCTCCGGCCCCAAATCCTGCCCCCAAGCAGACCGCTGAAAGCGCCAGCCGATTTCCACCGCCGGTGTGAAATGCGCCTCAAAATCTGCGTGCAGCAGACCGGTGAAACCGATAAAGCGATTGTCCGATTTAAGATGCAGGGCGAACAGCGAATAGCCATGCGTGGCGCGATGGGCGATGATGCGATCGAGCAGGGCCGCGCTTTGCGCACGGCTCTGCGTGGCCGGAAAGAATTCCATCACTTGCGGGTCGGCATTCATGGCGGCGAAATCATCCAGATGGGCGGCGGTAAAATCCACCAAATGCAGGCGCTCGGTCTCCAAAATGCCGGTCGTTTTGCTCATGGTGTTAAGTCTAGGCGATTTACTGTCAGGCGGCTATGTTAGGCAGAACTTGGGGTTTAATAAATTTTATGAACGACCGCACCCACGCCATGCTGACCGAACCGCCGCTGCGCCTGCTGTTACAGATGACAGCGCCGAACACCGCCGCTTTTACGCTGCAAGCGGTGGTCAATCTGGCAGAGATTTACATTATCGGTCGTCTTGGCACCGAGGCGCTGGCCGCCATCGCGCTGGTATTTCCGCTGCTCATTCTGGTGCAAACCATGTCGGGCGGGCCGTTGGGCGGGGCTATCACGGCCTCCATCGCGCGGGCGCTGGGGCACGGCAATCGCGATAATGCCGAGCGATTGGTCTGGCACGCCATCTATGGCGGCACCATTGGCGCGGTGGTGTTTTTTATTCTCTTCGCGCTGTTTGGCCGCCAATTGCTCAGCCTTTTGGGCGGCGATGGCGTCATCCTCGAAATGGCCGTGACTTATTGCTGGGTGCTGTTCAGCGGCGGTTTGATGATGTGGCTCAGCAGCGCCATTGGCGCGGTTTATCGCGGAGCCGGCGATATGGCATTTCCCGCCAAGCTGATGATATTGACCGGCCTTTTGCAAGTGCCGGTGACCGCCATATTGGTGTTCGGCTTTTTCGGCCTGCCCGCCTTGGGTGTGACTGGAGCGGCGGTGTCCAGCGTCATCACCGGCACGATTATGACCGCTATTTTGCTGCTCGAATTATGGCGGGGCAAACGCGCACTGGCCCTCAAAACGACGCAAGCCGGGTGGCGACCCGAACTGGTCAGCGATATTTTGCTGGTGGCGCGCCCGGCCAGCCTCAACCCACTTTTGAATGTCGGCACTATTTTGGGCCTGACCGCTTTGGTCGGCACATTCGGCCCGCAAGCGCTGGCCGGTTATGGCATCGGTACGCGCATCGAGTTCATCATGTTGCCGGTGATTTTCGCTTTTGGCACGGCGCTGACGACGATTGTCGGCACCAATATCGGCGCCGGTGACTACGACCGCGCCGAGCTGGCGGCGCGTTATGGCGTCGGCTGCGCGACGCTGGTCTGCGCTTCGGTCGGCGGCCTGTTGGCTTTATTCCCCAATGTGTGGATTCCGATTTTCACCGATGACGTCGCCGCTTTTGAAACCGCGCGCGGCTATATCCGCATTGTCGGCCCGGCTTACGCCTTTTTGGGCATTGGCCTGGTGCTGTATTTCGCCTCGCAAGGTGCCGGTACCATGACCTGGCCCATTCGCGCGCAAATTCTGCGCTTTGTTATTACGGTCGGCGGCGCGTCGCTGCTGGTGCATCAATTCGATTTCGGTCTCACGGCGATTTTTGTCACCACCGTCATCGCGCTGATGATTTATGCGGGCATGATTTCGCTGGCCGTGTTTAACGGCGCGTGGCGACCAGAGGCCAAAGCCGAAGTTTCGGCCTGATTTTTAGTGATCTGCCGCGACGCGGTTCGGGTGACCGGCGGCGTAAAGACTGGCCATGGCCGCCAGACTGCACATGCCGACAAACACAAAAGCGTTGGCGTAGCCGCCGCCGAAATCATAAATCAGCCCGATGACAATCGGCCCCAACGCCACCCCGGCATTCATCACTAATTGTTGCACGCTGAGGATGCGCGGAAAGTCGCGCACCCCAAACGCCGCCGCCACCAGCAGCGGTTGCGACATTAAAATATTACCGACCGTGAAACCGAAAAATGCGGTCAGTGCCAGCACCGCCGGCGCGCCTTGGGCGAACGCCATGGCGAACATGGCCAGCGCTTGCAGCGCGTAAATGGTCAGCACAAAGACGAACAGATTGAGGCGGTCAAGCACCGCGCCGCAAATCAACCGTCCGGTGAGCGAGCAAAAGGCCAGTGAGGCGACGGTGATGGCGGCGGTCTCAGCATTGGCGCGCTCCAACGCCCAGGTGAAAACATGGGCGATGGTGCCAACCTGCGCCATCAAGGCGAGCAGCGATGCGGTGGCCAGCAAACGAAAATAAGGCGACCGCAATGCCGCGCCCGCCTCCATGCCGTCGCCCTCCATGCTGACTTGTGTGTCGACTTCTGTTTCGAGCAAGCCATCGCCATCCGGTTTCAACCCCATCGCCTCGGGCGCGGGGCGCAGCAAGATGACCGCCAGCGGGATATTGAACAAGATAACCGCCATCGCCCATGGCGTGCGCATGCCTTCCAGCCCGTTGAGGTCGAGCGAGCGGGCCAGTAGCGGCGTAACGATAATCCCCCCCAGCGACAGACCCGATTGGGTAAGCGCAATGGCCAGCGCGCGGCGGCGCACAAACCAGCGCGCCACCAATGTGGTGGCCGGCACCAGCGCCGTCATCGCATAGCCCACGCCCAACGCCGCATAGGCGAGGTAAATCGCCGCCAATGATTGCGCGGCGGGCAAGGCGTAATAAATTACCGCGACAAATAATGTTCCAATGGCGACGCAATAGCGCGCGTCATAACGCGAGATAAGCTCGCCGACCGCGATACCGGCAAGACCGCCGGCGACCAAGAACACCGTATTGGCGCCGGAGATTTGCGCGACTGAAAAATCGGTGGTGGCGACAATCGCCTCCAGCAGCACCGACATGGCGTAAAAAATCATCCCGGCACCGACAAACAGGCTATAGCCGATAGCGATGAGCACCCACCAGCCGAAGAATATTTTTGTTTGCTGTTCCTGCACCAAACACCCTGACATGTTGCGATTACGGGGAAAACGGAATTTCCGCGAGATTACCCAAACCCCGCGCAAAGAACAACGCTAACGGGTTTTTGGTAACGCCACCGCTTTTCAGGCCAGCACTTTTCGAGCAGTTGGCTAATAGCTCAACGTAATTTTGGCGCGCGCCGCTTTGGCGGTTTCCACATCGGGCGCAAACACAATGCCGAGGCGGCGATTGGGATAGGCGTCGGGCTTGGCGAACATCATCGCTTCCACATTCTCCATCGCCTCCACCGCATCCAGCCCCGCCACAGTGTAGTTTTCGCTCGCCTGTTCGGCGTTAATCGTGTGGCACGCACCGGCGCGCAACGCTGTGATATTGCTGATCGGTAGGTGCAAAATAGCGCGCGCGTGCAGGTCGAATTCTGACAGGTTTTGCGTATATAGCGTCAGCAGTCCGGTATCGTGCGGGCGCGGGCTCAGCTCGGAAAATATCACTTCATCGCCGCGGATAAAAAACTCGACCCCGAACAAACCATAGCCCCCCAAATCATCGGTGATTTTTTTGGCCATGGCCTGCGCCTCGGCCTCCAGCGCGCCCATGTCAAACGTGCCTTGCTCGCTGATTTTGAAATCCCCATCGACCTGCCGGTGTTGCAGCACCGGACAGTAGACCGTCTCGGCGTCTTTCTGGCGCACCGTCAGCAGGGTAATCTCGTAATCGAAATCGATAAACTCCTCGACGATTACTTTCGGCCGGTCGCCGCGCATATTATCGACCGCATAGTGCCACGCTTGTTGCGCGGCCTCGGCGTCACCGGCATCGACCGTCGATTGGCCTTTGCCGGACGAGCTCATCACCGGCTTGACGACAACTTTCGCGGCCATGTCCTCATACAGCGCGAGCATTTGCGGCAGATCTTCGGCATAGCCATATTGCGCGGTCGGCAGGCCAATCTCGGCGGCACGGTCTCGAATGCGGTCGCGATTCATAGTCAGATCGACGGCGCGCGCAGACGGCACAATGGTGCGCTCGCCCTCAATATCCAGCAGCACTTGCGTGTTGATGGCTTCAATCTCGGGCACCACCAAATCCGGGTTCACCGATTGAATATGGGCGCGCAATTGCGCCTCATTGAGCATATCAAACACCAAAGCCCGGTCGGCCAATTGCATGGCGGGCGCGTTTTCATAACGGTCGCAGGCAATCACCG
>JADHOK010000091.1 GCA_016779015.1 PS1 clade bacterium | reverse complement strand
GCGGCGCGTCGGGCCGGGCTTGGTAAGTGGCGAATAGGCGGTCCCAAATTGAGAGAAAGAAGCCGTAATTCATCCGGCTTTCATGCGGCGCGCGCGAATGGTGCAGCCGATGCATATCGGGCGTGACGATGAGCTTTTGTAGCCATGTATCGGCCCGGCCGAGCCGCCAATTGGCGTGATTGAACAAGGACGCGCTATTCAGCAGTATTTCAAACGCGATAACCGCCACCGCCGGTGCGCCAATTAGCAGCACCGCCGCCGCTTTAATCGCCATACTGACCAGCGCCTCGCCTGGATGAAAGCGCAAGCCTGATGTGACATTGAGATTGCGGTCGCTGTGATGGGCGCCGTGCAGGCGCCATAGCAGCGCAATTTCATGGAAGGCGCGGTGGTGCCAGTAAAGCACCAGATCGAGCAGCACCAGACTGACGATAAACGCCAGCGCGTCGGACAAGGCGAGAAGCCCGAGCAATCCGCCGCCCTGATTGAGCAGCGCCAACGCCGCCAGCCCGCCCGGCACAAGCAGGCGAATAATTGCGCCATTGACCGCGCCGATCAGCAGATTGCCCCCGGCATGCGCGGCGCTGACTTTTTGCTGTCGCCGCGGCAGCGTGCGCTCCAGAATTAAAAACAATGCCAGCAGCCCGAACATGGTGGCCAATCGCAGGCCGGCTTCATGCGCCGCGATAAATCGGGTCAACTCAGCCATTATCTTGCGCCTCAAAAGAAGTGGCACGGGCTTGCGCCGCGCTGTCAAAAGCGGCGCGGGTCAATCGGTCGATGCCGAGGGCGTCGCCAAGGCGTTTCAAAAACCGCATCTCTTCCGGCGAGACGCGGCCGTTTTGGGCGATAAAATCGGCGGCCAGCATGTAGGCGGCGGCGGCGAGTGCATCGCCAAGAGCGGCGGCCAGCATATCGAGCAATGTGTCGAAACCGTCGCGCGCCTCGGCAATCTCTTGCGCCAGCATTGTCGCGTCGCGCAATTGCGCTTTGGTGACGCCGTCCAAGGCGGTTTGGGCGGATGCAAATGCGACCAGCTTTGCGTCATCGACCTGCGCGATACGTTGCGCCGCGACCAGCGCGACAAGCGCCGCTTGCTGCCGCGATAAGCCGGGTCGGGGTGGGTTTTTGCTCATCAGCGATATATGACGATGATGGCGGCGCTTGGCAAGACTGCAAAGCGCGTTTGACTTTGGGGGCTGGGCTGATAGTTTCCGCCAGAACAGAAACCGGATAGAGAAACGCTTATGTCAATGCGCGAAACGGCAATGGACTCAAAAGCTTGGGTGTTTGAAGAGGCACGCAAAGTCGTCGCGCGGGCCGAAAAACTTGGCCGCGATGAGGTGGTTTTCGAGACCGGCTACGGCCCCTCCGGCCTGCCGCATATCGGCACATTCGGCGAGGTGGCGCGCACCAGCATGGTGCGCAATGCGTTTCACTTGCTGGCGCCGGAAAAGAAAAGCCGCCTGATTTGTTTTTCCGACGATATGGATGGCCTGCGCAAAGTGCCGGATAATATTCCCAATGGCGATATGTTGGCAGAGCATTTGGAGAAGCCGCTAACGGCTGTGCCCGACCCGTTTGGCGAATTTGAGAGTTTCGCTCATCACAATAATGCGCGGCTCAAAGCCTTTCTCGACAGTTTCGGTTTTGATTACGAATTCGCCTCGGCGACCGAGCATTATCAAAGCGGTGCGTTTGACGCGACGCTGTTGAGGGTGCTGGAGAATTATCAAGCGGTGCAAGATATCATCCTGCCGACACTGGGCGAAGAACGCCGCCAAAGCTATTCGCCTTTCCTGCCGATATGTCCGGCAACCGGCCGCGTGCTGATGGTGGCGATTGAGCCGGTCGATGTCGCAAACGGCATCATCCGCTACACCCATCCCGATAGCGGTGACAGGGTTGAGACAAAAGTTACAGGCGGCGCTTGCAAGCTGCAATGGAAGGCCGATTGGGCGATGCGCTGGGCGGCGCTGGAGGTCGATTATGAAATGGCCGGCAAGGATTTGTCGGAATCGGTCAAGCTGTCGGCGCGCATCACCAAAGCTTTGGGGCATACGCCGCCGGAAGGGTTTTCTTACGAGCTGTTTCTTGATGAAAAAGGCGAGAAGATTTCCAAGTCGAAAGGCAACGGGCTGACCATTGAGGAGTGGCTGACCTATGCGCCGCCCGAAAGCCTGTCGCTCTACATGTTCCAAGCGCCGCGCAAAGCCAAGCGACTATATTTCGATGTCATTCCCAAAGCGGTCGATGAATATGTCACTTTTATCGATAAATATGCCGATATGGATGCCGCGCAACAACTGGCCAATCCGAGCTATCACATCCATAATGGCGCGGTGCCGGAAAGCGCGTCGCCGGTCAGTTTTGCGCTGCTGCTCAATCTGGTCAGCGCTTCCAATGCCGAAAACAAGCAGGTGCTGTGGGGCTTTATCGATAGCTATGCGCCGGGCACCAGTGCTGAAACGCACCCGTTTCTCGACCGCCTGACCGATTACGCTTTGGCTTATTATCGTGATTTCGTCGCCCCCAATAAAACCTATCGCGCGGCCGATGAAGAGGAGGCGAAAGCGCTGGATGATTTGCTGAGCCGCCTGCGCGCGCTGCCGCAAGACGCCGATGGCGAGACCATTCAGAGCGAGATTTATGCCGTCGGCAAAGCGCATTTTGAGGACAATCTGCGCGGCTGGTTTCAAGCACTTTACGAGGTGCTGCTGGGGCAAAGCCAAGGCCCGCGCTTTGGGTCTTTCGCGGCGTTATATGGACTTGAAAAAACCTGTGCGCTTATCGAGGCGGGCCGTGACGGCAAATTGCTGTCGGCTTAGGAATCCTGCTATGGCTGCTTTTATGGAGCGGCTGATTTATAAAATTTTGTCCCCTGCGGCCGAGGCGCAAATGCGCCGCGACGGCACGCTGCGCGCCACCGGCGTCGATGCGGCGGATGGCTTTATCCATTTCTCCGCTGCCGCGCAAATTGAGGCGACGCTCGACAGGCATTATGCCGGTCACGGCGCGCTGATTATTCTGGCGGTCAATACCGAGATTCAGGCCGATATGTTGGGTGATGCGCTGCGCTGGGAAGTCTCGCGCGGTGGCGATTTGTTTCCGCATCTTTATGCGCCTTTCACAACCGCCATGGTGCAGGCGCGCTTTGAGCTCAATGCAGCGCGCGACGGCTTGGCGGCGTTTTTGACCGGAGTGGCGGCATGAGCCTTTATCGTAGCTTGCGCCCGTTTTTATTCGCGCTGCCACCGGAGACGGCGCACGGGCTGACACTCAAAGGTTTGCGGCTGCTCGGCGGCATCAGCCTCCCGACCAAAGACGATGCGATATTGGCACAAAATCTGCTCGGCCTTGATTTCGACAACCCGTTCGGCATGGCGGCGGGCTTCGATAAAGATGGCGAAGCGATTTCCGGTGTCCATGCCATCGGTTTCGGTTTTGCCGAGATCGGCACATTGACGCCGATGGCGCAGCCGGGCAATCCAAGCCCACGCGTATTTCGCTTGGCGGCGGAACGCGCGCTCATCAATCGGCTGGGGTTCAACAATCGCGGGCAAGCAGATGCGCTGGCCCGCTTAGAGGATTGGCGGGCAAAGGCGCGCAATCCGCGTCCGGTCGGGGTCAATATCGGCGCTAATAAAGACGCCGAAGACCGCATTGCCGATTACGAGACAGGCGCAGCGCGGTTCGCCGGGCTGGCTGATTATCTGACGGTCAATATTTCTTCGCCCAATACGCCGGGCTTGCGCGACCTGCAAAGCGGCGCGGCGGCGGGTGAGATTATGCGCCGCGTCCGCGCGGCCGCGCCCGACACGCCGGTGCTGGTCAAAATCGCCCCCGATATGAGCCATGCCGACGCCATCGGGCTGGCCGAATTGGCGCGCGCCGAGGCGATTGACGGATTGATTATCTCCAACACCACATTGGCGCGCGATGGCGTTGCGACCTCCAAACACAAAGACCAAGCGGGCGGTGTGTCGGGCGCGCCGGTGTTCACCATGGCGACCGATATGCTGCGCGCTGTTCACCAAGCAAGCGGCGGTGCGCTGACGCTTATCGGGGTTGGCGGCGTCGCCTCGGCGGCGGAGGCTTATGCAAAAATTCGCGCCGGTGCGTCTTTGGTGCAGCTTTATACCGGCTTGGTTTATGAGGGGCCCGGGCTGGTCAAACGCATGAAGCGCGAGCTGGCCGATATGTTGCGCGCCGACGGGTTTGCCAATATCAAAGACGCGGTCGGCACAGATATACAATAAGCGTTGCCGAATAGGGGACGGCGAATAGGAGGAACCCAAATGGGCCTGAAGATTTATCACAATCCGCGCTGCTCGAAATCGCGTCAGGCATTGGCACTGCTCAGCGAGGGCGGAGCCGATGTCGAAGTTATCGAATATCTGAAAACCGGTTTGACGCTCAGCGAGCTTACCGATTTGCTTGAAAAAACCGGCGGCGCAGCGTGCGCCATGATGCGCACCGGCGAGGCGGTGTATAAAGAATTGGGGCTTAAAAACGTCGAGGATGACGCGGCGTTATTGGCGGCCATGGCAGAAAACCCGATATTACTGGAGCGCCCTTTGGTCAGTGATGGTCGCGTCGCCGTCATTTGTCGCCCGCCCGAGCTGGCGGCGCAGTTTCTGGACGCGTCCTAGCGTTTGGCAAGGGCGTTTATTTCACCTAGTGTCGTGCCTATGAATATTGAAAGTAAAGCCATGAGGGCCGGGCAGTTGGCGGGCAAGCGCGCCAGCAATCGGGCCAGCAATCGCGATGCAATTTTGGAAGCGGCGCGCGGCGTATTTGCCGAGCTGGGCTATGGCGGCGCGACGGTGCGCGATATTATCCGCCGCACCGAATTGGCGACCGGCACGTTTTACAATTATTTCGCCAGCAAAGAAGAAGTGTTTCAGGCGCTGACGCAAGAGAGCGGCGAGGAGCTGCGCCAGCTTTTGTCGCAAGCGCGCAAAAAGGCCGATAATTTTGAGCAATTCATCGAAGCCAGCTATCTGACTTATTTCACCTTTTACGCCGATAATCCGGAGACTTATCGTCTGGTGCGCTCCAATCGGGGGCGCGACGGCTATAATAGCAATATGAAAGGCCCGCAAGTGACGGCGGGGCTGGCCGAGATGCGCCAGGATATTGAGCGCGCCATGAAGCTCGGCATGATACCCGAAAATGACGCGGCGTTTCTGACCGCCGCGATTGGCGGCGTGGCGTTTTCCATCCTCGATGAGATGATGGAGGGCAACCCGGCCGAGCCGCTCCGCGCTGCGCGGTTTGCCACCGAGCTGTTCATGCGCGGTATTGACGGTGCAGGGGAATAGTTTATCTCTTGCCGCTAAGGAGACTTTCTGGTGAGTGTGACAAATCTAATTCTCGACGCATTGCGTCTAGCGCCGCGCGGTCTGGTTCAAAAATTGGCCGGTCGACCGATCGAGGTGGACGGCTTTACCATGGATCCGAATATTCAAATTCTGGCCAATATGGCGGCGCGCCGTCGCGCCGAAGCTGAAGCGGGTGAGACGCAGCCGACGCTTGCGGAAATTCGTGAGATGGGCAACGCGTTTGACCCGATTGCCCCCAAGCGGCGGCGCGGTGT
>JADHOK010000090.1 GCA_016779015.1 PS1 clade bacterium | reverse complement strand
TAACGGCCAGCGACTTGCCGGCGGTTTGCGCGGCCGCATCGGCGGCGTGCAGCGTGGCGAATAATTTGCTCGCCGCTTCCGCCATATCGCCCGTCGCACTCAGATTGGCAAAACAATTAGGCGGCGTGTCGGGCCCGAAACCGATAAGCAATTCGGTGTCTTCGGCCCGCGTAGCGTTGAGGCGCAGCCCGCTTTGGGGCGCGTAATGGCGCGCCAGACGCCCGGGGGCAAGCCGCGCTGCTGCGCTCGCCTCTTGCGGTGCCTCGCTCAGTTTTTGCCCGAGACAGGCCTCGATATCACCCCGTGCCAGACCACCGGCGCGCAGCCATAGGGGCGTCGCATCAAGACAGCCGACAATGCTCGATTCCAGCCCGATGGGGCAATCGCCGCCATCCAGCACATCGATATCGGGCAGCATGGCCTCGACATGCGCGGCGGAGCTGGGGCTCAAGCGGCCGGACGGATTGGCACTAGGCGCGACCAGCGGCGTCGCAACGGCGGCCAGCAGTTTTTGCGCCGTTTCATGCGCCGGCAAGCGAAGCGCAATGGTGTCGAGACCGGCACTGGCCAGCGTGTCGACCGGACAGTCGGCTTGGCGGGGCAGCACCAGAGTTAGCGGCCCCGGCCAGAAAGCCGCCGCCAGTTTTTCAGCCGTTTCATTGAACATGGCGAGCCGCCGCGCAGTCTGCATATCGGCGATATGGCATATGAGTGGATTGAATTGCGGCCGCGTTTTGGTGGCGTAAATCGCCGCAATGGCGTCGGCATTGGTCGCGTCGCCGGCCAGTCCGTAAACCGTCTCGGTGGGCAGGGCAACCAGTCCCCCCGCTTTCAGCTTGGCGGCGCAGGCGGCGATGCCCGCATCGGTGGCGGGGTGTCGTGTCACGACAAACTCCTATTTGCACTCTTTATTTGCACTCTGTGTCGGATAGCATATGTTGTTACCAACTGGTGAGATTGATGCCAAGCCTTTAGCGGGTCGGGCACGGGGATTGAGGATATTGTGAGCAATCAAGCAAAAGCGACCTCGCAGGCGCACGGCCTGCGCTATCCGTTTGATGAAAAACCGGGTGTCGGCGAGCCGATTGAAGTTGCTGATGGCGTTTTTTGGGCGCGTATGGACCTGCCTTATTCACTCGACCATATTAATGTCTGGCTGCTGCGTGACGGCGATGGCTGGGTGATTGTCGATACCTGTGTCGATATGGACAGCTCACGCGCCCATTGGGAGAAGCTGTTTGAGGGCTTTATGGGCGGCAAGCCGGTCAACAAGGTCATTGTCACGCATATGCACCCCGACCATGTCGGCCTTGCCGGGTGGTTGGTCAATCGTTTCGATGCCGATTTTCTTATGTCGCGCGCCGATTATCTGATGTGCCGCACCATGGCCGCCGATACCGGAAAATCAGTGCCCGAAGAAGGCCTTCGTTTTTATCGCGCCGCCGGTTTTGACGATTACGCGCTCAGCCGCTACAGCGAGCGTTTCGGCGGTTTTGGCGAACATATTCACCCGTTACCGCAAGCCTATCAGCGCGTGCGCCAAGACGATGAAATTGAGATTGACGGCCATATATGGCGCATCGAAATCGGCTCCGGCCATGCGCCCGAGCATGCCTGCCTTTATTGTCCTGAAAAGAATTTGCTGATTTCCGGCGATCAGGTCATCCCGCGCATCTCGTCCAATGTGTCGCTGTTCCCGACCGAGCCGATGGGCAATCCGTTGCAGGACTGGATCGACAGCTGTCATCGCCTCCGCGACACCATTCCCGATAATGTGTTGGTCTGTCCGTCGCATAATGAGCCGTTTTATGGTCTGCACGCGCGGCTCAACGCGCTGATTGAGGGGCATGAAAATTCGCTGATGCGCCTGCGCGACGTATGCGCGGAGCCACGCCGTGCTATTGATGGCAAGATTTTTTCCGTGCTGTTCAAGCGCCGCATCGGCCGCGAGGTGTTTTTCATGGCGGCGGGTGAAAGCTTGGCGCATCTCATGTGCCTTGTGCATCGCGGCGAATTGTCGATGAATTACGACGAGGATGGCGTATGCTATTATCAACAGAGCATCAATGCGTAATGCTTGGATGAGAGGGTAATGCAAAGGAACGGGCATGGCCGAAAAAGTTGAAATCGCCGAGGACATTTTGAAACTCAGCTTCGAGCAGGCGCTTAACGAGCTGGAGAGTATTGTTGACCGGCTGGAGACCGGCGATGTGGCGCTGGAAGAATCGATTGAGATTTACCGTCGCGGCAGCCAGTTGCGCGCCTATTGCGATGAAAAGCTGAAATCGGCGCAAGCCAAAATAGAAAAAATTACCGGCGATGGCAGCTCCGGCTTGGGCACTGAGCCGCTGGACGCCGATTAGACAAATGTCCGATTTTGAAACAGACCGTCGCCATGCCGTATCGCGCGTGGCGGCGTTGTTCGACGATATGCTGCAACTGCCTGACGGGCCGGAAAGCCGCCTTGTCGAGGCCATGCGCTATACGGCGCTGGAGGGCGGCAAAGGCTTTCGCCCTTATCTGTGTTATGCGGCGGCGCGGCTGTTTGATGTCGACGAGAAAAACGCCATTCATGCGGCCGCGGCGGTCGAGGCGGTGCATTGCTATTCACTAGTTCACGACGACCTGCCGGCCATGGATGATGACGATATGCGCCGCGGTAAGCCGAGCGTGCACAAAGCATTTGACGAAGCGACCGCCATTTTAGCCGGCGACGCATTGCTGACGCTGGCGTTTGAGATATTGGCCGATGAGGCGACGCACAAGGATTTGAGCAAAAGGCTGGAACTGGTGACGACGCTGGCGCGCGCGGCGGGTATGCACGGCATGGTGGGCGGGCAGATGATCGACTTGCAATCGCCGACGCTCGATTTGGATGCCGGGGGTCTGACGCGGTTACAAAAAATGAAAACCGGCGCGCTCATCTCTTTCGCGGTTGAGGCGGGGGCTATTTTGGGCGCTGCCGATGAGGCGCAACGCCACGCACTGACCGGCTATGCGCATGATATCGGGCTAGCTTTTCAAATCGCCGATGATGTGCTCGATGTCGATGCGGCAAGCGCTGATTTGGGCAAGACGGCGGGCAAGGATGCCGGTCAAGGCAAAGTCACTTTCGCGTCTCTGTTGGGGGCCGAGCGGGCGCGCGACCAAGCCGGTCTGTTGGTTGAGCAGGCGATTGCCCATTTGGCAATTTTCGGCCCTGCTGCCGATAGCCTGCGACAAGCTGCCGAATTTGTGATTGCGCGGCATAGCTGATACATAAAGGCGCAGTAAAGGAACCGTCATGGCTGAGACGAAAACACCGCTTTTGGATCGCATTGCGCGCCCGGCTGACCTGCGTCAGCTGGCGAAGAGTGACTTGCGCCAATTGGCGGATGAATTGCGCGATGAGATGATTGACGCCGTGTCGGTGACGGGCGGCCATTTGGGTGCCGGTCTGGGCGTTGTCGAGCTGACCGTGGCGCTGCATTATGTTTTCGATACGCCGACCGACCGATTGGTTTGGGATGTCGGTCATCAGGCCTATCCGCATAAAATCATCACCGAGCGGCGCGACCGCATCCGCACGCTGCGCGCCGGTGGCGGCTTGTCCGGTTTCACCAAACGCGCCGAAAGCGACTATGACCCGTTCGGTGCCGGCCATAGCTCGACCTCCATCTCGGCGGGTCTTGGTATGGCGGCGGCGCGCGATTTGAACCTGAAAAACAATACGGGCCCCGACAATAATGTTGTCGCGGTTATCGGCGATGGCGCGATGAGCGCCGGCATGGCTTTTGAAGCGATGAATAATGCCGGTGCCATGGATAGCCGCATGGTGGTTATTCTGAACGATAATGATATGTCGATTGCGCCGCCTGTTGGCGCGATGAGCGCTTATCTGGCGCGCATTTTGTCCGGCAAAACCTATCGCTCTTTCCGCCGCCTATTGAAGGATTTGAGCCGCCATCTGCCCGACAGCCTGCAAGAAAAAGCGCGGCAAATGGAAGAATATACGCGCGGTTTCATGACCGGCGGCACGCTGTTTGAGGAGATGGGCTTTTATTATGTCGGGCCGATTGACGGGCATAATCTCGACCATTTGCTACCGGTATTGGAGAACGTCAAAAACATGCAAAACGGGCCGGTGCTAGTGCATGTGGTGACCAAAAAAGGCCATGGTTACGCCCCGGCCGAGGCTTCGGACGATAAATATCACGGCGTCTCAAAATTCAATGTGGTCACCGGCGAGCAAGTGAAAGCGACGCCGTCAGCGCCCAGCTATACCGGCGTCTTCGCCGAGGCGTTGATAGATGAAGCGTCGCGCGATGACAAAATCGTTGCTATTACCGCGGCCATGCCGTCGGGCACCGGCCTCGATAAATTCGCCGCCGCCTATCCCGACAGGTGTTTCGATGTCGGCATTGCCGAGCAGCATGCTGTGACGTTTGCGGCCGGTCTGGCGAGCGAAGGTTTCAAACCTTTCGCAGCGATATATTCGACCTTTCTGCAGCGCGCTTATGACCAAGTGGTGCATGATGTGGCGGTGCAAAATCTGCCGGTGCGTTTCGCTATTGACCGCGCCGGTTTGGTGGGTGCCGATGGCCCAACCCATGCGGGCGCTTTTGACAATGCCTATCTCGGCACGCTGCCCAATATGGTGATGATGGCGGCGGCCGATGAGGCTGAGCTGAAACATATGGTGGCGACGCAAGTGGCCTTTAGCGAACACCCGACGGCTTTGCGCTATCCGCGCGGCGAGGGGACAGGCGTTGCGCTGCCACAGCGCGGCGAGGTGCTGGAGATCGGTAAAGGCCGTGTGCTGCGCGAAGGTGGGCGGGTTTGCTTGCTCAGTTACGGCACCCGTCTGGCCGAGGCGCAACTGGCGGCCGACCAGCTCGACGCGCAAGGCTTTCGCTCCAGCGTTGTCGATGCGCGCTTTATGAAGCCGCTCGATGAGGCGCTTATTTTGCGTCTGGCCCGCGAACACGAAATCCTGCTGACGTTGGAAGAGGGCGCGATTGGCGGCTTCGGCAGTCATGTGATGCATATGCTGGCGCATAACGGGGCGCTGGAAAGCGGCCTCAAATGCCGCGCGCTGGTGCTGCCCGATATCTATATCGACCAGGACAAGCCGGACGCCATGTATGATGTGGCGGGTCTCAATGCGGCGCAAATTATCGAGACCGTGCGCGCATTGCTGGGTGCTGACGGCGCGCAAATCGAGGTGGTTGCGCCCAAAGCGGGTGCTTAAAGCTTGTCGAAGACGCGTCTCGACCAGCAGCTTGTTTCTCTTTCTTTGTTTGAAAGCCGCGCCCGTGCTGCCGCCGCCATTAAGGCCGGTCTGGTGCGGGTCAATGGCGTCACCGCGACCAAAGCGGCGATGACGGTGGCCGCCGATGACACCATCACCGCCGAAGCGGCGCATGGCTATGTCTCGCGCGGCGGACTGAAGCTGGCGGCGGGTTTGACGCGTTTCGACTATCGTGTCGCCAATGGCGTGTTCGCCGATATCGGGGCTTCGACCGGCGGCTTTACCGATGTATTGCTGCAGCGCGACGCGGCTTTTGTTTATGCCGTCGATGTCGGGCGCGAGCAGTTGCACGACAGCTTGCGCGACCACCCAAACGTGGCCGATATG
>JADHOK010000008.1 GCA_016779015.1 PS1 clade bacterium | reverse complement strand
CGGGCGTTGTCTCGCTGCCATCGGGTACGGAAATGGTAATGCCGGGCGATAATGTCGAGATGGAAGTGGAACTGATTGTGCCGGTCGCCATGGAAGAGAAGCTGCGCTTCGCTATCCGTGAAGGCGGACGCACCGTCGGCGCCGGCGTCGTCGCGGCTATTATTGAGTAGGACTTTTGGGCGCGCTCTTCTTCGGAAAAAAGGGAGCGCGCCTCTTTTAATGGAAACGGACTAGAAAATGGCACAGTCACAAAACATTCGTATCCGCCTGAAAGCGTTTGACCATCGCGTGCTCGATAATTCGGCACGTGAGATTTTGAACACGGCTAAACGCACCGGCGCGGATGTGCGCGGACCCATTCCGCTTCCGACACATATTGAGAAATATACGGTTCTGCGCGGACCGCATATCGACAAGAAAAGTCGCGATCAGTTCGAAATGCGTACGCATAAGCGACTGCTCGACATTGTCGACCCAACCCCGCAAACCGTTGATGCCTTGATGAAACTCGACCTGCCCGCGGGCGTCGACGTTCAAATCAAGCTGTAAGGAATTAGGAGGCGTTACCCATGCGTTCCGGATTGATCGTTCAGAAAGTCGGCATGACACGCCTGTTTACCGAAGCCGGTAAACATGTGCCCGTCACTGTGCTGAAACTCGACAAGTGCCAGGTTGTTGCCCAACGGACCGAAGAGAAAGACGGCTATTCAGCCGTCCAACTCGGCTCGGGTTTCGCCAAGGTTAAGCGCACCAGCAGCGCCATGCGCGGCCATTTCGCCAAAGCCAAAGTGGAGCCGAAGCGCCGCGTGGCTGAATTCCGCGTCAGCGCCGATAATATGATTGATGTTGGGGCCGAGTTGTCGGCGTCGCATTTCATTGAAGGCCAAAAAGTTGATGCGACCGGTGTTTCAATCGGTAAAGGTTTTGCCGGTGCCATGAAGCGGCACAATTTCGGCGGCTTGCGCGCCTCGCACGGTGTGTCAATCTCGCACCGCTCGCACGGTTCGACCGGTCAGTGTCAGGACCCGGGCAAAGTCTTTAAAGGCAAGAAAATGGCCGGTCATATGGGCGATAGCCGCGTCACCATTCAAAACCTTGAAGTGGTGAAAACCGACACAACGCGCGGCCTTGTCATGGTCAAAGGCGCGGTGCCAGGGGCCAAAGGCGGTTGGGTGTTGCTGCGCGACGCGATTAAGCGCCCGTTGCCCGACGACCTGCCTTATCCGGCCGGTCTGGTGGCCGATGAGGCGCCGGTTGAAGATGAAGCTACCGAGGAGGCTCCGGCTGAGGAAGTAACGGAAGCAGTGGCCGAAGAGGTGGCCGAAGATGTGGTTGACGCCGCCGCTGCTGACGAAGTTTCTACCGAAGAGGCTGCTGATGAAGTTTCTGCTGAGGAAGCTCCGGCTGAAGAGGCTGCTGCTGAAGAAGCAGACGAAGATAAGAAGGATGGCGAATAATGAAAGCGCAAGTTCAAACGCTTGATGCGAAAGCCGACGGCGAGGTCACACTCGACAAGGCTGTATTCGGTGTCGAACCGCGTGCTGATATTCTGCAGCGCATGGTGACTTACCAGCTCGCCAAACGTCAGGCCGGTACGCACAAAACCAAGCAGCGCGGTGAAATCACCGGCACGACCAAGAAATTCGGTCGTCAAAAAGGCTCAGGCGGTGCGCGTCACGGTAACCGTAAATCCAACATCTTTATTGGTGGTGGTCGCGCGCATGGGCCGGTTGTCCGCAGCCATGCTACCGACTTGCCGAAAAAAGTTCGCGCCTTGGCGCTGAAAATGGCGCTGTCGAGCAAGCAGGCCGATGAATCTTTGGTGGTGCTGGCCGATGCCAAGTCGAAAGACGGCAAGACGGCTGGCCTCAAAAAGCAACTCGGCAAGCTGGGTATTGATAACGCTCTGGTTATCGATGGCGCGGAGGTCGATACCAATTTCGCCCGCGCCGCGCGCAATATTGCGCATATCGATGTGCTGCCGGCGCAAGGCATTAACGTCTATGACATTCTGCGCCGCGAAAAGCTGGTGCTGACCAAAGCGGCTCTTGATAGCCTGAAGGAGCGTTTCAAATGAGCCGCGAAGTGTATTACGACGTCATCCGCAAGCCGGTAATCACCGAGAAATCGACGATTGCCTCAGAGAACAATCAGGTTGTTTTCAAAGTCGCGCCGGATGCCAATAAAACCATCATCAAAGAGGCTGTCGAGGCGCTGTTTGATGTCAAAGTGAAAGCCGTCAACACGCTGGTGCGCAAAGGCAAAGCCAAGCGTTTCCGTGGTGTCGCCGGCAAGCAGAACGATGAAAAGAAAGCCATCGTGACGCTCGAAGACGGTCACAGCATTGATGTGACGACGGGTCTGTAAAAGGGGCAAACTTATGGCATTGAAGACATATAAACCGACGACCCCGGGCCAACGTGGCCTCATTCAGGTCGACCGTGCGGCGCTGTATAGCGGCAAGCCGGTTAAGAAACTGACCGAGGGTCTGACGAAATCGGGTGGCCGTAATAATACCGGTCGCATTACCGCGCGCCGTCGTGGTGGCGGGCACAAGCGCAGCTATCGCATTATCGATTTCAAGCGCCGCAAGTTTGATATGGAAGCGACGGTCGAGCGTCTGGAATATGATCCTAACCGTTCGGCGTTTATCGCGCTCATCACTTATACCGACGGCGAGCAGGCGTATATTATTGCGCCGCAGCGTCTGGCCGCCGGCGATAAGGTGATTTCCGGTGAAAGCGTTGATGTGAAGCCGGGCAATGCGATGCCGCTGAAGTCCATTCCTATCGGCACGATTATTCACAATATCGAGTTGAAGCCGGGCAAGGGTGCGCAAATCGCGCGTTCCGCCGGTACATTTGCACAGCTGGTCGGTCGTGATGCGGGTTATGCGATTATCCGCCTTACATCGGGCGAGCAGCGTCTGGTGCTGGGCACTTGCATGGCCACTGTTGGGGCCGTGTCGAACCCTGACCAATCAAACATTAAACTGGCGAAAGCCGGTCGCAGCCGCTGGCTGGGCAAACGCCCGTCGGTCCGCGGTGTGGCCATGAACCCGGTCGATCACCCGCATGGTGGTGGTGAGGGCAAAACCTCAGGCGGTCGTCATCCGGTGACGCCGTGGGGCAAGCCGACCAAAGGTCGCCGCACGCGGTCAAACAAGGCGACGGACAAATATATTCTTCGCAGCCGCCATTTGAAGAAGAAACGTTAGGAGTGTTGGCACGATGACACGTTCAGTCTGGAAAGGTCCGTTTGTTGACGGTTATTTGCTTAAAAAAGCAGAGGCCGTGCGCGAGAGCGGACGCACCAATGAAGTCATTAAAATCTGGAGCCGTCGTTCGACGATTCTGCCGCAATTTGTCGGTCTGACTTTTGGTGTTCATAACGGGCAAAAGCATATTCCGGTTTCGGTGACTGAGGATATGGTCGGGCATAAATTCGGTGAGTTTGCGCCGTCCCGCACCTATTACGGACACACAGCCGATAAGAAGGCGAAAAGAGGTTAATCATGGGCAAAGCATCGCTAGAGCGGCAATTGCCGGAAAACGAAGCCAAAGCGGTCGGTCGGATGATCCGCACCAGCCCGCAAAAGCTCAATCTTGTTGCGCAGCTTATTCGCGGCAAGAAAGCCGAGCAGGCATTGAATGATTTGACTTTCTCGCGCCGCCGCGTCTCCGGTGAGGTGAAGAAAGTGCTGCAAAGCGCCATCGCCAATGCCGAGAACAATCACAATCTGGACGTTGACAGCCTCATCGTTTCAGAAGCCTATGTCGGCAAAAATCTGGTTATGAAGCGCTTCCGCGCCCGCGCCAAGGGCCGCGCCGCTCGCATTCTAAAACCGTTCAGCCAGCTCACCATCGTTGTGCGCGAAGTCGAGGAGAAAGCGTAATGGGACAGAAGGTTAATCCGATTGGCATGCGCCTCGGCGTCAACCGCACCTGGGAATCGCGCTGGTATGCTGAGAAAGGCGAATACGCCAATCTGCTGCATGAGGATTTGAAAATCCGCACCATGCTGTTCAAAGACCTGCGTCAGGCCGGTGTCTCGCGCGTGGTTATTGAGCGACCGCATAAAAAATGCCGCGTCACCATTCACTCGGCGCGCCCCGGTGTCATTATCGGCAAAAAAGGTGCCGATATTGAAAAGCTGAAGCAGCGCATTGCCGCCATGACCAATAGCGAAGTGGTGCTGAATATCGTTGAAGTGCGCAAGCCTGAAATCGATGCACAGCTGGTGGCTGAAAGCGTCGCGCAACAGCTTGAGCGTCGTGTCGGTTTCCGCCGTGCCATGAAGCGCGCCGTGCAATCGGCCATGCGGCTTGGCGCATTGGGCATTCGTATTAATTGCTGTGGCCGTTTGGGTGGTGCTGAGATTGCCCGTACCGAATGGTATCGCGAAGGCCGTGTGCCGCTGCACACGCTGCGCGCCGATATTGATTACGGCGTTGCCGAAGCGATGACCGCTTACGGTATTTGCGGTGTCAAAATCTGGATATTCAAAGGCGAGATTATGGAGCACGACCCGATGGCCCGTGACCGCCGCGATGAACAGGGCGAGCAGGGCAATCGCCCGCAGCGTCCTCAAAACGCAGCGACGGAGAACTAGACCATGTTGCAACCGAAGCGAACGAAATTCCGCAAGGCTCATAAGGGTCGTATACACGGCAATGCCAAAGGCGGCACGAAGCTGACTTTCGGCTCGTATGGTCTGAAGGCGACCTCGCCGGAGCGTATCACAGCGCGCCAGATTGAAGCTGCGCGTCGCGTTATCACCCGCCACATGAAGCGTGCCGGTCGTGTTTGGATCCGTGTGTTTCCTGATGTGCCGGTCTCGAAAAAACCGACCGAAGTGCGGATGGGTAAAGGTAAAGGCTCGCCCGAATATTGGGCCTGCCGCGTCAAACCCGGCCGCATCATGTTTGAGGTCGATGGTGTAACCGCCGATGTCGCCCACGAAGCGCTGAAATTGGCCGCCGCTAAATTGCCGGTCGCCACGCGCATCGTCTCGCGCCCAGGTGAAGGACAATAGGTATCGCCATGAAAATGTCCGAAATTAAAGATATGACAACCGACCAGCTCGATGATGAGCTTTTGAAGCTGAAAAAAGAGCAACTTAATCTGCGCTTCCAGCAGGCCTCGGGCCAGCTTGAAAATACCGCCCGTATGCGGGAAGTGCGTCGCACCATTGCGCGTCTCAAAACCGCGCAAGGCGCGCAGTAGCCGGAACGAGGAAGAAAGATGCCAAAACGTATATTGCAAGGCACGGTGGTCAGCGATAAAGGCGACAAGACGGTTATCGTCTCTGTCGAGCGTCGCTTTACCGATCCGGTGATGAGGAAAACCGTTCGTAAATCAAAGCGTTACCACGCTCATGATGCGAATAATGTTGTGAAAGTCGGCGACACTGTGTCCATTCGCGAGTGCCGTCCGATCTCCAAATTGAAGAGCTGGGAAGTGATTTCCGGCGCTACTGAGTAAGAGGTCTTATTATGATTCAGATGCAAACCAATCTGGATGTTGCCGATAATAGCGGCGCACGCCGGGTGCAGTGCATCAAAGTCCTTGGCGGTTCCAAACGCAAAACCGCTTCGGTCGGGGACACGATTGTGGTCTCGGTCAAAGAAGCGATTCCGCGGGGCCGTGTGAAAAAAGGCGATGTGATGCGCGCTGTTATCGTGCGTACGGCGAAAGAAATCCGCCGTCAGGATGGCAGCATTATCCGCTTCGACCGCAACGCCGCTGTGTTGGTCAATAATTCGGGCGAGCCTATCGGCACCCGCATTTTTGGCCCGGTGACGCGTGAGTTGCGCTCGACCAATCACATGAAAATCGTGTCGCTGGCACCGGAGGTGTTGTAATGGCCGTGAAGCTGAAAATCAAAAAAGGCGATAAGGTGGTTGTCACCACCGGCCGCGATAAAGGCAAAAGCGGCGATGTGCTGGCTGTGTTTCCGAGTGAAAACCGCGCCATTGTGCAGGGTGTGAATATGGTGAAACGTCACCAGAAGCAGACCGCGCAAAGCGAAGGCGGCATTATCAATCGCGAAGGTAAAATCCACATTTCCAATCTGGCAATTGCCGACCCGAAAGACGGGTCAGCCAGCCGCATTGGTTACAAACTCAATGATGACGGCACAAAGTCGCGCATCGCCAAACGTTCGGGGGAAGTGATTGATGGCTGATACGTCTTATATCCCGCGCCTGAAAACGCAATATCAGGACAGCATTCGCGGTGCGCTGATTGAGAAGTTCGAGCTGAAGAACCCGATGCAGGTTCCGGCGCTTGAGAAAGTCGTGTTGAATATGGGGGTCGGCGAAACCACGCAAGACACCAAGAAAATCAACTCGGCATTTGAGGACTTGCAGGCGATCGCCGGTCAAAAGCCAGTTATCACCCGCGCGCGCAACTCCATCGCCACTTTTAAAGTGCGCGAAGACATGCCGCTTGGCGTGAAGGTGACCTTGCGCGGCGCGCGCATGTATGAATTTATCGACCGTCTGGTCACGGTGGCTTTGCCGCGCGTGCGTGACTTCCGGGGTCTCAACGCAAAAAGTTTTGACGGCAATGGCAATTTCGCCATGGGTCTGAAAGAGCACATTGTGTTTCCGGAAATCAATTACGACAAAGTCGATACGATTTGGGGGATGGACATTATTGTCTGCACCACCACCAAAGATGATGATCAGGCCCGTGAATTGCTGCGCGCCTTTAACTTTCCGTTCAACGATTAAGGGCGGAGGAGAGAGATATGGCGAAAAAATCTGCTGTAGAACGTAACGATAAGCGTAAGCGCATGGCGAAGAAATACGCCGCCAAGCGCGCTGCGTTGATGGCCACGGCCAAAGACCAGTCGCTGTCCAATGAAGAGCGTTTCAAAGCGCGTCTTGAATTGGCTAAACTGCCGCGCAATTCGGCGCCGACCCGTATCCGCAATCGTTGCGGTGTCACCGGTCGCCCGCGCGGCTATTACCGTAAACTCAACATGTCCCGCATCGCCTTGCGCGAGCTGTCCTCCAAAGGACTGGTGCCGGGCATGATCAAGTCTAGCTGGTAGGGGGGCAAGATTATGAACGATCCTCTCGGTGATATGCTGACCCGCATCCGCAACGCTCAAATGCGCGGCAAAAGCTCGGTCGTAAGCCCGGCTTCCAAACTGCGCCGTTGGGTGCTCGATGTGCTGCAGGAAGAAGGCTATATTCGTGGCTATTCGGAATCGGCAAACGATAATGGTGCCGGTGAACTGCAAATCGAATTGAAATATTACGAAGGCGAACCGGTTATCCGGGAAATCCAGCGCGTGTCCAAGCCGGGCCGCCGGGTTTATTCGTCGGTTAAGACCATGCCGGTCATCCGCAATGGTCTGGGCATTTCCATCATCTCTACGCCCAAAGGCGTGATGTCGGATAATGCGGCTCGTGAAAATAATGTTGGTGGGGAGATTCTGTGCCGCGTCTTCTAGGCGTGTCTCGGAAAGGATAGAAAAATGTCTCGTATTGGCAAAAGACCTGTCGCTGTTCCGGAAGGGGTTGAGATCAACCTTAACGGGCATAATGTCGCCGCCAAAGGCCCTAAAGGCGAGTTGGCGGTAAAGCTGTCTGACTTGGTGGAAGTGGCGCAAAATGATGATGGCGTGACCGTTTCGTCGGTCGATAAATCGCAAAGCGCGCGCAGTCATTGGGGCCTCAGCCGCTCCATGGTGCAAAATATTGTCACCGGTGTGTCGGAAGGGTTTTCGCGCAAGCTGGAACTGAAAGGCGTTGGTTATCGTGCGCAAATGCAGGGTAAGACGCTGAAATTATCGCTTGGCTTCAGCCACGATATTGATTTCCCCGTCCCCGAAGGCATTGACGTTGAGTGCCCGTCGCAAACCGAGATTCTTGTCTCCGGTATCGACAAACAAAAAGTCGGTCAGGTGGCATCGGAAATACGCGGCTACCGTCCGCCGGAGCCTTATAAAGGCAAGGGCGTGCATTATCAGGGCGAGTATGTCTTCCGCAAAGAAGGCAAGAAGAAATAGAGGTTGGTCATGGTTGGAAAAATTTCTACTGATGAGCGTCGTCGGCAGCGGGTTCGCCGCCAGCTTCGCAAAGTGGCTAATGGCCGTCCGCGCCTGTCTGTGTTCCGCTCGGCGAAACACATTTACGCGCAGGTCATTGACGATGAAGCGGGTCGCACTTTGGCCTCGGCATCGACCAAGGAAAAAGATTTTTCCGGTAAAAGCGGAGGCAATGTTGAAGCCGCCGGTGTTATCGGCAAGCAAATTGCTGAACGGGCCAAAAAGGCGGGCGTTGAAAACGTCATTTTTGACCGTGGCGGCTATATTTATCACGGGCGCGTCAAGGCTTTGGCCGAGGCAGCTCGCGAAGCCGGTTTGAGCTTCTAACCGGATAAGAGGAGAAAGAGCGTGGCAAGAAACGAAAATCGAGAAGAGCGCGATAGCGAATTCGTCGATCGTCTGGTACACATTAACCGCGTCGCCAAAGTTGTGAAGGGTGGCCGTCGCTTCGGCTTTGCCGCTCTGGTGGTTATCGGCGACCAGCGCGGTCGGGTTGGCTTTGGTCATGGCAAGGCACGCGAAGTGCCGGAAGCCATCCGCAAAGCCACGGAGAGTGCCAAGCGGCAAATGATCCGTGTGCCGCTGCGCGAAGGCCGCACGCTGCACCACGATATTGCCGGTCGCCATGGTGCCGGTAAAGTCGAACTGCGCGCTGCGCCTCCCGGAACCGGCATCATTGCCGGCGGTCCGATGCGCGCCGTGTTCGAGGTTTTGGGTATGCAAGATGTGGTCGCCAAATCGGTCGGCTCGTCCAACCCCTATAATATGATCCACGCCACTTTTGCTGCGTTGAAAAAGCAAGGCAGCCCGCGCTCGGTTGCCGCGCGCCGCGGCAAAAAAGTCAGTGATTTGATTTCGCGTCGCCGTGACGAAGCGCAAGACGATGCAGAAGTCGAAGCGGCCAGCTAGGAGAAGCAATCATGGCGAAAGCGAAAACGATTATTGTCGAACAGACCGGTAGTTCTATCGGTCGCCCGAAAGACCAGCACGCTACGCTGGTCGGCCTTGGTCTTGCCAAGACGGGTCGTCGTCGTGAGCTGGAAGATACGCCGGCCGTGCGCGGTATGATTGAAAAAGTCGCACACTTGGTGCGTGTCGTTGACGCTTAAGTCAACGAGGAGAACGGTTATGAAACTGAATGAACTTAGTGATAATCCCGGTGCCCGCAAAGCGCGTATGCGCGTTGGTCGCGGTACATCTTCGGGCAAAGGCAAAACCGCAGGGCGCGGCGTAAAAGGTCAGACCTCGCGTTCGGGCGTTGCCATTAAAGGTTTTGAGGGCGGGCAAATGCCGTTGCATATGCGCCTGCCGAAGCGCGGCTTTAACGTGCCCAACCCGAAAAAGTTGAACGCGGTCAATCTGGGCCGTCTGCAGGTTGCGGTTGATGCCGGTAATCTGAAATCCGGCGCCACCGTGTCTGCTGCCAGTCTGGTTGAAGCGGGCATTATCCGCCGCGCGTTGGATGGCGTGCGTATTTTGGCCAAAGGCGAGCTTAAAGAGAAGCTCGACTTTGAGGTCGCGGGCATGTCGAAAGCGGCGCAAGACGCAGTCGGAAAACTCGGCGGCAAGGTCAGCATTCTGACCCCTGCTAAAGAGGAAGCCGCGCCGACCAAAGAGAAAAAAGCCAAAGCCCCAAAAGCTGAGGAAGCGCCTGCTGAGGAAACCCCCGCAGAAGACGCTTCCGACGAAGCAACCGAAGAATAGCAGCGGACAGGAGACCGATACATGGCTTCAGCTGCCGAACAGCTCGCTGCCAATCTCAGCTTCTCAGCCTTTCGCACGGCTGATGAGTTGAAAAAACGCATCTGGTTCACGCTGGGTGCGCTTTTGGTCTATCGGCTCGGCACTTATATTCCGCTGCCCGGCATCGACCCGCAGGCTTTGCAGGCGGTGTTTAGCCAGCAGCAATCCGGCATTATCGGCATGTTCAACATGTTCGCCGGTGGCGCGGTTGGGCGGATGGCGATTTTTGCCCTCAACATCATGCCGTATATCACGGCCTCGATTGTTATCCAGCTTCTGACTTCAGTGGTGCCGCGTCTTGAGCAGCTCAAGAAAGAAGGCGAGTCGGGTCGCAAGCAAATCAACCAATATACGCGCTACGGCACGGTGTTTCTCGCGGCGGTGCAGGGCTATGGCATTGCCATCGGCCTTGAGGGCGCGCAGGGCGTGGTCGTTGAGCCCGGTTTCTTCTTCCGCGCCAGCGCCGTTATCACCCTCGTAGGTGGCACGGTATTCCTGATGTGGCTGGGCGAGCAAGTGACCTCGCGCGGCGTCGGCAATGGCATTTCACTGATTATCTTCGCCGGTATCGTGGCTGAATTGCCGAGCGCACTGGCCGGCACGCTGGAGCTTGGACGCCAAGGCGCGCTTTCAACGTTCATCATTCTGGCGCTGATTATTATGGTCGTCGTGGTCATCGCTTTCATCGTTTTCATGGAGCGCGCGCAGCGTCGTCTTCTGGTGCAATACCCGAAACGCCAAACCGCAGCCGGTATGGCGCAGGGCGATAACTCGCACCTGCCGCTCAAGCTCAATACGGCCGGTGTTATTCCGCCGATTTTCGCTTCCTCGCTGCTGCTGATGCCGATCACACTGGCCAATTTCTCAGGCGACGCTTCGGGCGGCGCGCTGGGCACGGTAGCGGCGCTGTTGGGCCGTGGCCAACCGGCCTATATGGCGCTTTACGCGGCGGGCATTATCTTTTTCTGTTTCTTCTATACCTCTATCGTTTTCAACCCGAACGATACGGCGGATAATCTGAAGCGCTATGGCGGCTTCATTCCAGGCATTCGTCCGGGCGCGCGCACGGCTGAATATATCGACCATGTGCTGACCCGCCTGACGCTTGTCGGCGCGCTATATCTGACGGCGGTCTGTCTGCTGCCGGAAATGCTCATCAATGCCTATAATGTGCCGTTTTATTTCGGCGGCACGTCGCTGCTCATCGTCGTCAATGTGACCATGGACACGGTAGGGCAGGTGCAGGGGCATTTGTTCGCGCATCAATATGAAGGTCTCATCAAGAAATCGAAGCTTGGGGGCAAACGGCGATGAAACTGGTTTTTCTTGGCCCCCCCGGTGCCGGTAAAGGCACGCAAGCGCAGCGCATCGAAGACGCTTACGATATTCGTCAGCTTTCGACCGGTGATATGCTGCGCGCCGCCGTGGCAGCGGAGACCGATATCGGCAAACAGGCCAAAGATATTATGGCGCGCGGCGATTTGGTGCCCGATGAAGTGGTCGTCAGTATTATTTCTGACCGAATTGAGGAAGATGACTGCAAAAACGGTTTCATCCTTGACGGTTTTCCCCGCAATGTCGCGCAAGCCAAAGCGCTGGACGCCATGCTGGTAGAAAAAGCAATCGCGCTGGACGGGGTTATCGAATTGGCGGTTGACCCTGAGGTGCTGATCGGGCGCATTTTGAAGCGCGCCGAAGAAAGCGCGGACGGCCCGCGCGAAGACGATACGGAAGAAGCATTGCAGCACCGGCTGCGTGTTTATGAGGAACAAACTGCCCCGGTGGCCGAATTTTATGCCTCGAAAGGCATTTTGAAGACGCTGGATGGGATGCAGGAAATGGATGAGGTGACGCAGCAAATTAATGCTGTGTTGAAGGAGATTTAATCGCGGTTTTACAATGTTTTACAATGTTTTGCGGTGGTTTGCAGTTGACTGGCGGGGCGAAATTCATATAATTCGCGCTTCCGAGAGGCGAACCTCGAAAATCGGTAAAAATCGCAGAATTGCTGGCTTTTTATAAGGTTCAGCAGCGCCGGGGACGGCGAAAAGGAGAAGCAAGTGGCTCGTATAGCTGGTGTTAACATTCCGACCGCCAAACGCGTGGTGATTGCCCTGACCTATATTCATGGGATTGGCGATACCAAGGCGAAGGAAATTTGCGAAAAAGTCGGTATTCCGGCGGAACGTCGCGTCAATGAATTGAGCGATGCCGATGTTATTCAAATTCGCGAGACAATCGACGCGGATTACATGGTGGAAGGCGATTTGCGCCGCGACACCTCGATGAATATCAAACGTCTGCTCGATATGGGCATTTATCGTGGTTTGCGCCACCGTCGCAATCTGCCGGTGCGCGGCCAACGTACACACACCAATGCACGCACGCGCAAAGGCCCGGCTAAAGCCATCGCCGGCAAGAAGCAGTAGCGCGAGAGGAAACAGTAAATGGCAAACGAAAATACCCGAGTCCGCCGCCGCGAGCGCAAAAACATCACCTCCGGCGTGGCCCATGTCAATTCGACTTTCAACAATACGCTGATCACCATTACCGATGCACAGGGCAATGCCATTAGCTGGTCTTCGGCCGGCTCTATGGGCTTTAAGGGCTCGCGCAAATCGACACCCTATGCCGCGCAGGTTGCGGCCGAGGATGCAGGTCGCAAGGCCATGGAGCACGGCGTGAAAACGCTGGAAGTCAATGTTCGCGGTCCCGGTTCGGGTCGCGAGAGCGCTTTGCGCGCTCTACAAGCCGCCGGTTTTACCATCACATCGATCTGTGATGTAACTCCGATTCCGCATAATGGTTGCCGCCCGCCCAAGCGACGCCGCGTTTAAGGCGCGTCTGAAGCGGTTGAGCCTGACGGCGCACCATTAGCGATAACTGATTGAAGAGGTGACACTGTGATCCAAAAAAACTGGCACGAACTGATTAAACCCACCAAGCTGGATATTATCCCCGGCCATGACGAGCTGCGCGAAGCGCGCATTGTCGCTGAACCGCTGGAGCGCGGCTTCGGTCTGACTTTGGGTAATGCGCTGCGCCGTGTGCTGCTGTCGTCGATACAAGGCGCGGCGGTCACCGCCGTTCAAATCGACGGCGTGCTGCATGAGTTCTCCTCCATTGCCGGTGTGCGCGAAGACGTCACCGATGTGGTGCTGAACATCAAGAAAATGGCGCTGTCTATGGATGCCGAAGGCCCCAAGCGTCTGACGCTGAGCAAAAAAGGCCCGGGCGTTGTTACCGCCGGTGACATTGAAGAAAATGCCAATGTGACCATTCACAATCCGGATTTGGTGCTGTGCACATTGGATGATGGCGCTGAAGTGCGTTTCGAATTTACCATCAATACCGGTGCCGGTTATGTGCCGGCTGAGAAAAATCGTCCCGAAGATTCGCCCATCGGCATGATTCCGGTCGATAGTCTTTACAGCCCGGTGCGCCGCGTCTCTTACAATGTTGAGAATACGCGCGAAGGCCAAGTGCTCGATTACGACAAACTGACCATGGATATTGAGACCAATGGCACAGTGACGCCGGAAGATGCGTTGGCGCTGTCGGCCCGTATTCTGCAAGACCAACTGCAGAGCTTCATCAATTTCGAGGAGCCCGAAGTTCAAGTGGACGACACCTCGGCGATTGAGGAAACCGGTTTCTCTGCCGCGCTGTTGAAAAAAGTCGACGAGCTGGAATTGTCTGTGCGTTCGGCCAACTGCCTGAAGAACGACAATATTGTTTATATTGGCGACCTGATTCAGAAGTCGGAAGGCGAGATGCTGCGGACGCCGAATTTTGGTCGCAAATCGCTGAACGAAATCAAAGAAGTGCTGGGCGAAATGGGTCTGCACCTTGGAATGGATGTGCCGAACTGGCCGCCGGAAAACATTGAAGAGCTTGCCAGGAAGTTCGAAGAGAATTTTTAAGGCCTAAAAGGCTTAGAGGAGTGCCGTTATGCGCCACGCAAAAGCAGGACGCAAACTGAACAGAACCAGCAGCCACCGCAAGGCGATGCTTGGCAATTTGGCTGTCGCGCTGATTAAGCACGAGCAGATTGTCACCACTTTGCCGAAAGCCAAAGAGCTGCGCCCGTTTGTTGAAAAACTGGTGACGTTGGGCAAAAAAGGCGATTTGGCGGCGCGCCGTCGCGCCTATGCGCAACTGCCGGAAGAGAAATATGCTGCCAAGCTGTTCGACACGCTGGCCGAGCGCTACGCCACCCGCGAGGGCGGCTATACGCGGGTGCTGAAAGCCGGTTTCCGGTTTGGCGACAGCGCACCGATGGCGGTCATCGAATTCGTTGACCGCGATACGGAAGCCAAAGGCCAAGATTCCGGCCCGGTTGAAGTGGATGATGAAGGCGAAGCCGTCGCCGCCGCTGCCACCGCTTAAGGCGACCCCCCAATTCAATAAGGCACGGAAACACCCGTTTTCGTGCCTTTTTTTATGCTAGATTGACGCCAAGGAGTGATGATGAGTGGTCAGGCCATAATTTGGGTAGCTTTCGGCGGCGCGCTGGGCGCGGTCGCGCGTTATGCCACCGGATTATTGCTCAAAACCACTTCCGGCTTTCCGTGGGCGACGCTGAGCGTCAATATTTTTGGCTCGCTACTCATGGGGGTGATGATTGGCTGGCTGTCGCGGCAAAGCACACCCAATGAAGCGCTGCGACTGTTTCTCGCCGTCGGCATATTGGGCGGTTTCACGACATTCTCGACTTTCTCAATGGATCTGTTCCAGCTCATTGAGAAGCGCGATATGGCCGCCATGGCGCTTTATCTCGGCGGCTCGCTGTTTGGCGGTGTGGCGGCTTTCATTCTCGGCTTCATGGCACTGAGGGCCGGCTGATGGCCGGTGTGCGCCAGATTAAAGTCAAAGCCGAAGATGATGGCCTGCGCCTCGACCGTTGGTTTCGCAAACATTTCCCGGCGCTGACGCAAGGGCGTCTCGAAAAACTGTTGCGCCGTGGATTGGTGCGGCTCGACGGCAAGCGGGTCAAAGCGGCCGAACGTGTCGCCAAAGGGCACACGGTTCGTGTGCCGCCCGAAGTGCCGCCACAAGGCGCGGCCAAATCAGAGCGTCCGGTCAGCGTCTCGGATGCTGTTGTTGAGCGCTTGCGCGACGCCATTTTGCACAAAGACAAAGACGTGATTGTGCTGAATAAGCCATCCGGTCTGGCGGTGCAGGGGGGCAGTAAGACGACCACTCATATCGATGCGGCTTTGCCGGCCCTGCAATTTGATGCCGCCGAGCCACCACGTCTGGTGCATCGCCTCGACCGCGATACATCGGGTGTGTTGCTGCTGGCGCGCCACCGCAAAGCGGCACAATTTCTAACCCGTCAATTTGCCGATCGCGAGACCGAAAAAATTTATTGGGCTTTGGTGTATGGGGTACCTCGGCCGCCGCGCGGACACATTATGGTGCCGTTGGCCAAGCGCGCTGCTGCCGATGGCGGTGAGCGGGTAAGGCCGGTCGAGAAAGGCGATCCCGATGCGATGAAAGCGCAGACGGACTATATGGAAATCGCCCGGGTTGGGCAGCGTTTTAGCTGGCTGGCCTTCCGCCCGATTACCGGACGCACGCATCAAATACGCGCCCACGCCGCCGCTATCGGTCATCCACTGGTCGGCGATGGCAAATATCGTGTTGATACGGAAAACGAAGAATATGGCGGAATTCTGCCGAAAAAACTTCACTTACACGCCCGATTGATTAAGATGCGGCATCCCTCGGGCGGTGAGCTGAGCTGTCGCGCACCGCTGGCTGACCATATGGCCGAGACGTGGGAGATGCTGAATTTCGATATGGAAGATGGCGATATTGGGTTTGATGAGGCTTGATGGATGAGACTGATTGTCTTTGATTGTGACGGGACGCTGGTTGATAGCCAGCAAACCATCATCACGGCGACCGAAGCGGCGCTCAGCTCGCACGACTTCACGGCACCCGAACGGCGCGATATTCTTTACGCCGTCGGCCTGCCGGTCGATGTCGCCATGCGCCGACACGCACCGCAAGCCACCGATGACCAGATTATCAATATGCTCGACGTGTATCGTGAGACTTATCAGCAATTGGTGCAGCAAGATGATCGCGGCCAAGTGATGTTTGAGGGTATGCACGAGCAGATTACCAAACTTGGCAGTATGGATGAGACGCTGCTCGGTATCATCACCATGAAATCGCGCCGTGGTTTGGAGCGCGTGGTCGATGCCTATGACATAAGGCGCTATTTTCAGGTTCTGAAAAGCGCCGATGATGGGCCGGGCAAACCCAACCCTGATCTGATGCTCGACGCCATGGCCGAAACCGGAGCCGCGCCCGAACAGACGCTTATGGTCGGCGATACCAGTTTCGATATTATGATGGCGAAAGCGGCCGGCACACAGGCCATTGGTGTCGGTTGGGGATATCAGACCATCGATGAATTGGAAGATTCCGGCGCCGACGCCATCGCCGCAACGCCGCAACAACTCGACGACCTGCTGGCGGCGTTTCAGCCTTAGAGTGACCTGACTGTTATGGCCAAGCGTTTTTATAAAGATGTGCGCGTTGAGGCGCGCGATAGCGGCTTTGTCGTATTGCTGGATGCGCATGAATTAAAATCGCCGGCCAAAAAACCATTGCACCTGCCGACACACAAGCTGGCGCAAATGACGGCGGATGAATGGCAGGCGCAGCAAGACGAGATTAATCCGCACGCCATGCCGATTATGCGACTGGTCTCGACAGCGCATGACCGCGTTGCCGAATTGCCCGCCGAAACGGCGGCAGCTTTCGCCGCCTATATTATGTCGGATTTATTGTGCTATCGCGCCGAGCATCCCGACACGTTGGTGCAAAAACAAGCGGAAAACTGGGACCCGTTGCTCGATTGGACGAAATCGCGCTTCGATGTTTCGCTGACGGTCACGGCCGGTATTTTGCCGGTGCAGCAGCCCGAGGCCAATCGGCAGCGCTTTATCACGGCGGCAGGGGACGAGCCGTTTCGCCTCACCGGTTTGGCGCATTTGGCGGCGCTGCTCGGCTCTGCCATACTGCCTATGGCGTTGGACGAGGCGCATATCACGCCGCGCCAGGCGTATGAATTGGGCTTTCTGGACGATTTGCACCAGATGGAGGAGTGGGGCGTTGACGCCGAGGCGCAAGCGCGACTGGATAAGATAGAACTGGAAATAGCTACCGTAGCAGGGTATTTATCTGCGCTATAGCCACGTTGGGAGGTATAAACGTGCGAGATATTGTCGAAGAGCTCGAACAGCGCCGCCGCGTCGCCCGTCTGGGTGGCGGCGAGAAGCGAATTGAAGCGCAGCACGCGCGTGGCAAGTTGACGGCGCGCGAGCGGCTCGATTTGCTGCTCGACCCCGATAGTTTCGAAGAAATCGATATGTTCGTGGAGCATGATTGCCTCGAATTCGGCATGGAAGAGCGCAAAATCCCCGGTGATGGCGTGGTCACCGGCTGGGGCACGGTCAACGGCCGTCCAATTTATGTGTTCGCCAAAGATTTCACCGTATTCGGCGGTTCGCTGTCGCGAGCCCATTCGAAGAAAATCAACAAAGTGCAGGATATGGCGCTGCGCAATGGCGTGCCGATTATCGGTATTCTGGACGCCGGTGGCGCGCGCATTCAAGAAGGCGTTGACGCGCTGGGCGGCTATGCCGAGGTGTTTCAGCGAAATACGCTTGCGTCCGGCGTGATACCGCAAATCACCATGATTATGGGGCCGTGCGCCGGTGGCGATGTCTATTCGCCGGCACTGACCGATTTCATCTTCATGGTGCGCAACACCTCTTACATGTTTGTCACCGGCCCCGACGTGGTGAAGACCGTGACCAATGAAGAAGTCACCGCCGAGGAACTGGGCGGGGCGAAAGTGCATACGACCAAATCCTCGGTCGCCGATGGGGCTTATGACAATGATGTGGAAGCGCTGACCGAGCTGCGCCGCCTGATCGATTTTCTGCCGCTATCGAACCGCACCGGCGTGCCTGAGCGCCCGACCTATGATGTGCGCGACCGCGTCGAGCATTCACTCGACACACTCATCCCCGACAATCCGAACATGCCCTATGACATGATGGAGCTGGTGACGAAAGTTGTCGATGAGGGTGATTTTTTTGAAATTCAGCAAGACTTCGCCAAAAACGTCATCACCGGCTTTGGCCGCATGGAAGGCAAGACAGTGGGCTTTGTCGCCAACCAGCCAATGACTTTGGCCGGCGTGTTGGATAGCGATGCCAGCCGCAAAGCGGCGCGCTTTGTGCGTTTTTGCGATGCTTTTGACGTGCCGATTGTTACTTTTGTCGATGTGCCGGGCTTCCTGCCGGGCACGGCGCAGGAATATGGCGGACTAATCAAACACGGGGCCAAGCTGCTGTTTGCCTATGCCGAAGCGACCGTGCCGAAAGTCACCATCATCACGCGCAAAGCCTATGGCGGCGCGTATGATGTGATGGCGTCAAAACATTTGCGCGGCGATTTCAACTATGCCTGGCCAACCGCCGAAATTGCGGTGATGGGGGCCAAGGGCGCGGTGGAAATCATCTTCCGCAATTCCAGCGAGGAAGAAATTGCCCAGCACACGGAAGAATATGAAGAGCGTTTCTTGAACCCGTTTGTGGCTGCCGAGCGCGGCTATATTGATGAGGTTATCCAGCCGCATAATACGCGCCGTCGCGTGGCGCGCGCGCTGGCGCTATTGGCTTCCAAGCAGCTCGATAACCCATGGAAAAAACACGATAATATTCCGCTCTAAGGTATGGATATGTTTGATAAAATTCTGATAGCAAATCGCGGCGAAATCGCCTGTCGGGTGATTAAATCGGCCCGCGCCATGGGTATAAAAACGGTCGCCGTTTATTCCGATGCCGACGCGCTGGCGCTGCATGTGCGCGAGGCCGATGAGGCGGTGCATATTGGCGGCGCTCCGGCGGCGGAAAGCTATCTGGTCATTGATAAAATCCTCGACGCCATCAAACAAACTGGCGCACAAGCGGTGCACCCGGGCTATGGCTTTTTGTCGGAAAATAAAGCTTTCGCCGAAGCGCTGGACAAAGCCGGTGTCGCTTTTATCGGCCCGCCCGCCGGTGCCATTGAAGCCATGGGCGATAAAATCACCTCAAAAAAACTGGCCGCCGAAGCCGGTGTCTCCACCGTTCCCGGCCATATGGGGCTGATTGAAGACGCCGATGAGGCGATAAAAATTGCCAATGAAATCGGCTATCCGGTGATGATTAAAGCCTCGGCCGGTGGCGGTGGTAAGGGCATGCGCATTGCGTGGAATGATGACGAAGCCCGCGAAGGTTTTCAGTCGTCGAAAAATGAAGCGGCGGCGAGCTTCGGCGATGACCGTATTTTCATCGAGAAATTCGTCACCCAACCCCGCCATATTGAAATTCAAATCCTCGGTGATAAGCACGGCAATGTGCTTTATCTGGGCGAGCGCGAATGTTCCATTCAGCGTCGCAATCAGAAAGTCATTGAAGAAGCGCCGAGCCCGTTCCTCGATGAGAAGACGCGCAAAGCCATGGGCGAGCAATCCGTCGCATTGGCCAAGGCGGTGGATTATTGCTCGGCCGGCACGGTTGAGTTCATTGTCGATGGCGACAAGAATTTCTATTTTCTCGAAATGAATACGCGGCTGCAGGTCGAGCATCCGGTGACCGAGCTGATCACCGGTATCGACCTTGTCGAAGAGATGATTAAAGTCGCCGCCGGCGAGAAACTCAGCCTCAAACAAAAAGATGTGAAGCTGAACGGCTGGGCGATTGAAAGCCGGATTTATGCCGAAGACCCGTATCGTGGTTTCTTGCCCTCGACCGGTCGGCTGTCGCGCTATCGCCCGCCGATTGAGCAAGTGGTCGATGGCATAACCGTGCGCAACGACACCGGCGTTTATGAGGGCGGGGAGATTTCTCTATTCTATGACCCGATGATTGCCAAGTTGGTGACGCATGGCCCCGACCGATTGGCCGCCACTGATGCGATGGCCGATGCATTGGATAATTTCCGCATTGATGGCATTCGCCATAATATTGATTTTTGCAGTGCCATTATGCAGCACCAGCGTTTCCGCGATGGGGCGCTCACCACGGCGTTTATCGATGAAGAATATCCCGAAGGTTTTGACGGCGCGCCGATGGACAGTAAGCGCATTGAGGAGCTTGCGGTTATCGGTTTTTCCATGACGCAAATGGCGCAAATGCGCGCTACGGAGAGCAGCCAAGTGCTCGACGGTCACCAGTATACGCCGGATGTTGAACAGGCTGTGCAAATCGGTGATTTGGTGTTTACCGCCAGCAAGTCAGCGCAAGGCGTGGTGCTTAACGGCGTCGATATTGAAGTCGAAAGCGAATGGCTGCCCGGTGACTTGTTTTTCTTCGGCGCGGTCAATGGCAAGCAGATAAGCCTGACGGTCGATCGTCACGCAGAGGGTTATACGCTGACCGGACGCGGCGCGGCGGTAAAAGTCTGTGTTCGCCGTTTGGCGGCGCAACAGGTCATGGCCTATATGCCGGAGAAAGCCGATGGCAGCAGCGATAAAGAGCTTGTTTGCCCGATGCCCGGCGTGGTTGTTTCGGTCGCCGTTGAAGAAGGCCAGGCGGTGAAAGCCGGCGAGCCGCTGGCGGTGGTCGAGGCGATGAAAATGGAAAACATTCTGCGCGCCGAAAAAGACCTGACAGTGAAAAAAGTTCTCTGCGCCGCCGGTGACAAGCTGGCGGTCGACGACGTTATGGTCGAGTTCGAATAGCCGCTTAGGGGCTAATCAGGAAAACAGTCGGCGAAATTATCAAGCAGGGCCTTATCAAGCTCGGCCATGGCGACCGGATAACCCAAATCGACCATGCTGGTGACGCCTTGGTCGGCAATGCCACACGGCACAATGCCGCTGAAATGCTCAAGCTCCGGCTCGACATTTATCGAGATGCCGTGGAAACTTATCCAACGCCGAATGCGCATACCGATGGCGGCAATTTTATCCTCGCGCTCCGCGCTCTTATCGGGGCGCGGCACCCAAACGCCGACACGGCCGGGGGTGATATGCGCTTTGATATTGAAATCATCGAGGGTTTGAATCACCCAGTTCTCGGCTTGGCGCACAAAACAGCGCACATCGCGGCCGCGTTTTCTTAAATCGAGCATCAGATAAACCACGCGTTGCCCCGGCCCATGATAGGTATATTCGCCGCCGCGTTTACTCTCAAACACCGGAAATCGGTCTTTTTGCAGCAAGTCTTGCGGCTTGGCGCTGGTGCCGCCGGTGTAAAGCGGCGGATGCTCCAAAAACCATAGGCATTCGGGGGCTGTTTCGGCATGAATATCGGCGACGCGCTGCTCCATAAAAGCCACAGCGTCGGGATAAGCGACCGGCATATCGCTGAAAATCGTTTCCGGCATCTGTTTCATGGGCTAGTCATATCACCTAAATTGCAGGCCAATAAACCAATTTTAGATGTAGAACATATTTAATCACATAAAAATATTGATAAATAGGTTCAAATCCCCCATATAGGATTGAAGGAGAGTAGGACATGCTACCGATTGTTGTCGACGTAAGCGAATTGACCATTGCCGTTATCGGCGCGGGGCCGCAAGCGTGTCGCCGCCTGCAAATGCTGGATGCTGCAGGCGCGCGCTATGTGCGTGTCTATGCCGAGACTGCGAGCTCTGATATGCGCGCGCTGGCCGGCGACCGACTGATTGAAGCATGGCCGACGCAGGACGAGTTGGCGGCGTGCCATATTATCTATGTCGCCAATGTGGATGCGGAGCTGGAAGAGCGCTTTACCGCCGCCGCGCGCGCCGTCAAAACCTTGGTCAATGTCGAGGACGTCAAACCGCTTTGCGATTTCCATGTACCCGCCATTGTGCGGCGCGGCGATATGTTGTTAACCGCCTCTACGGGTGGCAAGTCGCCGGGGTTGGCGTTGCGTCTCAAGCGTAAACTTGAAGAGCAATATCCTGAAAGCTGGGCGGCGCGCCTCGACGAATTATCGGCGCTCCGCGATGGCTGGCGCGCCGAGGGGGCCGATTTCAAAACTCTTATCGAACGGTCCAATCAGGTCATCGATGAGAAAGGCTGGCTGGCATGAGCACGGCAGTACTACACAAGAACGAAGAACCGGTGCTGGATGATTTGAACGCGCTCTATGAGGGGATGAGTGCGCAAGATATTCTGCGCCACGCCATTGAAGAGCAATTTGTTGATCGCATCACCATCGTCTCCTCTTTTGGGGCCGAGTCGGTCATTTTGCTGCACATGATTTCCGAGATTGACCCGCGCCTGCCGGTCATCATGCTGAACACGGGCAAGTTGTTTGGCGAGACGCTGCGTTATCGCGACCGATTGCAGGAGCGCCTGGGGCTGATGGATGTACGCGCCATCGGGCCTGACCCGCGCGAGCTGGAAGCTGAAGATGCCAAGGGCGGTCTGTGGCAACGCGATACCGATGCCTGCTGCGATTTACGAAAAGTGCGTCCGCAAGCGCGAGCCATTGAGGGTTTTGATGCGCTGATTACCGGCCGCAAACGTTTCCAAACCGGCACGCGGGCGCAAATGCAAATCATCGAAAAAGACACTGATGGTCGCTATAAAATCAATCCGCTGGCCAATTGGGATCTCGATGCGCTGAAAGCCTATATTGAAACTCATAATTTGCCGCGTCACCCGCTGGTCAAAGACGGCTATTTGTCGATTGGCTGCATGCCATGCACAGACCGCGTGGAGGAAGGCGGCGACTATCGCTCCGGCCGCTGGGCCGACAGCGATAAGGATGAATGCGGCATCCATTTGAATGTCGATGGGGATGGCATTTAGAGCCGTTTTCGCGCCGTATCTTGCTTGTTATCTGCCGCTTATTTTGCTAGCTAACAGTGCTGCCGATATTTGGATTATGGCCTGTCGGTCATTGCCTCGGAATTTTTGTGCGACCGTGGCGGAATTGGTAGACGCGCAGCGTTGAGGTCGCTGTGGGGTAACACCCGTGGAAGTTCGAGTCTTCTCGGTCGCACCATTTCCTTCAGATTATTTTTTCGGTGCCTTAGGCAGGGTTCGGATGAGGTAGAGCAGCCCTTAAACTCTGATGCTTTCATCCATGATTGATCAGCCAATCCACCTTAAACCGGGTGAAAAAGTCAAATTTTGAAATTAAATAACAATTTGTGAGCATTTTGCGTAACTATGCTTCGCACAATTGCGGCGATTAACGAATCGTTCCCCCGTCACTAATCGCGAAATAGGGATTGAAGCGGCTTAGGCGCGCTGACATAATCTTGCTCATTCGGGAGCGGCGCCTTGGCACTATCAAAAACAACTCTTTCCATTTACGGCATGTTGGGCCTGCCGCTGGCGCTGGTAGGTTATCCTATTGCTATTTGGTTGCCGGCTTTTTACGCCGGTGAAATCGGGGTTTCGCTGGCCGCCGTGGCCACCATGCTATTGGTCGCTAAATTATCTGATGTGGTAACGGACCCGCTGGTCGGCACGATTTCTGACCGCTTGCGGACGCCGCTTGGCCGTCGCCGACCGCTCATCATCCTCGGGGTGCCGGTGCTGTGCGTCTCTATCTGGTTTCTATTCGTGCCGATGCAGGGGGCGGGATCTGTCTATCTGCTCGTGTGCATTGCCGGCATGTATATCGGCACCACTTTGGTGGGCTTGCCCTATGGTGCGTGGGGGGCCGAGCTATCGCCCGATTATCATCAGCGCGCCCGTGTCACTGCGTGGCGCGAGCAATTCACTCTTATCGGGCTTCTGGTCGCTGCCTTTATTCCTTTTCTCGTCGAGCAATATGGCGCCGGTGATACGCCCTCCATCATGCGCGGTATGGCGCTGGCAATTTGCATCTCGACGCCGATTGCGGTGCTTCTTTTATGTCTCTTTGTCAAAGAAACGCCACCCACCGAAACGGCCGAAGAAGCCAAAGCGCCTTTCATCGACGGTGTGAAGAAAGTCTGGGCCAATAAGCCGATGCGTATGGTCGTCGGCCTGTTGCTCATCGTCACCTTGGCCGAGGCGTTTCGCAATGCGTTGTCGCTGTTCTTCATGAAATCGGTGATTCAAGCCGACGGCGTCGGCACATTATATTTCATCTATTTCGTTGCCGGTCTTGCCGCCGTGCCGGGCTGGCTATGGCTGGGGCGCAAAGTCGGCAAACACGTTGCCTTCGCCGGAACGCTGATTACCGTGGCCATTATTTCGGCGATAAATATGTTTCTGACCGCCGATGATTACTGGGCATTTGTCATTTTCTTTATTTTTAAAGGGGCGTGTTTCGGCGGTCTGCAATTCTTGCCGCTGGCCATATTGGCTGATGTTATCGATGTCGAAACGGCCGAGACCGGAAAAGCGCGCGCCGGCGCATATATTGCTTTTGCCAGCATGACGGCGAAAATCTCAACCGCGCTTGGCACATTCTTGGCCATTTGGGCGCTTTCTTTCACCAATTTCGATGCCAAACTGCTGGCCGAAAACGCTTTTGACGACTTGTTGGTGTTGCGCGTCCTTTATGCCATCGCGCCCGCCATATTCTTTATTGGCGCCATTATCATCGCGCTGCGCTTCCCGCTCACGGCCCAAGTGCATGCCGAGTTGCAATCGCGTATCCGCAATGCCCAAAATGCCTAAACGCATTTAACAGCGACTAAGGTGTTAGCTTGCCGTTCCAAATAAGCGGAAACAGCAGTCCCAATGTGATGACCAGGTTGGACGCGATATTCAAACTGAAGCCGGTGCTATAAGAGATAAAGCCATCAAGCAGGTTCCATATGACGAGGATGACAATCAATTCTCGATACATTTTATTGCCGATATTGCGGGCTTCTGCGGCGCGGAAAAAATAAAACAGCGTTAATCCCCAACCCAGTGTTACCGCCCCCATAAGGCCGATCGAAAAACGCTCTACTGGATTGAAAACAGGTTGGTTTAGAGGATTGAGTTGATTTAGCAGCATGCGGGCGCTGCTTTCATATCCCTCAAAGCCTGCAGCGGCTAAAGTCAAGCCAAACACCATTATTCCGACGCACCAAACGTCGATCCATAATCTCCAAAATTTACTCATCGGTCTTCCCTCGCATTTTTGTCGCAGATCATATTATTGACCCGCTTATTATTATTTTGCGTTAATAGGTTAGCCGAGGACGCTAGATAATGAAACAGTATGTCGACACAAAAGGTAAGGACAAAAAACCGCCTCAACCGGAAGGCCAAGGCGGTAAAATTGTTCCATTCAGAAAACCGACTGCCAATCCGGCTTTCGATGTCGAATGGTTTT
>JADHOK010000089.1 GCA_016779015.1 PS1 clade bacterium | reverse complement strand
GAGCATTATTTCCGCATTTTGCAAAGCTTCCAGCAGCAGCAAGTCAAAAGTGACGACGCCGCCCAAAGCGAAAACGGCGTGTCTGAAAATGGCGCTGCGGACGAGGCTTTGGTTGATGACAATGGCATGACCAATGGCATGACCAATGGCAATGGCGATGGCAATGGCGATGCCGATGCTGATGCTGAGCTTGGCGGCGAGCCGCTGGTGCTGGTACGCGGCAATGACGCCGCCGATAATGATGACGCTGATAATGATGGTGAAGAAGGCGATAAAAAACCGTCCAATTCGCGCCGTCGTGGCCCGCTTGGGAAAAAGCGCGGCACCAAAGCCGGTAATGGCAATGATGCAGCCCCCGCAACGGCTGGTGAAGTGCCCGCTGAAACTGCCGCCGATGACGGCGCTGAAGGCGAAACCGCTACCGCCGAATAGGCGCTCTCATCTTCTTGTCTTGTTTTATGCGCGCCGCAAAATGAGTAGGCGCACGACAAACCACAACAACATCAGCGCGCCAATGGCGAACACGATATCGCCGCTAATCTCTCAAAAATACGCCACCAGAAGCCTTGGGGTCTTGCGCTCGGCTAACGCCATTCCCATATCAGCTGCATAAGAAGCGGAGACGACGCATGAACGGTGACACCTATAGCGACCGGGTAAAGCAATGCCTGCAAGCAGCGCAAAATGAAGCGCTGCTGCGCGGCCATACGCGGCTGGAACCGCAGCATGTGCTGGCGGAAATGCTGAAAGAAGAAAACGGCCTGGCAGAAAACCTCATCGAAACGGCGGGCGGCAATGTGGTCGCCTTACGCACAACAATCGGCAAGGCGCTGTCTAAAATGGCGACGCAAAGCGGCGCGACGGCGCAGCTTACCCTATCGCCCGACACCGCCAAGCTGTTGGCTTTGGCTGAGAAAAAAGCCCAAGCGCGCGGCGACGCCTACGTTACCCAAGAAATGCTGCTGCTCGCTATGCTGGACGGAAAATGCGCGCTCGCCAATGCGTTTGCCGAAGCCGGTGTGACGGCGGCGGCTTTGGAAGCGGCGATTGATAATTTGCGGCAGGGGCGCACGGCGCAATCCTCCAGCGCCGAAGAAGGCTATGACGCATTGGGCAAATATGCCCGCGACCTGACCGAGGATGCGCAAAGCGGCAAGCTCGATCCGGTTATCGGTCGCGACGAAGAAATTCGTCGCACCATGCAAGTGCTGTCGCGGCGTACCAAAAACAATCCGGTGCTGATTGGCGAGCCGGGGGTCGGTAAGACGGCGATTGCCGAGGGTCTGGCCTTGCGCATCATTGCCGGTGATGTGCCCGAAAGCCTGCAAAATAAAAAACTGATGGCGCTGGATATGGGGGCGCTGATTGCCGGTGCAAAATTTCGCGGTGAGTTTGAAGAGCGCTTGAAAGCGGTGCTGCAGGAAGTGACCGAGGCGGACGGGCAAGTGATTTTGTTCATCGATGAGATGCACACGCTGGTCGGTGCCGGGGCCAGTGATGGCTCGATGGATGCCTCTAACTTGCTGAAACCGGCCTTGGCGCGCGGCGAGCTGCATTGCGTTGGGGCGACGACGCTGGATGAATATCGAAAGCATGTTGAGAAAGACGCAGCCTTGGCGCGGCGTTTCCAGCCGGTGTTTATCGACGAGCCGGGGGTCGAGGATGCGATTTCCATTCTGCGCGGTCTCAAAGAAAAATACGAATTGCATCACGGCGTGCGCATTTCCGATGCGGCGATTGTCGCCGCCGCGCAATTATCGCAGCGCTATATTACCGACCGCTTTTTACCGGATAAGGCCATTGATCTGGTCGATGAGGCGGCCAGCCGCCTGCGCATGCAAATCGATTCAAAACCCGAAGAGCTCGACGAGCTCGACCGCCGTGTCATTCAGTTGAAGATCGAACGCGCGGCCTTGAAGAAAGAGGACGACAAAGCCTCGGTTGATCGATTGTTGAAATTGGAGGCCGAATTGAGCGGTCTTGAGGAGCAATTATCGGAACTGGCGGCGCGCTGGCAATCTGAGAAAGACCGCCTCGCCGATGCGCAAGGGTTGAAAGAGCAATTGGAAGCCGCGCGTATTGAACTCGAACAAGTGCAAAGAAAAGGTGAGTTGGAGCGCGCCAGCGAATTGGCTTATGGCCTGATACCGCAGCTTGAAAACGATATCGCCGCGGCCGAGGAACGCGCGCAGTCGAGCGATAAAACGATGCTTGAAGAAGCGGTCGGCGAAGACCATATCGCCAGCGTGGTGTCGCGCTGGACCGGCATTCCGGTTGAGAAAATGCTCGCCGGTGAGCGCGAAAAATTGCTCGCCATGGAAACCCATTTGGGCGCCCGTGTAGTCGGGCAGGAAGAACCGATTGCCGCTGTTGCGCGCGCTGTGCGCCGCGCCCGTGCGGGTTTGCAAGACCCGGCGCGGCCGATTGGCTCGTTCATGTTTTTGGGGCCGACCGGTGTCGGCAAGACCGAATTGACCAAAGCACTGGCGGCGTTTTTGTTCGACGATGAAGCCGCCATCTGCCGCATCGATATGTCGGAATATATGGAAAAACATTCGGTCGCCCGTCTTATCGGCGCGCCGCCCGGCTATGTCGGCTATGAAGAGGGCGGGGCGTTAACCGAATCTGTGCGGCGGCGTCCGTATCAGATTGTGCTGTTCGATGAGATCGAAAAAGCCCATGGCGACGTCTTTAATGTGCTGCTGCAAGTGCTCGATGAAGGCCGCCTGACAGACGGCCAAGGGCGCACGGTCGATTTCCGCAACACGCTGATTATTCTCACCTCCAATCTCGGCTCGGCGCATTTGGCAGCGCTGCCCGAAGGCGCTGGGGTGGAAACGGCGCGCGCCGCGGTGCTCGAAGACGTGCGCCAAGCGTTTCGGCCCGAGTTCATCAACCGGCTCGACGATATTGTTTTGTTCGAGCGTCTGAAACCCGAGCAGATGGGGGCGATTGTCGATATTCAAATGCAGCGTCTCAAAAAGCTGGTCGAAGCGCGCGGTCTCGACATCACCCTGAGCGAGGCGGCGCGGGCGCATTTGGCAAGCGCCGGTTATGAACCGGTTTACGGGGCGCGGCCCTTGAAGCGGGTTATCCAGCGCGAGGTGCAAGACCGTTTGGCCGATGCGCTGCTGGCCGGTGATTTGGACGAGGACGACACGCTATGCATCGATGCCGATAAGGACACCATTACCATCACGTCGCAAGCTGAGCAGCTTCACTAAAAATCCGATTAGCCGCCGGTTGCTGCGGCGCGGCGGCGCGGCAGCGAACGCAGTCGATTATCATTGGTCGCCAGCGCATTGATGCGTTGGCCGATAGCGGTTTGCGCATTGCGCAGTTTTGTCAGTCCGATTTTATCCAGCGCGGTTTCCGGCGGCACATCGAGGTCGCGCGGATTGACCGGCTTTTTGTGCCGCAGCACTTCGTAATGCAGATGCGGGCCGGTGGCGAGGCCGGTCGCACCGACATAGCCGATGACCTGACCTTGGGTGACACGACTGCCTTTTTTCAGGCGGCGCGCATAGCGGCTCATATGCGCATAAGCGGTTTCATAACCGTTGCGATGGCGGATGCGGATATATTTGCCGAAATCACCATTGCGGCCAATGGCGACAATGCTGCCCGAACCGGCGGCGTAAATTGGTGTGCCGCGCGGGGCGGCAAAATCAAGCCCGCGATGCAGGCGGGTATAGCCCAATATCGGGTGCCGCCGCATACCGAAACGCGATGACAGGCGCGCCCCGTCAACCGGGGTTCGCATCAACAAGCGCTGCACACTGCGTCCATTATCATCGTAATAGCCGTGGCTGCCGTCGCTATGCGCCAGCCGCCAATAGGCGTAGCGCTTGCCGCGATTGGTCAATGCCGCAAAGACGATATCGCCTTCCTCGGCTTGCTGGTTGTTTTCGTCAAAGCGGCGCGTATAGAGGACTTCCAATTGGTCGCCCTCGCGAATATCGCGCTGGAAGTCGATGGAAAAAGAAAACAGACGGATGAGCTTGACCACCAGATTGGGGGACATGCCGCCGCCGCGCGCCGCCTCATAGACCGAGCTGGAGATCAGCGTATCGGAGAGGAAGAAACGCTCGGATAATGGCCGCACTTGTTTCACCACGTCGAATTGTAAATGACCGGTGCGGCGTACAATCAGGCGTTGGCGCGGCTCGGGGATGAAATCGAAACCCGCAAAACGCGTCGGGACGGCTTCTTGAGCGGTCTGCGAATCGGTCGGCCATTCGCTGAAGATGCGCACTTTTTGCCCGACTTTCATCTTGCGCGGGTCAAACTCGGCGCTGAGTGCGTCGAGCGCCGCATCGGCCTCGACCCCGTCAATACCGGCTCGGGCCAGCAAGGCGGCCAGACTATCACCGGCCACCATAGTGTCGCTTTGATGGGCGCGCTGCATAGGTGCCAGCGCCGCCCAATGCGTCGCCACAACCGGTTTTGAAGGGGCCGGCTTGGCGCTCAATACCGGCGTGGGCATATCGGGGGCCAGCAATTGTTCCGCCAGATAGCCGATGCCGATAAGGCCGATAAAAACCGCCATGGTGAAACGAAAGCGTGCGCGGCGACGCCGCTCCTGCTGTTTTATCAGTGCCGCTTCATCACTATTATCCACAGCTTCGCTGCCGCCGTTTTTCGGGGTCTCATTTTGGGCTTCCATGGCCTGCAAAATGGGCTGTGTTGGCTACAACTGTCAACAGAACATTGCACGGCAAGAAAACGCCTCTGTGGCGTATGCGCACCGCCACAATATATAGCGTGCGGGCGCGCTGAACCCCTACTATTAGAAGCATTGCGCGGGATGTATTTTTTTTTTCGTTTTTTTCGAAAAAAGCCTTTGACAGGGTGCGGTCGCGCCCCTATACACGCTGCAGCTTCGACGAAGGTTCATCAGTAACCCCGTCGGCCATATGGGTTTCCCGCCAAGCGGGAAACCGCTTGATTGAAGCGGGCTCTTATGGAATCAATACTGATCCTCACCGAGGTTAGAGTTGCCAAGCTGTTTGAACCGTCAAGGTTTAATGGCGCGGGACTTTTCGCTTCGCCTGAGGGCCAAAAGAGTAATCTGGCGGCAGCTGTTTGACATGGTAGATATTGAAAGAGAAACGTGGACGGCGGTGTCCTGGCGGTTGCTAAGTCTTGCCTTTGGTAAGCTTGGTAACAACAGAACACGCAGTCATTTAATGACTGCTAAACGTTACGTCTTACGTTTCTTCCACTCCTATGCCTGTGCCGATTTATCGGATTGGGTATAGAGTAGTGGGAACTCGTTAATACGCATCATATCATATGATATGGTTTGAACGTTTAGTAGTGAACTGATTGCAGAATCAAACTTGAGAGTTTGATCCTGGCTCAGAACGAACGCTGGCGGCAGGCCTAACACATGCAAGTCGAACGATAAGCTTCTTCGGAAGTGGACAGTGGCAGACGGGTGAGTAACGCGTGGGGATCTGCCCAGAGGTTCGGGACAACCATTGGAAACGATGGCTAATACCGGATAAGCCCGCAAGGGGAAAGATTTATTGCCTTTGGATGAACCCGCGTAAGATTAGCTAGTTGGTGAGGTAATGGCTCACCAAGGCGACGATCTTTAGCTGGTCTGAGAGGATGATCAGCCACATTGGGACTGAGACACGG
>JADHOK010000088.1 GCA_016779015.1 PS1 clade bacterium | reverse complement strand
TCACCGCCGATTTGGAGCCGCTGGAGCCGAGGATAAGCGCACCGGTCGGGAAATCCGGGCCCGGTACGATTTGCAGCAATTCTTCGTCGGTCAGTTCGCTGTTTTCGATAATCGCTTGCGCCGCATCTATCAACTCGCCGAGATTATGCGGCGGCACATTGGTCGCCATGCCGACGGCGATGCCGTTCGCTCCATTAACCAAAAGATTGGGGAAGCGCGCCGGCAAGACAACCGGTTCGCGCTCGGAATTATCGTAATTGTCCTGAAAATCGACTGTGTCTTTGTCGATATCCTCAAGAAGCGCCTGCGCCGGTTTGGCCATGCGCACTTCCGTATAACGCATGGCAGCGGGCGGGTCGCCATCGACCGAGCCGAAATTGCCCTGCCCGTCCAATAGCGGCAGACGCATAGAGAATTCCTGCTCCATACGTACCAAAGCGTCGTAAATCGACTGGTCGCCATGCGGGTGGTATTTACCGATAACATCACCGACCACGCGGGCCGATTTGCGATAGGGTTTGTTGTATTCGTAGCCGTTCTCGTTCATCGAGAACAAAATGCGGCGGTGCACCGGCTTCAGACCGTCGCGCACATCGGGCAGTGCCCGCGAGACGATAACGCTCATCGCATAATCGAGATAGGAGGTTTTCATCTCCTCCTCAATGCTTATCGGCTCGATATCGCCTTCATCTTCGGGCGGCGGCCCATCACCTGAACCATCTCCGCCTGAACCATTCCCAGCCCCGGTATCAGCCCCGATATCCGATTGAGTGCTGTCGCCGGAGGCTTCTTCTTCGATGCTTTCTTCGGCAATATCGTCAACCACACCGTCTTCGACATTGGCGTCAATATCAGCTTCAATTTCGCTGTCGTTTTCGCCCTGGTTTTGCGGTTCGTCGATCAAAATAATACTTTCCTTGACGCCCTGAAAAGGCGTGTTTCCGTTCCCAAAACCTAGCACAAAACAAGCCTTGGGCGGAGCGAAAACCGCACCTGCCCACAGCTTTTAAGCTATTGTTTTATAATAAGTTTTAGGCCTAAAACGGGATATCGTCGTTGATTTCGCCGCCGCCACCGCCGCCGGCTGCCATTGGCGCCGAATCATTGCCGACAGCCTGGAAATCGCCGCCGCTATTGCGCGTATCAAGCATCGTCATGACACCGCCATAATTCTGCAAAACCACCTCGGTGGTGTAGCGGTCATTACCGTTATCATCCTGCCATTTGCGGGTTTGCAGTTGGCCTTCCAGATAGACTTTGGAACCTTTTTTTAGATATTGCTCGGCAATGCGGCACAGCCCTTCGGAGAAAATAACCACGCGATGCCATTCGGTTTTTTCGCGACGTTCGCCCGAGCTTTTATCACGCCAGCTCTCGCTTGTTGCGACACTCAGATTGATCACCGGACGACCGTCCTTGGTGCTCCGCATATCCGGATCTGCGCCCAGATTACCGACCAAAATCACTTTATTGACACTTCCTGCCATGATGTTTCTCCTTGTTATTCTGCTACCCTAGGTGAATCGGGGGCTTGCGCCTATCGCTGTCGCAATGCGCGCGCTGATATACTGTGGATACTTCGCCGCTGCACGCCGCTACCTAAACGGAGCGACGAATTGGCCTTTTGTCAAATCCCTAAAGAGGGCTAGATTACCCATCTAACAGGAAACATTATGCCACCCCGTAAGAACAGCAACGCACCGCAAGCCAAGCAAATCCGCATTATTGGAGCCCGCGAGCACAATCTTAAGGATGTCTCGCTCGACCTGCCGCGCGATAAGCTGATTGTCGTCACCGGCCTTTCCGGCTCGGGCAAAAGCTCGCTGGCATTCGATACGATTTATGCTGAGGGGCAGCGCCGCTATGTCGAAAGCCTGTCGGCTTATGCGCGCCAATTCCTCGAAATGATGCAAAAGCCAGACGTCGATCAGATTGACGGTCTGTCACCGGCGATTTCCATCGAGCAGAAAACCACCTCGCGCAACCCGCGCTCCACGGTTGGCACGGTGACCGAGATTTACGATTACCTGCGCCTGCTTTATGCACGCGTCGGCATCCCCTACTCGCCCGCCACCGGCCTGCCGATTGAAAGTCAGACGGTCAGCGAGATGGTCGATAAGGTGATGGCCCTGCCCGAAGGAACGCGACTGTATTTGCTGGCCCCGATTGTGCGCGGGCGCAAAGGCGAATATCGCCGCGATTTTGCCGAGCTACAAAAGCGGGGCTTTCAGCGCGTCAAAGTCGATGGCGCGTTTTATGAAATCGCTGATGTGCCGACCCTCGATAAGAAGCTGAAACACGATATCGATGTGGTCGTGGACCGGCTGGTGGTCAAACCCGACCTCGGCAATCGCGTCGCTGACTCGATGGAAGTGGCGCTTGGCCTGACCGATGGCATTGCCGTCGCCGAGAAGGCCGACAGCAAAGGTGATGACAAAGGTAAGGGCAAAGGTGATGGCAAAGACGCCGAGCGGATGATTTTCTCAGCGCGTTTTGCCTGCCCGGTTTCCGGCTTCACCATTGACGAGATTGAGCCGCGCCTGTTCTCATTCAACAACCCGTTCGGGGCCTGCCCGTCTTGCGATGGGCTGGGCACGCAGTTTTTCATCGACCCGATTGCGGTGGTGCCGGATGGCGGGCTGAGCTTGTACAAAGGCGCGATTGCGCCATGGTCGAAAACCTCCTCGCCCTATTACACGCAGACGCTGGAAGCGATTGCGCGCCATTACGGTTTCAAGATGAGCGATGTGTGGAACGATCTACCAAAGGACGCCAAACAGGTCATTCTTTATGGCACCGGCGATGAGGTCATCACCTTTGAATATGATGACGGCTTGCGTAGCTATAAGACCAAGAAGCCGTTTGAGGGGGTCATCCCCAATCTCGAGCGCCGCTATCGCGAAACCGATAGCAATTGGGCGCGCGAGGAAATTGAGAAATTCCAATCCGTGACCGATTGCGAAGCCTGTGGCGGTTTTCGCCTGAAGCCTGAAGCGCTGGCCGTTAAAATTGCAGACCTGCATGTCGGCGAAGTGGTGCAAATGTCCATTCGCGCGGCCCTGGACTGGTTCAACAAGCTTGAGAAAAAACTCAATGCCAAGCAGAAGCAAATCGCCGTGCGTATCCTCAAAGAAATCCGCGAGCGTTTGCGCTTTCTGAATGATGTCGGCCTGGAATATCTGACCCTGTCGCGCAATAGCGGCACGCTATCCGGCGGCGAAAGCCAGCGCATTCGCCTCGCCTCGCAAATCGGCTCCGGCCTGACGGGCGTTCTTTATGTGCTGGACGAGCCAAGCATCGGCCTACACCAGCGCGACAATAGCCGCTTGCTTGAAACGCTGACGCGGCTGCGCGACCTTGGCAATACGGTGATTGTGGTTGAGCATGACGAAGAAGCCATAATGACCGCCGATCATGTGGTCGATATCGGCCCCGGTGCCGGTATTCACGGTGGTGAGGTGATTGCCGAAGGCACGCCTAAGCAAATCATCGCCGCCAAAAGAAGCCTGACCGGTAAATATTTGTCAGGCGCGTTGGAAGTGCCGGTGCCGACAAAGCGGCGCGAGACCAATGCGCGCAAATGCATCACCGTTAAGGGTGCGCGCGGCAATAATCTGAAAAATGTCAGCGCCGAAATTCCGCTCGGCACCTTCACTTGCGTCACCGGCGTGTCCGGTGGCGGCAAATCGACCCTGCTTATCGACACGCTGTATAAATCGCTGGCCCGCAAGCTGAACAATGCGCGCGGCACTCCGGCCGAACATGACACGATTGACGGGCTGCACTTGCTCGACAAGGTCATCGATATCGACCAATCGCCGATTGGCCGCACACCGCGCTCCAATCCGGCCACTTATACCGGTGCCTTTACGCCGATCCGTGAATGGTTTGCCGGCCTGCCCGAAGCCAAAGCGCGCGGTTATAAGCCGGGGCGTTTTTCGTTCAACGTCAAAGGCGGCCGTTGCGAGACTTGCCAAGGCGATGGCGTGATTAAAATCGAGATGCACTTTCTCCCCGATGTCTATGTCGAATGCGATAGCTGCCACGGGCAACGCTATAATCGTGAGACGCTGGAAGTGAAATTCAAAGACCAGTCGATTGCCGATATTCTTGATATGACGGTCGATGAAGCGGCTGATTTCTTCAAAGCCGTGCCGATGGTGCGCGACAAAATGGTGACGCTGCAGCGCGTCGGGCTTGGCTATATCAAAGTCGGGCAGCAGGCGACAACACTGTCGGGCGGTGAGGCGCAGCGCGTTAAACTGGCCAAGGAACTGTCGAAACGCGCCACCGGTCGCACGCTTTATATTCTTGACGAGCCAACCACGGGCTTGCATTTCCACGATGTCGCCAAACTGTTGGAAGTGCTGCACGAGCTGGTCGATAACGGCAATACGGTGGCCGTGATTGAGCATAATCTCGAGGTCATCAAAACCGCCGACTGGATTATCGATATCGGCCCGGAGGGCGGCGATGGCGGCGGCGAGATTGTTGCTACCGGAACACCCGAAGCTGTCGCCAAAGTAAAGAAAAGCTATACCGGACAATATCTTACACGGCTGCTGAAACCGAAAAAATCGGTTGCGAAAAAGGCTGCCGCTGAATAAGTTTAACACCCGAATAAAAATAACAACAAACGGAAGCCAAATGACAGTTCATACACCGTTGCGTGCCGATGATGTGCGCCGTTCCTACGCCCGCTGGGCAGGACATTATGATTTCACCTTCGCCCTGTTTGGGCGCAAATATGTCAAAAAAATTGTTCATCGTCTGAATGACGAGACGCATGGGTGTCATGTGCTTGATGTCGGTACCGGCACCGGTCTGTCACTGCCCTATTTTCGACCCGGTCTCAGCGTCACCGGCATCGATATTTCAGAGGAAATGCTGGCCCGCGCCGCGCAACGTGTGCGCCGTAAAAAGCTGCACAATATTGCCGGACTGCACGTCATGGACGCCGACAATCTGCAATTCGAAGATGCCACTTTCGACAGCGTATTGGCGACGTTCGTGATGTCAGTGGTGCCTAATCAGAGCTTGGTATTGAGCGAGATTGAGCGCATCACCCGCCCCGGCGGCAAAGTTTTCTTGTTCAATCATTTTTGCGCCGATAGCCGCGACAAGAGCTTGCGGGCCCTGGCCGAGCGCGCCATGGCACCGGCCTCACGCAAGGTCGGCTTTCATTCCGACTTTTCGCGGGCCCATTTGAGTTTTGCCAATAGCGCTTTTCGTGTCATTGACGAGGCCTCATTCGGGCCGTTCGATATGTTCACCCTGTTGACGCTGCAAAAGGCCGCATCTGAAGTCTAGTTGCCGCTTTTCATCACTTCTCAAAACGTGTAATGGAAGCGCATGAAGAATACTGATGCGCTTCACATTATTGGCGGCGGCTTGGCCGGCTCGGAGGCGGCTTGGCAAGCAGCCGAAGCCGGCGCGCAAGTGGTGCTGCACGAAATGCGTCCGGTCAGAAAAACCGACGCCCATGTGACCGATGGTCTGGCCGAGCTGGTCTGCTCCAATTCTTTTCGTTCCGATGATGCCGAAACCAATGCGGTCGGCCTGCTGCACGCCGAATTGCGCGATAGCGGCAGTCTGATTATGGCCTGCGCCGACACGCATCAAGTGCCGGCGGGCGGCGCGCTGGCGGTTGAC
>JADHOK010000087.1 GCA_016779015.1 PS1 clade bacterium | reverse complement strand
ACAATGCCGTGGCGAATATAGGGCGATAAGCGCGTCACCGCGCCGTCGAGATAATTGCGGCTGTGACCATATCCGACCGGGTCGACGGCGGCGAGCGCCGCTTCGGCGGCGGCGCGCCCGCCTTTTATCGGGCTTGGTGTGCCATTATCAAGCTCTTCATCGCTACCTTTATTAATGCCGGGCGACAGGGTTTTGACATGCGCGATGAGGGCGGCGCGGTCGGTAAATTGTTTGGGTTCACTGTGCATAGTGACGAGCTAGCGCGGCGGCGCGCAATGTCCAGCTGCGCATCCAATTTCGCGCTGCGGCATATTTCTGCTATAGGCACTGTCACCAAGGGGGGCTTTATGTTAATCGCGCTATCTATCGTAACGCCGGTCATCGCGGTGATTATGCTGGGCTATGGCGTGGCGCGGCGCGGCGTTTTCAGCGAAGACAACATTGTCACCCTTAATCGTTTCGTTTTTTCATTGGCGGCACCGGCTTTGCTGTTTAGCAATGTGGCGCTGACCGAATTCCCCGAGACCTTATCGATTGGCCTTTGGCTGTCTTATTACGGGCCCATGTTGGCGATTATGGCCATCAGCTTTGCCACCACGCGCTTTATATTCCCCGGTCGCGCAGCGTCGGAATATGTGCTGCTCGGGTTTTCGGCCTGTTTTTCCAATACGGTGATGTTGGGCATTCCCATTATCCTCACCGCTTTTGGGCCGGCCGCCGGTCTGCCGCTGTTTCTGGTTCTGGCGTTTCATGGACTGCTGGTTTTCGCCGCTGCCTTGACCTGTCTCGAAGCGGCGACCGATGAGAATATGCGCCTGCGCGACCTGCCGTCCAAATTGGTATTTGCCATGCGCGAGCAGGCTGTGGTGATGGCGTTGGCCGCCGGTATTGTGTGGAACTTCACCGGCTTCGGGCTGGCCGCGCCGGTCGATTTGTTCCTGGAGATACTCGGCGCTGCGGCGATACCGGTGGCGCTGGTCGCAGTTGGCGGGCGTCTGGCTTTTATCGCATTGGGCGACAGCCTCGCGCCGGCGCTGGTCACCAGCACATTCAAATTGCTGCTGCTGCCGCTCGCGGTTTACGCCACAGCGCAATATATATTCGGGCTAGAGCCGCTTTTTGTCGCCACGCTAACCCTTCTCTCGGCCATGCCGACGGGGGTATTTGCCGCCGTCTTTGCGGCGCAATATCAAACCGGCGAGGCCGATGCCGCGGGCGCGATTATGGTTTCGTGCGTGCTGTCGGCGCTTACCATCTCGGGCTGGCTGACGTTCTTCAGCCCGTTGCTGCAAGCCTAAAGCGATAGCCGAAATTGAGCCGCTCGAAAAGGAGTGCGGCCAGAAGCGACACCATTTTGTCGCTTAAGGTGACTGCCAAGAGGTGCAAGCAGGCGGCGCTTTTGCCAATAATCGTTTTGCCAATAATCATTCGACAATAAGGGTCAATGAAGCCGGTATCTCAGGCAGCTTAGCCGCCCGAGCGACCTCAATGTCGCGCTTACTGGCACTCGCTTGGCAAAAGGCGCCCAGCTTTAACGGCTTATTTGCCTTTCCAAACCGGGGCGCGCTTTTCGGCAAAAGCGGTGGCCCCTTCGCGCGCATCCTCTGAGGAAAATACCGGATTCATGATTTCTTGCTGGCGTGCCCAAATCTCATCATGCGGCCAGCCTTTATACTCTTTCATGATTTTCTTCGACGCGGCGGTGGCCAGCGGGCCGTTAATGGCGATACGCGCTGCCAGCTCTTTGGCACCATCCAGCGCTTTGCCTTCATCGGTCAGCGCATTGACGAGGCCGACCTCATACATGCGCTCGGCCGTGTAATGGTCGCCCGTCATCACCATTTCCATGGCGATGCGCTCGGGGATTTGTTGCGGCAGGCGGAACACACCGCCGGCACCGGCAACCAAAGAGCGCTTCACTTCCGGCAGGCCGAATTTGGTGGTGCGCGCGGCGACAACCATATCGCAGGCCAGCACCAGCTCGAAACCACCGGCCAGCGCATAGCCCTCGGTCGCGGCAATCAGCGGCTTGGCCGGCGAGTAATGGCTGATGCCACCAAAGCCACGACCCGGTACGCTCGGCGTCTCGCCAGCGAGGAAACCTTTCAGATCCATGCCCGAGCAGAAAGTGCCGCCATTACCGGCAAGCACGGCGACGCGGATATCGGCGCTGCCTTCAAACTCGTCAATGGCTGCTGAAATGCCTTCAGCCATGGATTTGTTCATGGCGTTTTTGGCTTCCGGCCGGTTCATGGTGATGGTCATCACACCTTCTTCGATATCGACCAATACTTCTTGTGTCTCGCTCATGGCTGTCTCCCATTGGTTTTGCCCGTCTCCAGTGCGGGCGCGATTGAATATGGGGCGTATTGAACAGTTTGGCTTCGAGGCTGTCAATCGCGCATCTTGCCTTTCGTGCCGCATCGCTTAAACTCGTTTGACTAGAGGAGTTTGACCGATGGATGCGAAATACGAAGCTGCCCCACCGACCGATTTTCAATCGTTCTTCCCGTATTATCTGCGCGAGCACGCGCACCCGTTGTGTCGCGCTTTGCATTATATCGGCACCACGCTGGTCATTGCGCTGGCCGTCTATGCGCTGGTGACGGGGCAGTTGGTCTATCTTTGGGGACTGCCGGTTGTCGGCTATTTCTTTGCTTGGGTCGGGCATTTTTTCATCGAGAAAAACAAGCCCGCCACTTTCACTTATCCGCTGTGGTCGCTGGTTGGTGATTTCAAAATGTATCTGCTGTTTATCACCGGACGCATCGGCGCGGCGCTGGAGGCGGCGGGTGTACCGCAAAAATAGCGTTCTTTTGCCTCGTGTTTATGCCTAAAAATTGAGCAATTAAAGAAAAATTACTCAAATGCCTAAATAGTATGCATTAAATTGGATGAAAAAGGTGCCTCTGGGCGCCTTTTTTGTTGGATTTCGGTTTTGTTACAATTTTTTTGCACTGGCACGAATCTTGCATACAGTAAATGGGCGAAAGTCTTAAAGGAGAATATTATGACTAATTTTACTAAAACCACCCGCACTCTGGCAGCTCTGCTGGTTTCGGGAACAGCGTTGACCGGTATCGCATCGGCCGCTGAACTTTCCGCTAATATAGGCGTGACGAACGATTACATTTGGCGGGGTATGACGCAGTCAGCCGGTACAAGTAGTGTGTCGGGCGGCTTGGATGTCGATTTCGGCAATGGTTTTGCAGCAGGCACTTGGATTGCTGATGTGGACTTCGGTGGCGATGCAACTCAGGAGCAAGACTATTACATCTCGTACTCAGGCGAAGCCGGTGGTCTGAATTATGATGTAGGGTACATTCTCTACACTTATGATGAAGACGATACTGATTTTGACGAAGTCTATATCACTGTTGGTGCGATGGGCCTCTCGGCGTCTTTCTACTATCTGCTGGACGCAGATTTCGACAATGCCGCTGGAGAGTCTACGGACGCGGGTGATGCCACCTACATCTCAGTCGATTATGAAACTGAAGTTGGCGGGTATGGCGTAGGCGTTCACTACGGTGTTTATGACGCTGAAGATCTGCTGGGTACGGAAGAATCGACCGATATGTCGGTTTCCTTATCCAAGGATGATTTCACCATCGCGTACATCACGACCGATGACCTGACCGGCCAAGACGATGAAGACAGATTCGTCATTAGCTGGGGCACAAGCTTCTAAGCTTGATTATCATAAGGTTCCTCCCATGAAACTTATCCTTGCCATAATCAAGCCCTTCAAACTGGATGCCGTTCGCGAGGCGTTAACCGCAACCGGTATTGAAGGCATGACGGCGACCGAAGCCAAAGGTTTCGGTCGTCAAAAAGGCCAAACCGAAATCTATCGTGGTGCTGAATATGAGATCAATTTCCTGCCCAAAATGCGGCTCGAAATTGTTGTCGATGACGGCCAATTAGAGGCGGCATGTACCGCCATTCGGGAAGCTGCCAACACCGACAAAATCGGTGACGGCAAAATCTTCGTAGTCAATGTCGATGAAGCCATCCGTATTCGGACCGGTGAAAACGGCTCGGCTGCTCTGTAAAGGAATCCACCAATGTTGAAAAATACTCTCAAAATTTTGGGTCTGGGTTCGGCTTTGTCTTTGGCAGCCGGCCCGGCCCTGGCTGAAGTCAGCCCCGAGACAGCTTATGTGTTCAACACATTCCTGTTTCTGGTCTGCGGTTTTCTGGTCATGTTTATGGCCGCCGGCTTCACCATGCTCGAAAGCGGCATGGTACGGTCGAAAAGTGTGGCAACCATTTGCCTGAAAAACATCTCTTTGTTCTCGATTGCCGGTCTTATGTATTGGCTGGTTGGGTATAATCTGATGTATGGCATTGAGGAAGGCGGCTATATTGGCGAGCTGTTCTCTATGTGGTCGGCCGATGACAGCGCCATTGCCGGCGAAGAACCGGATTTCTCCGGCGGCTATGCAGCCGGCTCTGACTGGTACTTCCAAATGGTGTTCTGCGCCACCACCGCTTCCATCGTCTCGGGCACTATCGCCGAGCGCATGAAGCTGTGGCCGTTCCTCATCTTCACCCTGTTCCTGACCGGCTTCATCTACCCGATCGTCGGTAGCTGGGAATGGGGCACAGGCTGGCTCGACGCAATGGGCTTTTCTGACTTTGCCGGTTCGACGCTGGTGCACTCAACCGGTGGTTGGGCGGCTCTGGCCGGTGCCATCATTCTTGGTGCGCGGGCAGGCAAATATGGCCCCAATGGCGAGGTCAATCCGATCCCCGGTTCGTCCATGCCGCTGGCTACTTTGGGCACGTTCATTCTGTGGCTCGGATGGTTCGGCTTTAATGGCGGTTCGCAACTGGCTTTGGGTTCCGGTGCCGATGCGGCAGCCATCTCCAACATCTTCATCAACACCAATATGGCCGCTGCGGCCGGTGTTGTCGCTGCAATGGTCGCCTCGAACTTGCTGTATGGCAAGATCGACCTGACCATGGCCTTGAACGGTGCGATCGGTGGTCTGGTATCAATCACTGCTGAGCCGCTCACCCCGTCCATTCCGGCGGCTGCCTTTATCGGCGCTGTTGGTGGTGTGCTGGTGGTGCTGGCCGTGCCGCTGCTCGACAAGATAAAAGTCGACGATGTGGTCGGTGCTATTCCGGCGCACCTTGTCTGCGGTATCTGGGGCACGATGATTGTGCCGCTGACCAATGGCGACGCCACCTATAGCGTGCAGTTCATTGGCGTTATCTCAGTCGGTATCTTCACCATGGTTGCCAGTGGCATTTTGTGGTCGGTACTGAAAGCGGTGATGGGTATTCGCATCGAAGACGAAGACGAAATGCTTGGTCTCGATAAGAGCGAGCTGGGCATTGAAGCATATCCCGAGTTCTCGCGCACTTGATATCCCCTAGTGAGCGTGACCCCCGGCAGAGCAATCTGCCGGGGGTTTTTTATTTAGCCGGGCAGTTTGCCGAATTGGGCAACGCCATCGGCAATAGCGTGAAAATCAAATTTGTCATCAGTGTGGATGGCGACATCGGGTTTGCCGAACTCTGCCGGATCATCGAGCGAGCCGACTTTCACATAAATCACACCCGGTGTGGCCGGCACGCGACTGACCATGGGCGAGCCGCATTGACCGCAAAATTCGCGCGTCACCGCGTCGTCAATATCGTCGCGGGTATATTGCGCCG
>JADHOK010000086.1 GCA_016779015.1 PS1 clade bacterium | reverse complement strand
GAGATTGACCGCGTCGAGGCGATATTGCGCCAGTCCGTGACTGGACGCTTCCATGGCCAGATGGGTGACGCCATGCGCCACCAAATCGCGCAGCGCTGCGTGCAGGCGCACCGGCTCGGGCGTGGTGTGATCAAGCGCGGCGTTCAGACCCTCGGCGTCGCCGCTCAACTCCACTCCAAGCGTGCCCATGGCAGCCGATTTGTGACCGGCGGCGGCGCATAATTGGCGCAAAAAAATGGCTGTCGAAGTTTTGCCATTAGTGCCGGTAACGGCAGCGATATGCGGCGGCTGCACCTCGAAGAAACGCGCTGCCATAAAAGCCAAGTCGCGGCGCGGATTATCGCTGGTCACCACCGGCACACCGGCAACCATGGGTTGGTCGGTGAGGATGGCGGCCGCGCCATTTTCAATCGCTTGCCCGATAAACCGGCGTCCATCGGCTTCACCCCCGGCCAATGCGGCGAATAAATAGCCGGGCTGCACAGTGCGGCTATCAGCGCTCAAGCCGCGAATATCGACCGCTGCCATGGCAGCGTCGTTAAGTGCAATGGGGCTCAATCTATCGAGACGCATCGGCCACCTCCGCGGGAATAACGGGAAGGGTCAGCGCAGCTTGCGCGTCGGGATTTTCGAAATACGGCAACACGCCGAGCAGTGGCGCGATGCGGCCGACAATTTCACCGGCGGCGGGGGCCGCGTTCCAACCGGCTAAATTATAGCCATATGTCTCGGCCGTGGCTTGTGGCTCATCGAGCATGACCAGCAGGGCGTAGCGCGGCGCGCGGGCCGGAAAGGCACCCAGAAAAGACGTAACCAATGCGTTTTTGTCATAGCCCCCGGCTTGCGGTTTTTCCGCCGAACCGGTTTTGCCGACCACTTGATAGCCCGGCGCATCGGCCTGACGTCCGGTGCCGTTTGCGACCACAGCGCGCATCATGGCGCGCAGCGCAGCGCTGGTTTTTGCCGCGATGACGCGCTCGCCGACCGGCAAGCCGACTTTGCGCAAACTCGGTTGATAGAGGATACCGCCATTGACCATGGCCGCACCGGCCATCACCGCATGCAGCGGCGTAACCGAGATGCCGTGGCCATAAGAAGAGGTAGCGCGCTCGATATCAGTCCAGCGCGTCGGTGTCAGCGGCGCAGTGCGCTCGGGCAGTTCAAGCTCCAGCGTATCGGTAAAGCCGAGGCGTTGCAGAAAATCATAATGCACCTCTTCCGGCACGCGCAGCGCCAGCTTGGCCGAACCGATATTCGACGAATGCACGATAATTTCCTCAACACTCAGCGGCCGCTCTTCACCATGCACGTCGTTAATTTCGTGAGCGCCGATTTTCAACGGCTCGGCTGTGTCGAAAGTTTCATGCGCCGTCACCGCACCGCTATCCAGCGCCATCGCCGCGGTGAAGATTTTGAAAATCGACCCGAGCTCATAAACGCCCAGCGTCATGCGATTGAAATGACTGTCCTGCCCGTTGCGCATGGGCGCATTGGCATCGAAATCGGGCAGCGAGACCAGCGCCAGAATTTCACCATTATGCGCATCGACCACCAGCGCACCGGCGGCGCGGGCTGAAAATTCTTTCATCTTGCTGCTCAGCACATCGCGCACCGCATGCTGCACACGAATGTCGAGACTGGTCTTCAATTCAGGCCCGACCAGCGCTTCTTCTTCCTGCAAGCGGTCAAGATACAGCTCCAATCCCGACAGGCCGCGCAAATCGGAACTGGCAAAGCCGACCGTATGCGCCGTCACCTCGCCGGCCGGATAAACGCGGCTGGTCGCTTGGGTGAGTTTCAAAGCCGGATTGCCAAAAGCCAGCACGTCTTGTTTTTGCGCCGGTGTGAGGCCGGATAACAACGTCACATAACGCGCTTTGCCTGAGAGCAGTCGCGCCGCGCGCGCTTCATTGAGGCGCGGCAACACCGCTTTCAACTGCGCCGCCATGGCCGCGCCGTCATCTATTTCAGCGGCATCAGCCCCCAATGTAACGGTGGTGATTTGTGTCGCCAGCACGACATTATTGCGGTCGGTAATGGTCGGGCGCGCGTGGTTTTCTTTATGCAACGCACCGGCGCGTTTGACCGGCGCGGCATCGAGCACGGTTAATTGCACAAGCCGTCCGCCCAGCACGGCGAAGACGATGAAGAAACAAATCAGTGCCAACCGTAAGCGACTGCGCGTGGTCTCGACCGCGTGTTGTGCCAAGTCACCGGCGCGCCGACCCAGCCGTCCGCCCAGCACCATGGCCCAGTCATTGCCGACGGGCACTAAGGGGAGCTTACCGCGGCTCATCGGCACCCCCTATCTCATCATCAAGCGGCGGCACCATCAGCACCGGAATCGACAATGTGCGATTATCGCGCAGGTCAAGCACTTGCGAGGCGCGCAGATAATCGAGCGATAAATATTGCCGCGTCAGGCTTTGTAGGCGGCGCGGGTCGTTCAGGCTGGCCCATTCGGCTTCCAAAGTCCGACGACGGTCTTGCTCGACCGCCAAAATGCGCTGCATATCGCGCAGCGTTTTCGCTTCGGCCTCGGCCGAATAGCGGATGTGATACAGCGCCGCGACCACAATCACGGCGGTGAAAGCCAGAGCGATATTGAGCCAGCGCACCATCACACACGCCCTCCGCGTTGCGGGGAGCGCGCCGCCAAACTCGGTGCGCGCTTGGGCAAGAGGTCGGCTTCCACCGAAAAAGCTGGGGCCGCCGTTCGCAGCGCCACGCGCAAACGCGCCGAACGGGCGCGCGGATTGGCTTCGACTTCCTCGGCACAGGCTTTGACACTGCGCTTAGCGGCGTCGGCAAAGCTTGGTTCGGGCCGCGCAATTTCGGGCATGTGCCGCGAAGGGCGACCATCGCGACCGGTGCGCGGTTGTAGAAATTGTTTGACCATCCGGTCTTCCAGCGAGTGAAACGTCACCACGGCGAGACGACCGCCCGGCTTCAACACCTGCTCGGCCGCTTGCAGGCCGCGCATTAATTCGCCGAGCTCGTCATTCAGATAAATCCGTAAAGCCTGAAACGTGCGCGTCGCCGGATGCGCTTTGCCGAAACGCGGTGCGCCGAGAACCGAACAAACCGCATCGACCAAATCGCCGGTGCGGGCCAGAGTTTTATCCTGACGCCGCGCGACAATGGCTTTGGCGATGGCGCGGGCGCGCCGTTCCTCGCCATAAACCGCGATAATATCGCTGAGCAATTCAGGCGCCGCCTCGTTGAGCAAGTCAGCCGCGCTGAGGCCATCACGGCTCATCCGCATATCGAGCGGCCCGTCGCGCATAAACGAAAAACCGCGCGCCGCTTCATCGAGCTGCATGGAGGAGACGCCCAAATCAAGGGTAACGCCATTGACCGGTGCGCTCAGCAAATCCTGCATGTCGCCGAAGCAGCCCGAAATATACGAGAAGCGCGGGCCATATTGTGTCGCCAGCGCATCAGCATGGCGTTTGGTATCGGGGTCACGGTCAATGGCGATGACGGCGCAATCGGCTGCCTCGAGGATGGCGCGGGAATAACCGCCCGCTCCAAAAGTCCCATCGACCATCACCTCACCGGCCTGCGGGGCCAACGCGGCGGCAACCTCGTTCAAGAGAACCGGAACATGCGGTGCCGAAGTCGGGGGCACGCTTTGCTGCTGCCTGTTCACGTCACCCCCATCCGTCATTGCTGTGACCCGTTACCGGTGCCGGGCGGAGCGTTGCTGAGCGATCGCAGAAGCCCGCGCTGCTCGAGCGCCATAGCGCGCGATTTGGCACGGAAGTCGGCGAAGCTCTGCGGATTCCAAATTTGGAACTTGCCGCCAAGACCGACAAAGCACAGCTCTTTGTCAATGCCCGCATGCGCCAGCAGGCTGGCCGGAAGGGAAACACGGCCATCGGCATCGAAATTGAGGTGGTGACTGTCGGCAAATAGCGAGGCGGCCAGCGCATCGCGCTCTTCGGTGTATAAATCGAGGCGTTCGACCATGGCGCCGATATCACTCATCAACGCATGGCCGCCACCTTCAATGGCGTTTTCGGTAAAAGAGGGGTAGACGAAAATACCTTGCGGCGCGCCGGCCGAAGCTCCAGCTTGCGACGCTCCGTTTTGAGCCGAAATGGCAGAACGGAAGACAGACGGCACCGAGACGCGCCCTTTGGCGTCTATTTTGCCCGATATCGTTGACATGAACATGGTCATGCCTGCTTCCCTCCATCAATGGCCCCTCAAACGCGTTTTGCGGGGCACCCATTCGAAAAACAAAAAGGCTCAAAATGGGATAGCATGGGATAGCATGGGAACATATGGGTGTCAATGGATATATAATGGGTTGAGACGCCTAAAATCGCCTGAAAACCATCGAAAAACAGGACAAAGCGGCCTGAATTCCCACCAATAAGGCGTAAAACGGTAAAATACAGCAGAAAGGGTCGGCGGTCAGAGGGTCTGTAAGCCGGGTTTTGTACACATTTCCGAAGAAATGGCGGTGACCATTCATCTGGGATGCCCGTTACCGAACACCTCGTGCAACCTACCCGGACGACGACCCGGAAACAGGGCCATATGCCGTCTCTATTTGGTCTTGCTCCCGGCGGGGTTTACCCTGCCACTGCCGTTACCGGCAGCGCGGTGCGCTCTTACCGCACCCTTTCACCCTTACCTCCCCCATGCGAACATGGCGCAGGCGGTTTGCTTTCTGTGGCACTTTCCCTGGAGTCACCTCCGCCGGGCGTTACCCGGCGCCGTGTTCCCGTGGAGCCCGGACTTTCCTCCCCCGCCGAAGCGGGAGCGGCCACCCGACCCTCTGACCGGTGACTGGCTTACGCCGACACGAAATGGCCGTCAAGCCTTTAGCGCGGCGCGGCAATAGGCGTAAATCAAGCTTTGCGTCTCGGCATCGGCGACGCCGTCGACTTTGGAGGCGCGGAAATGGCGCTGAAAGGCCTCGATGACGGCTTTTGTTGCAGCGCCATAGTGCCCATCAGCGGTAATCTGATAGCCGAAAGCGGCGAGCGCTTTTTGCAAAGGCTGCACCGCTTTATCGGAACTGCCCAAGGCCAGAGGCGGCACGTCTTCTATGCTCAAATTGTCGAGCCAAAGCCCAAAACCGGCGCGGTGCAGTGCGGCCCAATCAAACGCCTCACCCGGGTCGATTTTGCGGCCCGGTGCAATATCGCTATGACCCAATATATTTTGCGGGTCGAACTTGTGCCGCGCCGTGATGTCAGCCAGCAACCCGGCCAGCGCTGCCATTTGCGCAGTCGGAAAAGCCGCCATTGCACCGGCCTCGTTAGGCCCGTCATGGTCGAGCTCGATGCCGATGGAGGCCGAATTCATATCGCTTTCGCCGCGCCAAAAAGAGACACCAGCGTGCCAAGCGCGCGCCGCCTCATCGACCAACTGCACGACGCTGCCATCGCGGCGGATGAGATAATGTGCCGAGACTTTGCTGGCCGCATCGCATAGGCGCGCCAGTGCCGCGTCGCAATCGGCCATATCGGTATAGTGCAAAATAATGTGACTGATGGCGCATTGGCGCGCATCGAAATTGGGCGACGGGTGCTGCGTAATGGCGGGGGTTTGACGCGCGCTCACAGCACCGCCCCCGCTTTGCGCACCTCCGGCTTACGCATGCCGATAATCAACACACCGAGCAGGGCCAGACAACCGCCAATCCAGAACCGCAGATTGAGCTGGTCGCCCCAAAAAATCACCCCGAAGACAATGCCGAAAATCGGTGCCATCAGCGTCAGCGGCGCGGTGACCGAAACATCATAACGTTGCAACAGATAATACATGCCGGCATGACCGATAAG
>JADHOK010000085.1 GCA_016779015.1 PS1 clade bacterium | reverse complement strand
TCATTGAGCTTTGTGGTCGCCTGCTCGGCGGGGAATTTATGGGCAATCGCCCAGCGCGGGGCGCGCGACACAAAGCCGAGACGCTGCTGATAATCGAGGCAGTCAACTTTATAAACCATGCCGTCAATGTCATAGCCGAGGCTGGCGCGTCGCGCCTCAATCTCGGCCCAATGCGCCATCAACCCTTGCGGATTATCAACAGTGACGAAAGCCGGATTGACCGAAAAACCCCAATGCCGAAAACAATCCATCATGCCGCTTTGCGTCGGGGCCGGCATGGCGTCCATATCGCTTTTCCCCGCGCTTTTTATTTCGCCCCATGTATAGGCAAAGAATTTGAGCGGTCGTTGTTTGGTAATTTCAGGGTCGAGCTGGCGTAAACTGCCGGCCGACGCATTGCGCGGATTGGCGAAAATTTTGCCGCCGCTCTCTTCTTGGCGCGCATTCAGCGCCGCGAAATCCGCGTGGCTCATATACACCTCGCCGCGCACCTCAAGCGTTTCGGGCACACCCTCAGGCAGCGTGTGCGGAATATCCGGCAGGGTTCTCAGATTGGCCGTGATGTCCTCACCGACCCGGCCATCGCCGCGCGTCGCGCCCTGCACCAATACGCCCTTTTCATAGCGCAGACTGGCCGACAGCCCGTCAATCTTCGGCTCCGAGGTGAAAACCAATTCAGCATCCGCTTCAAGATTTAGAAAGCGGCGGATGCGGGCGTCGAAATCGGTGACATCTTCTTCGTTAAACGCATTGCCCAAAGACAACATCGGCACGGCGTGCTCGACTTTGCCGAAAGCACTGCCGGTCGGCGCGCCGACACGTTCGCTGGGGCTATCAGCGCGTTTCAGTTTGGGAAAGCGCGCCTCAATGGCATCATTGCGCTGCCGCAACGCATCATAATCGGCGTCAGAGACCAGCGGCGCATCGTCTTGATAATAGGCGGCATCGTGCTCGGCGATTTCCTCGGCCAAGCGCTTTAGTTCGGCTTTGGCCTCGGCTTCACTCAGCGCATCGACCGCTTTCGCCTCCACCATCAGCCAACCTCCAACAGGCGTTGCGCGGCGGCGCGCGCCTCGTCAGTGATATTGGCACCCGACAACATACGCGCCACTTCCTCCAGACGCGCCGTCGCCTCCAAAGCCACAACGCTGGTGCTGACCGAGCCGTTTTCGCCGCTCTTACTGACCTGCCAATGATGATTGCCGCGCGCTGCCACTTGCGGACTATGCGTCACAACCAAAACCTGTCCGTTTTGCGCCAGACGGTGCAAGCGCGTGCCGACCGCCTCGGCGACCGCGCCGCCGACACCGGCATCAACCTCGTCAAATATCAACGTGCCGTTATGGCCTTGCGCCGCCAGCGATACTTTGAGCGCCAGCATGAAGCGCGCCAGCTCACCGCCCGAGGCAATTTTGGCAATCGGGCCCGGTGCCATACCGGGATTGGTGGAGGCGACAAAACGAATACGGTCGAGACCGTGCGCCGTGCCGTCTTCCAAGGCGGCGCGCTCTATCTCGGTAGAGAATTTGCCGCCATCCAATTTCAACGGCACCAATTCCTCATTGACCATGGCGTCGAGTTTACCGGCCGCCGCTTGGCGCGCTTCGGATATCGCCATAGCGGCTTTCTCATAAGCGGCATCGCATTGCTTCACCGCGGTTTCCAATTCGGCCATGCGGTCATTGCCCCCATGGATGGCGCTCAGCTTCTCGTCCATTTCAACCAGCAATTCGGGCAAACCATCGCAAGTGGTATCGTGCTTGCGCGCCAGCCCGCGCAACGCAAACAGGCGGCCTTCGACCTCCTCCAGTCGCGAAGGGTCATTGGTGATGCGCGCCGCCGCATCTGAGACAGCGACCCGCGCCTCGCCCGCTTCGATGAGCGCGCGGTCAATCGCCGAGATCGCTTCATCCAGCGCGCCGGCTGCTTCCGGTGCAGCTTTTTCAAGACGCCGGAGCGCGCCATTGAGAGCGTTTTCGACACTGCCCTCACCTTGCAGAAAACCCTCGGCCTCGCGCAGGTCATCGATAATCTTCTCGGCATTCATCAACAGCATACGTTCGTCTGCCAGCGCCACCTCCTCGCCGACTTTCGGATTGAGCTCCTGCAATTCGGCAATGGCGTGGGTGAGAAATTCCGTATCGGCGCTGGCCTGGGCCAATTCAGCGCAATAAGCGGCGAGCGCACTGCGCGCCTCCTGCTGCGCCGCATAAAGATGGCCAAGCGTCGCAACATCGCTTTCCAGACCGGCGAAATTATCCAAAAGATTGCGCTGCGTTGCCGCATCGGTCAGCGCCTGACTTTCATTCTGGCCGTGAATTTCTACCAACGCGCCGCCGATTTGTTTCAGCAGGTTGACGCCAATCGGCTGGTCATTGCAAAAAGCGCGACTGCGGCCATCGGCCGATTGCTGGCGGCGGAGGATAAGCTCTTGCACCGCCCCCCCTTCATCGAGGCCGTTTTCGATAAGAATCGGTTGCACCGGATGGTCGGGCGTCAGATGAAATATCGCGGTCACGCTGCCTTGTGCGCAGCCTTGGCGCACCAAACCGGCATCGCCGCGCGCGCCGGTGGCGAGGCCCAGAGCATCGAGCAAAATGGATTTACCGGCCCCGGTCTCGCCGGTCAGCGTGCAAAGGGTCGGTTGCCATTCAAGGTCAAGGCGGTCGATGAGAACAATGTCGCGAATGGAGAGCGATAGCAGCATGGCCGCTCCTTACAGCACCTTATCAATCGCGCGGCTTATCCATGATTTCTGATCTTTGACCGGTGTCAAATCGCGTTGCCGCAGGATTGCGTAGCTGTCACGATACCAGTCGCTATTGGGATAATTATAGCCCAGCACAGCGGCGGCGTTTTGCGCCTCGGCAGGTATCCCCAATGATAAATAAACCTCGGTCAAGCGGTGCAGCGCCTCGGGCACATGGCTGGTGCGCAAATAACGCTCGATAACATTGCGGAAACGCCCCGCTGCAGCGGCGTATTCGCGACGATTGAGATAAAACCGCCCGACCGCCATTTCTTTACCAGCCAGATTGTCTTGCGTCAGGTCGAGCTTCAACTGCGCATCACGCGCATAATCGGAATCGGGATACCGGCGCACGACCTCCTGCAAAGCGAACTGCGCCAGCTCAGTGGTGCGCTGGTCGCGGCTGACATCGGAAATCCGCTCATAATGCGACATGGCGATGAGATAATAGGCATAAGGGGCCTGCTTGTTGCCAGGGTAAAGCGCCAGAAACCGCCGCGCCGTGCCGATAGCCTCATCATATTTATTCTGCAAATAATAGGTGTAAGCGCCCATCACCATGGCGCGTCTGGCCCATAGCGAATACGGGTGCTGGCGTTCCACTTCGTCGAATTCCTCGGTCGCGCGAATAAAATTACCCAGCGCCAGCTCCTGATGCGCGCTGTTGTAAATCGTCTCCACCGGACGCTCAATATATTCGCCTTCGACGGTCGCCCCGCCGCAAGCAGACAGGCTCAATGCCAACGCCAAGCCGATTGATAGCCGTAATTTTGAGGTGTTTTTTGTCATATGATTCCGCGTTTCCAGAATGCTTGTTTTACTGCATCACGGCGCGCGAAGCCAGCCTGATTGGCTCTTAAAAACAACGAAAGAGGGGAATTATTCGGCGGCGAGAACCGAGTCGTCTGACGCCAAATCGACCAGCTCGAAGCAGTCTTCATCAGCGAACAGCGCGTTCAGCAGCTCATTGTGCAGCGCGTGGCCTGATTTATAGCCGCGATAGCGACCGATAAGCGGCATGCCCATGAGATATAAATCGCCGATCGCATCCAGCAATTTGTGCTGCACAAACTCGTAAGTCGAGCGCAGGCCTTCTTCGTTCAATACTTTGTCGCCATCGACGACCACCGCATTGTCCATCGAGCCACCCAGTGCCAGACCGGCTTTGTGCATGGCCTCGACCTGTTGCGCCATGCAGAAAGTGCGGGCATTGACGACATCGGTGTCAAAACCGTCTTTGTCCAGCGTCACAGAATAGGATTGGCGACCAATGGCGCCGCAGTCAAAATCAATCTCGGCTTCGAACACGCGCTCGCTATCGGGCAGCAACTCGCAATAAGCGTCGCCGTTTTCGACACGCACCGGCTTGGTGACGCGTACCACGCGGCGCGATACGGAAAGCGCGCGAATACCGGCGCGATTAATCAGCTCAACAAAAGGCTTGGCGCTGCCATCCATAATCGGTGCTTCGGCAGCGTCAATTTCGACAATCGCATTGTCGATGCGCAGACCGGCAAAAGCCGCCATCAGATGCTCCACCGTGCCGACCACATGGCCGAAACGGTTACCGATTTTCGAAGATAATGTGACCTCGCAAACGCTGGCGCACAGGGCCGGAATAATGGCTTCATCGGCTTTTTCAATATCGGTGCGGAGGAAAACAATGCCAGTGTCAGCGGCGGCGGGCAGCAGGCGAATATTGACCTCGCGGCCCGAATGCAGGCCGATGCCGCTCAATGTTGCTTCAGCAGCGACCGTTGTCTGCCAGACACCCAGACGCGCCGCTTGCGGCAACACAGAAAGCGGCGCAGCGGTGAACTGTTCCGTCATCTGAGCAATGCTGGCGGGTGCTGGTGCCATTTAATTTCCCCAATCAAAAGCTCCCGTTGAGCCTTTTCTTGAGCTTGTTTTACGAAAGCTGCCAGCGCACGACAAATAACAGATTATTGCTTTTTGTTACGCTTTCTTTGCACTCAGAGCGGTTTGTGAAATTGCGGAAGACCGATTTCATAACCTGAATGCAGTCGTGTCAGACACTGGCCGCGATTATAACGGTTTTTGAAAGACACATGAACCCATCCGGCAGCGCCATCAGCGGCGTCGGGAAATTCCAGGATAAGCTGGTCAAAGTGAAGGTTTTCTGCCATCCAATGCGCCAATTTGATATTGCTGACACCCATAACCTCAAAATCCACCGCCTCGCCGCGGCAATGGCTGCTGGTGTCGGCACTGCCCAGAAGACGATTGAGGGCGCGACAGCGAAAACCGCTGCTCGGCACAATCGGCACATCGAAATGCCGCCGCACCGGCTCTAGAATGGCGATGCATAATTGTCGCAATGCGCAAATTTCGGTTTCGGCGGGCTGATTCGCAATTGCGTGACGCACAGCCAGATGAGAGCGGGTCAATTCGGAATGATAGAAATGGTCGGACAGGCGCATGGAGAAAGCATAAAGCGCGCCTGCCCGACGTGTATAAATGGCGAAAAGCCAAGATAAGCGGCGCGGTTGCCCGCACCGCCTTATGTTTTAACGACGCAAAAAGGCCGGAATATCAAGCTGGTCGCCTTCAAACGAGCCGCTCGACATTGTGGGGCCGGTATCCATCGTGGTTTGCATCACCGGCTGCACGGCGACCGCATCAACGCTCGGCGCTGAGACTGCCGGTGCTTCGGCTTTGGCTTCTACTTTAGCCTCTACTTTAGCTTCTACTTTAGCCTCTACTTTAGCTTCTGAAGCTTTGGGTGCCTCTTCAGCTTTCGTCTCAGCTTCATTCTCAACCATCGTTTCAGCTTTCGTTTCAGCCTTCGTTTCAGCTTTCGTTTCAGCTGTGGGTGCCGACAATTCAAGCGACGGCGCGGCTTCAGTCTCGGCTTTTATGGTCGGAGCTTTCGCCTCGGCCACAATCGCCGCCGGCGCTTCTTTTGGCGCTTCAATAGGGCCATCCAGCTCATCGATAGATGCGGCGGGCTGCTGCATTGGCGACTGCTCGGTCGCCACCTCAGCCACTTCCAACGGCGCAATCGGCTCTTCTATCGCTGTCTCGGCCATATCGATTTTCGGCGCTATTTTGCTCTGCTCCGGCGGCTGCTCGGCGGCCGCTTTTTTGGTGCCGAAGA
>JADHOK010000007.1 GCA_016779015.1 PS1 clade bacterium | reverse complement strand
TTAGCGCGTTGGTGCGGGCGTCTCGCCGCTATAATCGTAAAAGCCCTTACCGCTTTTGCGGCCCAGCCAACCGGCTTCGACATATTTCGCCAATAGCGGGCAGGGGCGATATTTATCGTCGCCCAGCCCTTCGTGCAGCACTTGCATAATCGACAAGCAAGTATCGAGACCGATAAAATCTGCCAGTTGCAGCGGCCCCATGCGGTGATTGGCCCCCAGCCGCATGGCTTCGTCAATGCTCTCAATCGAGCCGACCCCTTCATAAAGCGCAAACACCGCTTCATTGATCATCGGCAGCAGTATACGGTTGACGATAAAGGCCGGATAGTCTTGCGAGACAGCCGCCGTTTTGCCCAGCCTATCGACCAAAGCCTGTGCTGTCTCGAAGGTCGCATCGCTGGTCGCCATGCCGCGAATAAGCTCGACCAATTGCATTACCGGCACCGGATTCATGAAATGCATGCCGATGAAGTTCTCAGGCTTCGGCGTCGCTGCGGCGAGGCGGGTAATGGAAATCGACGAGGTGTTGGAAGCGATGAGCGTGGTGTCGGAGACCACCGCGCAAACAGCTTTTAAGATATCGATTTTGACCGCTTCGTTTTCGCTGGCCGCCTCAATAACCAAATCGGCTGTGGCCAGCGCCGTCAATGCGGGGGCCGCTTGAATGCGCGCCATGGCCGCTTCAGCATCGCTTTGGCTAATGCGCTCCCCGGCGCGCTGTCGGTCGATATTTTTCTGGATGGAGGCGATACCGGCGTCGATTTGCGCCTCGCCAATATCGTTCAAAAGCACGTCATAGCCGGACAGCGCAAATATATGCGCGATGCCGCAGCCCATTTGCCCGGCCCCGATAATCGCGACGGTTTTGATGTCAGCCATGATAGGCGATGGGGACGAAAGGCCGGATTATAATCCGGCCTTGCCCAGTTCTTCTTCCAGTTCTGGCACGGCGGTGAACAGATCGGCCACCAGCCCGTAATCGGCAACTTGGAAAATCGGTGCTTCTTCGTCTTTGTTAATGGCGACGATGACTTTGGAGTCCTTCATGCCCGCCAAATGCTGAATGGCCCCTGAAATACCAACGGCGATATAAAGCTCAGGCGCGACCACTTTACCGGTCTGGCCGACTTGATAATCATTGGGCACAAAACCCGCATCCACAGCGGCGCGCGAGGCCCCGACAGCGGCGCCCAGCTTATCGGCAATTTTTTCCAGCATCGGGAAATTATCGCCCGATTGCATGCCGCGACCGCCGGAGACGACGATTTTCGCCGAAGTCAGTTCGGGACGGTCGGATTTGGTCAGCTCTTCATTGACGAATTCTGAAAGGCCCGGATTGTCGACCGCACCCAGCGCCTCAACGGCTGCACTGCCGCCATCGCCGGCAGCGGCAAAAGCGGTGGAGCGGATGGTGACGGTTTTCTTCGCCTCATTGACCTTGACGGTCTGGATAGCGTTACCGGCATAAATCGGGCGCTCAAATGTATTGGCGTCGATAACCGCGGTGATGTCCGAGACCTGGCTGCAATCGAGCAGCGCGGCAATGCGCGGCATGAAGTTTTTACCATTGGTCGAGGCGGGCGACGCAATGGTCGCATAACCATCTGCTATGGCGACCACCAAAGCCGCCATCGGCTCGGCCAGTTGCTTTTCATATTGCGGGTCATCGGCCAGCAGCACTTTGGCGACACCGTCCAATTTGGCAGCCGCTTCGGCGACACCGGCGCAGCCGCTCCCGGCGACCAGCACATGGCACTCACCGCCCATTTGGGCAGCGGCGGTGGCGGATTTGACCGTCGCATCGGCCAGGCTTTGATTATTGTGTTCAGCGATTAGCAGCGTATTCATTACAAAACTCCTGCTTCATTTTTCAGCTTGTCGACCAGTTCGCCGACGGTTTCCACTTTGACACCGGCTTCGCGCTCGGCCGGTTCGCTCACTTTGACAATTTCCAGCCGCGGCGCCGCATCGACGCCATAATCGGCCAGTTCTTTTTCATCAATCGGCTTTTTCTTGGCTTTCATAATATTCGGCAGCGACGCATAGCGCGGCTCGTTCAAGCGCAAATCCGTGGTGATGATGGCCGGCATGGACAGTTTGACGCTTTGCAAACCGCCATCGATTTCGCGGGTGACATTCACCTTATCGCCCTCAATGCCCAGCTCGGAAGCGAATGTGCCTTGGCTCCAGCCCAACAGCGCGGCCAGCATTTGACCGGTCTGATTATTGTCGCCGTCAATCGCTTGCTTGCCGAGGATAACCAAATCAGGATTTTCCGCCTCGACCACTGCTTTCAGCACTTTGGCAATGCCCAAAGGCTCCATTTCGTCATCGGTTTTGACCAAAATACCGCGATCGGCACCCATGGCCAAAGCGGTACGAATGGTTTCTTGCGCTTGTGTCGGCCCGACTGAAACAACGATAATTTCCGTGGCTGTGCCGGCTTCTTGCAGGCGCACCGCCTCTTCGACGGCAATCTCGCAAAACGGGTTCATCGACATTTTGACATTGGCCAAATCGACGCCCGTTTGGTCCGGTTTGACGCGAATTTTGACATTGTAGTCAACCACGCGCTTTACGGGGACAAGGATTTTCATGTTTGCTCTCCACTTATGCGTCCGCGCCATCACTACGCGGCAAGTCTTGGGAATTCTTTACGCATTTGCCCGAAATAAGTCAATTGACGAGCGGTTGTGCGCCTGCGTCAAAATGCGCCTCACCGATTGGCTTAGCGGTTTTGCCCGGGCACCCATTTGACGTCGTTCTTGCCGTCATTATTGGCGATGCGCGCGGCGACAAATAACAGGTCGGAAGCGCGATTGATAAACTGCCGCGCCGCTTCTGAAAAACTCTCGCCTGCCTCCATGGCGGCGCTCAACCGCCGCTCGGCGCGGCGCATCAGTGTGCGCGCCAAATGCAGATGCGCCGCCGCTGCCGAACCGCCGGGCAGGACAAAACTGTCGAGCGGCGCCAGTTTTTCGTTCAGCTCATCGATCTCGGTCTCCAGCCGCGCCACTTGCTGCGGCGTCACCCGCAAAGGCTCGAAATCCTTGGTATCAGGGGTCGCCAAATCGGCCCCCAAATCAAACAGGTCGTTTTGCAAGCGCGCCAGCACGGCGTCCAGCGTGGGCTGTTGTTTGGTGTGAAGGCGGGCCATGCCCAAAGCGGCATTGGTCTCGTCAACCGCGCCATAGGCGGCAATGCGCGCATCGTGCTTGGCACGACGCGTACCGTCGGCCAAAGCCGTCGAGCCGTCATCGCCACTGCGCGTGTAGATTTTCGTCAGCTTAACCATTTAGCGCCCCGAAAAATAAAACCCCAACATCACCAATATGACTGTGGCAAATTGCAAGCCGACGCGCCAGCGCATAAGTTTTTGCGATAGGGAGGCTTGCCCGCCGCGCAGCATATTGGCCAGACCCGCCAGCAGCACCAAGCTCACGGCAATCAGCCCGACGGGTATCAGATAATTTATAAAGCTCATAATCTCCTCCGAGGGATGCGGGCGTTTCAGCCCAATCGCCAAATGCCTTAATGCCTCAATTTCTCAATGTCTCAGTGCCCAAAAGGCTTACGCCTGTTGCGGCAGACGGCGCGCAATAATATCGGCTTGAATTTCCGCCGCCCCTTCAAAAATATTCAAAATGCGGGCATCGCACAGCACCCGACTGACCGGATATTCCATGGCGAAACCATTGCCGCCATGCACTTGCAGCGCATTATCCGCCGCCGCCCAAGCGACCCGCGCGGCGAGCAATTTCGCCATGCCCGCTTCGAGGTCGCAGCGCTTGCCGTCATCTTTTGTGCGCGCCGCGAAATAAGCCAATTGGCGCGCCGCCAGAATTTCCGCCGCCATCATCACCAGCTTGCCGGCGACGCGTTCAAAGCCGTAAATCGATTTGCCGAATTGGTTGCGGTCGCGGGCATAGTTAAAGCCCAGCTCCAAGGCGTTTTGCGCAACGCCAATGGCGCGCGCCGCGGTTTGGATGCGGGCGCTTTCAAAAGTCTGCATTAATTGTTTGAAGCCCTTGCCGGTCTCGCCGCCCAGCACCGCGTCCTCCGGCACACTAAAACCGTCAAAAGCAATGTCATATTCTTTCATGCCGCGATAGCCCAGCACGCCTATTTCGCCGCCCTGCATGCCGTCGGCGGGAAACGGCGTGGCGTCATCGCCGCGCGGCTTTTCGGCCAAAAACATGGTCAGCCCGCCATGCCCTTTATCCTCGGGGTTGGTGCGCGCCAGCAGCGTCATCACATCAGCGCGCGCGCCATGCGTTATCCATGTTTTGGCACCGATGATTTGATAGCCATGCGCGGTCTTTTCGGCACGGGTGGCCAGATTGGCGAGGTCGGAGCCGGTATTGGGCTCGGTAAAAACGGCGGTCGGCAGCATGGAGCCATCGGCAATCACCGGCAGATATTTCTGTTTTTGCGCCTCGGTGCCGTTTTGCAAGATAAGCTCGGCAGCAATATCAGTGCGCGTGCCCAGCGAGCCGACGCCGATATAGCCGCGCGATAATTCTTCAGAGACCACGCACATGGCTTGTTTGCCAAGCCCCATGCCGCCAAACGTTTCCGGCACGGTGAGGCCGAACACGCCGAGCGCCGCCAGCTCTTCGATCAGCGGCAGCGGTATCAATTCATCGTTCAAATGCCAGTCATGCGCAAAGGGCGCGACTTTATCATCGGTGAAACGGCGAAACTGGTCGCGGATGAGGCTGTGCGTTTCATCGAGACCGGCATCGGCTTCCAGCGTGCCGCTCTCTGCCATCAGCGCGGCCACTCGGCGACGGCGCGAGGCGGTGTTGCCTTCCGCCATCAGATCGATAATTGCCGCATGGTCGAAACCCGGCAATGTGTCAAAGCCCATATCGGCCGGGCGTACTATCTCACCTTGGCTCATCGGCAAACCGCCGTGTAATTGGCGCAAATATTCGCCGCTGACAATCAGCGTTAAATGTTGTTCCAGCGGGCCAAAGCGACCGGCCTGTTGCATGGTGTCGGCATAGCGCACCATTTGCTCGAGCGTTTCTACATAAGTGGCCGCCCAAGCGCGGCCATGGGCGCAAAACTGGTCGCTCTCGGCCGGCAGGGGCGCGGCCAAAGCGGCGCGTAAATCGCTCAAAAGAGGCGGTAAAGCGGCCAGTTGCGCCAGTAGCGCGTCGGTCTCGCCGGTCGGAATTTGTTCTGCAGCACTCATGCGCCAGAGATTATCGTTTTTTGGGGCAATGGCAAGCCGAGCTAAGGCGCGCGGGGGGTGTGAAAGCGCCGCAGGTATAATGTGCGCCGCAGGTCTAATTGTCTCCAAAAGGCGGCGGCAATAACGCCAGCACCTCTTCAAGGCGCATACCCTGCTGGCGCAGCTCGCGAAAACCATTATCGCCGGCCTGTTTCGACAATCGACGCCCGCTTGTGTCGCGCACCAATGCGTGGTGGAGATAATCGGGTTGCGGCAGGTCGAGCAGTTTTTGCAAAACGGCGTGGACGGCCGTCGCGGCTTTCAAATCCTGCCCGCGCGTTACTTGCGTCACCCCTTGCGCCGCATCATCGACCACCACGGCGAGGTGATAGCTGGTCGGCACGTCTTTGCGCGCCAGCACCACATCGCCAAATGCGGCCGGGTCGAGCGGCAGGGTCTCGGCGTGTCCGGCGCCGTGTTCTGTGTAAGTCAAAGGCGTGTCGATAAGCGCCAGCGCTTTTGCCATATCGAGTCGCCAGCAAAACGCACCGCCCTCCCACATCAGTTTTTTGCGGTTGGTCTCGGGCAGATGGCGATAAAGACCCGGATAAAGCGGCGCGCCGTCGGGGTCGCGAGGCCAATCTTCGCCGCGCTTGGTTTTGTCTTCAATGGCGGCAAGAATTTCGCGCCGCGTCGCCCAGCACGGATAGACAAGCCCCTCATCGCGCAGCTTATCGAGAGCCGATTGATAGGCGTCAAAACGTGTCGATTGCACCATCACCGGCGCGGGCCATTCGAGCCCCAGCCATTCGAGGTCCTGGTGAATCCCCTCGACAAAATGCGGCCGCGCCCGCCCGATATCGATATCCTCAATACGCAACAGAAAGCGGCCACCGGCTTGTTGCGCGGCGCGCGCGGCGGTGAGCGCCGAATAAGCATGGCCCAAATGCAGCCAGCCATTGGGGCTGGGGGCAAAGCGCGTGATAAATTTTTGCGTGGCTTCCATCGGCTTCATTGATGCGTCATAGTGGCTTGTCATGCAAATATATAAAAGCCAAAAAGACCTTACCAGCGCGCTGGAAATTCTGGCGTCTCAAGACAAAAAACTCGGTGCCGCGTTCGAGGAATATGGCACGCCGCCTTTGCGCAAACGCAGTGGCGGGTTTCCCGGCTTGGCGCAGCTTCTCATCAGCCAACAAGTCTCCACCGCCGCGGCGAGCACCATTCATGGGCGCTTTGTTGAGCTTATCGGCGAGGTGCGACCGGAAAATATGCTGGCGCTGTCGGAAGCGGAGTTGAGCGGTTGTGGCATTTCGCGGCCCAAGCAACGCTATTTGCGCATTCTGGCTGAGGCGGTGGTGTCGGACGGGCTTGATTTCAAAAAACTCGACAAGGCCGATAATGAGACGGTTTATAAAACGCTGGTGTCGATGACAGGCATCGGGCCGTGGACGGCGGAGTGTTATTTGCTGTTTATATTGCGCCGCGCCGATATGTTTCCGGCCGGCGATTTGGCGCTGCAGCATGGGGTGCGCATAATGTATGGCTTTGACGACAAGCCGGATGCCGAGAGGCTGGCCGATTTTGCTACGCGCTGGTCGCCCCATCGCGGTGCTGCGGCGCGGCTTTTATGGTCTTATTACAATGGCGAACAGGCCAAAAAACGATAGTTTTCTGACTTTTTTGATTTGTTGCATGGGGTAGGCCGTCATGTCACATTTCCGTCAACGAGCCAATTTAGGCATAATAAAAATACGCGAAACTGATTCGTAGAATAGTTAAGTGCGTGCGCGTAATTCGAAGAGGTTAATCGGAGATTACAAATGCATAGAACCGGTTCAGAGGTGATAGAATTTGTGAAGGCCGCGCCGCCGGATTTCAGAAATCCGGCCTCGTGTCCGGCGCTGGTTCTGAACGCCGATTTCCGCCCTTTAAGCTATTACCCGCTTTCCCTGTGGTCGTGGCAGGACACGCTGAAAGCCGTGGTGCTGGACCGCGTCAATATCGTCTCGCATTACGACACGGTAGTGCATTCGCCCTCGACCGAATTCGTCTTGCCCAGCGTGGTCAGTCTCAAAACCTATGTGAAGCCGCCCAAGCATCCGGCCTTTACGCGCTTTAACGTATTCTTGCGCGACGGCTTTTCTTGCCAATATTGCGGCGCGCCGAGCGACCTGACTTTTGACCATGTGATACCGCGTCGCGCCGGTGGCCGCACCACTTGGGAAAATGTTGTGGCGGCGTGCAGCCCGTGCAATTTGCGCAAAGGCGGCCGTATGCCGAAACAAGCGGGCATGGTGCCGCGCCAGTCGCCGCACCAACCAACGGTCTATGAACTGCACGAAAACGGGCGAAAATTTCCGCCCAATTACTGCCATGAAAGCTGGCAGGATTATCTCTATTGGGACACCGAGTTGGAGCCGTAGAGCGCCGGTCGAGCAAAAGCTCTATATTTTTTCAGAAGCGCGAATGGCGACGCGGCAGCCCATCCGAATGAGGCGGCTCATAAGCGCATAACCCGGCGTTTCCTCAGCGCCGTTCTCCAAGGCTGTATGCTTGTGCTCGGCTTCATCGGCGCGAAACTTCTCAATCTTTTTGGCCAGCGCTTTATCGGCTTTGTCATCGCTATCGGACAACGCTTCAAGCTGGGCGGCGTAATGCGCGTCGATCTCGGTTTCCACCGCCGCGGTGCAAGCCATGGCGGCTTTTTCACCCATCAGCGCGGTGACTGCGCCGAGGGTAAAACCGGCGGCATCCCAAAGCGGCCCCAGCGCGGTTGGGCGAATATCGCGCTCGACAATCAGCGCGTCGAAATAATCCAAATGTTCTTTTTCTTGCGCCGCCATTTCGCCGACCAGCGCGGCGGTTGTCTCTTTGCATTTAATCTTGTCGAAAACGGCTTTCTGGCCGTCATAAATGCGCACCGCGCCGTGCTCACCGGCATGGTCAACGCGTATCATCTCGGCCAGTCTTTGTGTGCTCATTTTAAGCCTCTTTATCGTGTTGCGGATAAAACGCCAGCGCGGCCAAGCCGAGACAGGCGATAGCATTATAACCGGCCATTGAAATGCCGAACAGGGTAAAGGCTGGGGCATCACAGCGCACCATGGCGTTGGACTTTAAAGCTTCCAAGAGCGCGTTAGTGTCGAGCGCCTGTGCACCGCCGCCGCCGCATGAGGCCGGGCCCAGCCACCAGCCATATTCAATACCGGCATGGTAAAACCCCAATCCGGCATTGGCGAGAAACAAAACCCCGATGGTGACCAAAAGCCCGCGCATGGCGCGCGGCGCTTTTTCGGCATAGAGATACGCCAAGGCCAGCAGCGGTAGGGCGACATAAAACGCCACGCGCTGTTTGAGACACAGCGCACAAGGCAGCAGCCCGCCCCAATATTCCGACAATAGCGCGGCGGTGATGACCGCCAGCGCGATGATAAAAACCACAGCAAGGCGCGCGCGCAGCGGCATGAAACGGGCAAAGACGGCCATTACACGGCTCCCAATAATAAAAAGCCGAGCAATAGAACCGCGATAAAGGTCAAGGACAAGACATTGAAATAACGGTCGATAAAACGACGAATGCCGGGGCCGAAATAATACACCAGCGCGGCGACGGCAAAAAAGCGGATGCCGCGGCCGATGAGGCTGGTGATGAGAAACGGTGCCAAAGCCAGACCGCTGACGCCGCTGGCAATGGTGGCGATTTTGAAAGGCAGAAAGCTGATGGCGGCGGCCAGCACAATCCAAATGCCCCAAATGTCATAAAATTCGGTGAACCGCACAAAAGCGGCATCGGCATTGTAAAAGCCGACAATCGGTTGGCCTATCGCCTCCCAAAACACACAGCCGATGGCATAGCCCAAAAGCGCCCCCAGCACGGAGGCCATGGTGCACAAAAACGCATAGCGCCAGGCCTTGGCGCGGTCGGCCAGCACCATGGGGATGAGCATCACATCGGGCGGTATGGGAAAAAACGAGCTTTCGATAAACGACACGCCGGCCAGCGCCCATCCGGCGTGGCGATGGCTCGAAAGACGCAATGTGCGGTCGTAAAGGGCGCGTAACATGGAGCGCACCCTAAACCCGTCATGTCGGGCTGAAAAGATGTTTTTGTGCTATCGAATCCAAAGTAGCATCGCCCCATGATACAGCGGCTACACCATGCAATGGCGCGATTAGGGCAGGTTTTTGCGGGCCTCCTCGTGCAGGCGCTGGGCAGTGCGGCGGCGGAGATGTGGGCGAGCTTGCGGCGCGGTCTGATGATCGTCGCCATCAGCATTATTATCGGTGTGGTTGTCGCTTATGCGGCTTTGGCCTCTTTCGGCATGGTGGAGCTTTTGCTGGCGCAATGGCGGCCCGATGACGGCTATCTGCATGTCGGCTGGCACGGCTTCAATGTTAATTGGGTGCTGATACCGGCGCTGGCCGGTCTGGCCATTGGCGCTCTGTTGAGCTGGCTGGCACCGCAGCCGCCGGTCGAACTGGCCGATGTTATTCATGCCGCGCATAAACCCGACCCGCAAGTGTCGCGCACCGGCGGTTATGTATCGCTGGTGAAATCAGTGCTGGCATTGGGCGGCGGCTCGCCGACCGGTCTTTACGGGCCGTTAATCGTGCTGGGCGCGAGCCTCGCCGCCAGTATGAAACGCTTTACCCGCTTGTCGCCGCATTTCGGCGAAATGGCTTTGGGGGCGGGCGTCGCGGCGGCCATCTCGGCGGCGTTCGCGGCCCCTTTGGCGGGTATTTTATTTGCCCATGAAGTGGTGCTGCGGCATTACTCGCTGCGCTTTTTCGCGCCCATCACCATGGCCTCGGCGGCGGCTTATGTGTTTTCAGGTGCGGTGTTGAACCAGCATATTGTGATGCTGCCCATTTTGCCGACGCGCTCGGCCGGGCCGGTCGATATTGTGCTGTTGCTGTTGCTCGGCGTGGCCGCCGGTCTGCTGGCGGTGGTGTTGATGCGCGCGCTCGACCGTCTGCGCGGGCGCATGGCGGCACTGCCGTTGCCGCTATGGGCGCGACCGCTGCTGGCCGGTCTGGCGGTCGGCCTATTGGCGCATGTCGCGCCGGGCATTTTGGGGCCCGGCCTTGATGTTATCTCGGCCATGTTGCAAGGCGATATATCGGGCAGCGGATTGCTCATTCTTTTGCTTTTAAAAGCATTGGCGGCCGGGCTGTGTCTGACTTTGTATTTCCACGGCGGCGTTGTAGCCCCGGCATTGTTTATCGGCGCTGCTTTGGGCGGGCTGGCGGCGGCGAGCTTTAGCGTGCTGACACCGTTGACCGGCTATGCACCCGATAGCGGTCTGTTTGTGTTGGCCGGTATGGCGGCAATGGCGTCGTCTATGCTGGGGGCACCGCTGGCGGTTATTTTGTTGGGTTTTGAATTGTCGCAAAACTACGCCGCCACCACGGCGATTATGGTGACCATTGTCACCGCCAATTTGTTGACCTCGCGGCTTTATGCGCGCTCGGTGTTTGAGCCGCAATTGCTGGCGCGCGGGGTCGATTTATCGCTGGGGCGCGAAAATCTGGCGCTGCAAGCGATACCCGTCACCCATTTGACGGCGACCGATTATGTGGCGCTGAACGACACCGTCACTGTCGGCGCGGCGATCGATAATATGGCGCGGGCGCGCTGCGCCGAGGCGCATTTGGAAGACGCCGATGGCAAATGGGGCGGCAAGCTGTGCCTCTATGCGCTGGTTGGCCGCGATGCACAAGCGCGCGCCAAAGACTTTATCGAGACCGCGCCCTTGGTGCTCGAGGCCACACAAACGGCGCTGGCGGCGCAGCTTGCGATGGAAGATTTTATCGGCGAGGCGGTGCCGGTGCTGGATGACGGCAAGCTGGTCGGCATTATCCACGAAGCCGATTTATTTGCCCATGCGCGCATGGTGACGCGCAGCATCTGGCAACACGACCATGATGATGATGTGCGCAACCGCGCGGCTTTTGATTTCTTCGATACGCAAAAAAAATAGTCGCCTGAAATTTGCTGCTCACCGCGTCAGGTGATTGACGCGCTGTCTATAATCGGGCAAATGAGAGGGGCTGGTTGGCCCTTGTGGCGGAATTGGTAGACGCGACGGATTCAAAATCCGTTTCCTTCACGGGAGTGGCGGTTCGAGTCCGCCCAAGGGCACCAGCTTCTGATCGCCATAAAAACACTGTATTTTGGCGTCTCATTGACTAAAATATCAGGCAGTTTCAGCTAAGAGGTTTCCCATGGGAAAAATCGCAACCATTCGCACCGCGATCAAAAATCTGATTGCCGATAAAGAAGACACCAAACAGGTGTTCATTATTTTAGAAGCGCTCTCGGGCAATTCCGGCTTGCGGGCGTTTAAGCGGTTCAAGAAAACCCCCCATGCACAAAATATCCTGGCTGCCGAAAAGCCGTTGGTCGAGTATTTGAAAGACCGCGCTTGGTTGGAAAGCTTGCCCGAGGGCACGCTGGGCCGCACCTATGCGCGCTTCACTGAGGTTGAGCAAATCTCTGCCGATGGTCTGACCGAAGCCTCGGTGGAAGGGCGTCAGGAAGAACGCGACATGAGCCCGGCGCAGATTAAATATCACGAGCGGATGCGCGATGCGCATGATTTGTGGCATGTCTCGACCGGCTATGGCCGCGACGGGCTGGGCGAATTGTGCTTGCTGGCCGTCACTTATCGCCAGCTCGGCAATCCGGGCATTCTGGTCATTATCCTGTTCGGCTATCTGGTCTCGCGCAAGGAAGCGCCGGGTCTGGGTATCGGCAAAGCCATTATGGAAGGCTTCCGTCTCGGTCGTCTGGCCAAAGGTTTGCCGGGCGCGCAATGGGAGCGTTTGTTGACCATGCCGTTGGAGGATGTGCGCAAAGAGTTGGGCATTGGCACACCGAAACGCTATCGCGCCATTGTCGATGCCACGCCCGACCTGCAAACCGCCGGTTACGCTGCGGCTGAATAGCCGGTTTTTGGTCGCGCCATTATGTCTCTTACGCTTTACGGCATTGCCAATTGCGACACGGTGAAGAAAGCCCGCACATGGCTGGCCGATAAAGGTCGCGATTTTACCTTTCACGATTTCAGAAAAGATGGTCTGAGCCAAGACATGGTCGAGCGCTGGTTGGTCGAAGCGCCGATGGAAAAACTGCTGAACAAACGCGGCACCAGTTGGCGCAAGCTCCCCGATGCCGATAAAGCCAATGAAGATGAAGCGCATCTCATCGCGCTGATGGTTGAGAACCCGACCCTTATCAAACGTCCGGTGATTGAGCAGGGTGGCCGCGTGACGGTCGGCTTCACCGATGACGTCAAGGATGTTTGGGGCTAGCGCCGCCGCTCAGGCTTTTTCAATCTCGAATATCAGCAAGGTCTCGCTGCCCCCGATTTGCGGATTGGCGGCGGTGTTTTGTTTTACCTCTTGCGATAAAAGCGCGTGGCCCTGTTCGGCGCAAAAATGCGGCACGTCGATAGCGGCCATGCCATCTGTGGCCAATAGCGTCACCCGCGCGCCGCTATCGAGCGCGCGCAAGGCTTTTTGCAGCCGTAGAACCGGCATCGGGCATTTAAGGCCGGTGGCGTCTATCTCGGTCATTTATTTATACGGCAGCTTTTTCCTGTGGGCGGGCGTTTGCATATTCCGCCATGCCAGCAAACAACTCGGTAATCTCGGGTTTTTCCTGCGCGCCAAATTCGTGGAACATGGTGGCGCAATTGACGATGATGCGCTCGCGGTCGCCCCAATCATCAAACACACCAAGCGCGATATCAAAGGCGGCTTCTTTGTAATTCATACCGGCTTCGTAGCGCGCGCGCGCCTCGTGCCGCATGGTGACCAAATAATGCCGCACTTCCTCGACCCCGGTTTTGGTGGTGATGGGGCCATGACCCGGAATAATCGTCTCGACATCCATGGCGATAATGCGGTCGCACGCATCGATCCAATTCTGCACCGGCCCTTCCCATAATATCGGGTGTCCGCCAATAAAAAGAATATCGCCCGTATAGACTGTGCGGTCAGCCGGTACATGCACCAGCGTGTCGCCCGGTGTGTGGGCAGGGCCGACCGGGATGAGATGCACATCTTTGTTGCCGACTTTAATAGTGGTCTCTTCTTCGATCAGCGTGTCGGGCAGTTTTTGCGTCACCGACTTAAAATCAAACGGGCCGAAACAAGAGGTGAAATAAGCCCCCATCTCGCCAAGCTCGGGCGCGGCTTCCAAAAAGCCGACCATCATTTCCGGCGGTTCTGAGGCCATATGTTCGGCGGTCAATTTATGGGCGATGATTTTGGCGTCAGGACAGCAGCAATTGCCGTTGCAATGGTCGCCATTATGGTGCGTGTTGACGATGGTGTTGACTTGCTCGGCGGCTTTTTCTGCGTCGCGATAGGCGGCCAGCATTGTTTGCGTCAATGGCACGTCAAACAACGTATCGACCAATAGCGATTGGTCGCCATCGACAACCAAACCGGCATTTGACCAGCCCCAGCCGCCATCGGGTTGCAGCCACGCATAAGCGCCGTCACCGATTTGGTGCAGGCCTTTTTCATAAGCAAATTTCGGGTGCGCCAAACTCATAACCCATTCTCCCAAGTGTTGTTCAAAAAACAGGCTAACGCAAAATCTTCCCCTTTACATCGTTTTTTGCACAGCTAAACTTTTCTGAAATCAGGGAGTTAGCAATGAGTGATTTTATTCTTATCGACGCGATCGAAGCGCAAGCCGCCAAACAGGGCGACAAAACCGCCTTGGTATTTAAAGGCCGCGAAACCAGCTACAATGAGTTAAGTCACACGTCCAATCAGGTGGCGCAGGCGCTGTTGGCCGAAGGCATTGAACCGCATGCGCGCATCGGTTTCATGGGGGCCAATTCCGACCTTTATTTCCAGCTTCTTTTCGGCGTGCAGAAAACCCGCTCCGTGCTGGTCGGTGTCAATTCGCGCCTTGCCGGCCCCGAGGTGGCTTATGTGCTGAATGATGCAAAAGCCGAAATGGTTTTTGTCGGCAAGGATTTCGTACCGTTAATCGAGACGATTTTGGCCGATTGCCCGACCGTCAAGCGGGTCATCGCCATGGATGGCGGTCACGCTGAATGGGCTGCATTTGAGGACTGGCGCGATACCGCCGCACCGACGCATCCGCAGCTCGACTATCAATCGGATGATGATTTCATCCAGCTTTATACCTCCGGCACCACCGGTCACCCGAAAGGCGTGCAACTGACCAATGCCAATATGCAGAGCGCGCTGGCGCAAGCCGAGGAATGGGCCGGCTGGAACGACAATGAGCATGTGCTTTTGTGCATGCCGCTATTTCATATTGCCGGCGTCAATGTCGGTCTCATCGGGCTTTACGAAGGGGCCAAGGTGACGGTGCTGCCGGAAGTCGATCCGGCGGAAATTCTACGCCTGGTCGAACAAGAAAAAGTCTCCATCCTGTTCATGGTACCGGCGGTTATTTTGTTCGTTATGCAAATGCCGAATATTGCCGAGGCCGATGTCTCGAGCGTCCGCCAAGTGATTTACGGGGCCTCGCCGATTGCCGAAGAATTGCTGGTGCAGGCAGCTACCAAATTCAAATGCGATTTCGTGCAGGTCTATGGCCTGACCGAGACCACTGGCTGCGGCACAAATCTCAGCCCCGCCGACCACGACCCGGCGCGCAATAAATTGCGCTCCTGCGGCAAAGCCAATAAAGGCGTCGAGATTCGCATTGTCGATGAGGACGGCAAAGATGTGCCGCAAGGCGAGGTCGGCGAGATTGTCATGCGCGCCGCATCCAATATGAAAGGCTATTGGGCCAAACCCGACGCCACGGCTGAAGCGGTGAGGGATGGCTGGTTTTATTCAGGCGATGCCGGTTTCCTCGATGCAGAGGGCTATGTGTTCATCCATGACCGCGTGAAGGATATGATTGTTTCGGGCGGCGAGAACGTCTATCCGGCCGAGGTCGAGAACGCCTTATTTGCGCACCCGCAAATTGCCGATGTTGCGGTTATCGGCGTGCCGGATGAAAAATGGGGCGAGGCGGTGAAAGCTTGCGTGGTGCCCGAGCCCGGTGCCGAGCTGAGCCCGGATGAAATTATCGCTTTCGCGCGCGAGCGCATTGCCGGTTATAAACTGCCGAAATCGGTGGATTTTGTTGAAGCCCTGCCGCGCAACCCGTCGGGTAAAATCCTGCGCCGCGAATTGCGCGACCCTTATTGGGAAGGCCATGGTCGTCGCGTAGGGTAAAGCGCGTCGCGTAGGGTAAGCGCGCCGCGTAAGGTAAAGCGCGCCGCCTAGGGTAGATAAAGCCGATTATTAGCTGCCTGTTTTAGGCGCTCTTTTTGATGCGGTCTTTCCTGCTGTCTTTCCTGGCACGGCCAGCTTGGCGTCAAGCGCGCTTCTTTGCTGTTTCATCTGGGCATCGCTATAGCCCATCCGCCCTTGCAGCCAATCCGCAATGGCGGTGATTTGCGTTTCTCTGAGCGCGCCGATTTGCCCCTCGATCAGGCGACGCAGCACAATATCCTCAAGCGTCATCGCCATTTCATCTGAGACCGCAAAAGCAATGCGCGCCGCCAGCAAATTGTCTTTGAGGGCGTCCAGCCCGGCAATGTCGCCGGCCATCATTTGCGGCAGTAGCCGCCCATAGAGACGGCTCATCAGATCGATACTGGCCGTATCATTATCTGGAAACATGGCGCGCATGGTATCCATGAAGCGTCCCAAATCATCACGCGGCGCGCATTCGAGCGCTGTCACCTGACTGCGGCAGGCAATGGGTTTGGCACCAAGCTTTTGCATCGCCGTATCGACAACTTGTTCGGCCAATCGCCGCGCCGTCGTCCATTTGCCGCCTAGCGCCGAGATAAGCCCTTCGCTGCCGCCCTCTTGCCCGTGGTCGTAAATCTCACTGCCACGGCTCAAACCATAAGTGGCGTTGGCTTTGTCATTAATATCGGTCACCAATGGGCGCAGGCCGACATAGGCGTAAACCACATCATTAGGGGTCAGCTTGGCCTCGGGCAGGGCCCGATTGGTCTTGTCCAGCAGCGCCGCAATATCCTCTTTGGTGACGCATGCTTTGTCGGGCGCGTCGTCGAATTTTGTATCGGTCGTGGCCAATAAGCTCATGCCCATATAGGGGGTGATAAAAAGATGCTCGTCATCGATCGGCATGGCCAGTGCCGCACCGCGCGTCAGATTGCGGGTGACGATATGAATGCCTTTGGAGCGCACCAGCGTTTTTCGCAAAACCCCCGCATCAGCGGCGCGCATGAGTTCATCGGCCCATGGGCCGCCGGCATTGACCGTCAGCGCGGCGTGCAGCTTGGCGGTCTTGCGCGATAAGCGGTCTTTGACCTCGACGCCGATAATCCGCTCGCCTTCGTAAATAAAGTCGCGCGCCTCGGCATAATTGACCGCCACCGCACCGGCCTGCATGGCGCTGCGAATGAGCGCCAGACACAAACGCTCCGGCGATAGCATTTGCCCGTCATGGTAAAGCAGTCCGGCGCTCAAGCGTGACACTTTTTGGGCGGCCGGCGCGTTTGCTTCACCCGCATCCGAGCCCGCATCTGAAAGGGCTTCAGGGGCTTGTTTGGGGAGGCCGGGCACCAGTCCCAATGTTTGCGATGCGGTCATCGACCGATAGCCGGGCATTTTTTGCATCGGGTCAACGCCGCGATTGCGGTCAAAAGCCAGCATGTCATAAAGCGCGAGACCCAGCCCAAGCGTCAATCGTGACGGGTTTTGATGGCTGTAGCTCGGTATCACAAAAGGCAAAGGATGCACCAAATGTTTGGCCATGCGGCTCCAATAGCGGCGTTCGCGCAAACCCTCGCGCACCTGCCGAAACTCGCCATTGGCCAGATAGCGCAAGCCCCCATGCATCAGCTTGGTAGAGCCGGCCGATGTCGCGCCGCCGAAATCACCTTTGTCAATAAGCGCCACGCGCAGCCCGCGCAAAGAAGCATCAAACGCAATGGCCGCGCCGGTCGCGCCGCCGCCAATAATGGCGAGGTCGAAAGCGGGCGCGTCATCGCCTGCGGTTTTCGGGGTGAGGGCGTCAAAATTCCGTTGCATATCGCGTCCGAGCGGGGCTTGTCCTAAAGGCAAATCTGCGCTCAGTATAAAGCAATAAAGAGTAAACGGCGATGAAAAGGGAGGCGAAAATGGCGATTGCTAATATTGACGGGCTGGCACTGTGCTACGCGGTTTTTCCCGCAACCCCGAAAGACGGCGAGAAGAGCGGCGAAACGCTCATACTCATTCGCGGCCTGGGCACGCAGATGATCCAATGGCCGCAGCCTTTTATCGATTATTTCACCGCTGCCGGTTTCGATGTCATTATTTTTGACAATCGCGATGTCGGCGAAAGCGGCAAGCTGGATGCCGCCGGTGTGCCAGATATTATGGCGTTGGCGGCCGGTGCCGAGGCGGGTGCAGCTTTCCCGGTGCCGTATGGCCTAGACGATATGGCGCGCGACGTTATCGGGCTGATGGACGCGCTGGGCATCGACAAGGCGCATATTTTCGGCATGTCATTGGGGGGCATGGTGGCGCAGCATTTGGCGTTTTCGCACGCCGCTCGCATGGCCAAGGTGGTTTGCGTCATGTCGAGCTCGGGTCATCCGTCTTTGCCGCGTCCGGCGGTCAGCCGGTTAGCGCCGCCCGATAATGACGATGCGGGTGAGCTTATCGACTATTTGGCAGAAAGCCTGTCGGAGCATGCCAGCCCGGCTTTTGTGACGCCCGACGCCGCTTATCGGGCGATGGCCGAAAAAATAGTCAAGCGCTGCTGGCACCCGCAAGGGGTGATACGCCAAATGGCGGCAGCGATTGCCGATGGCGACCGCACGGCGCGACTGAAAGCCATCACCGTGCCGTTTATGGTGGTGCATGGCGATGCCGATACGCTGGTTGATATCAGCTGCGGGCGTCATATTGCCGAAAACGTCCCCAATGCGATTTGGCGTCCGGTGGCCGGTATGGGGCACGATATCGGGCCCGGCCTTGAGGATGAAATAGGCCTGGATGTGCTGGCTTTTCTAAAAGGCTGACGGCGCGCCAGCCACACAAGCCAGCCACACAAGCTTGACAAAACAAGTGCGGCTGAGAATAGTGGCTCAAATTTTCAGGAGAGAAACATGTCTGTATGCATTATCGGCTGGGGCCACACCAAATTCGGCAAGCTGGAAGATCAAGGGCTGGAAGCGCTGCTGGTTTCGGCCGCCAATGAAGCGTTGAACGATGCCGGTGTCGGCGCGGAAGAAATCGACGCGATTTATGTCGCCACTTTCAATGCCGGCATGTCGGAGCAGGATTTCATCTCCTCGCTGGCCCTGCAGGTCGATGAGGCGTTTCGCTTCACCCCGTCAACGCGGGTAGAAAATGCCTGCGGGTCGGGTTCGGCGGCGGTGTTTCAAGCGGCCAATATGATCGAAAGCGGTCGCGCGCGTCGCGTGCTGGCGATCGGCGTTGAGAAAATGACGCATTTGTCGAGCGCTGATGTCGGCCGCTGCCTGTCGCGCGCCTCTTATATGCCTGAAGAGGGTGATGAGGGGCTGACCTTCCCGGGAATTTTCGGCGTCATTGCCGGTAAATATTTCCAACAATATGGCGACCATTCCGATGCGCTGGCGCAGATTGCCGCCAAGAACCATAAAAACGGCTCGGTCAATCCGTTGGCCCATATGCAAAAAGATTTCGGCTATGATTTCTGCCGCGCTGAGAGCGACAAAAACCCGATTGTGGCGGGGCCGCTCAAGCGCACTGATTGCTCAATGATTTCTGACGGCGCGGCCGCCATTGTGCTGGCCGATGAGGAGACGGCGCAAGGTTATGACAAAGCCATTGCTTTCCGCGCCCGCACCCAAGCCAATGATTATCTGCCTATGAGCAAGCGCGATGTGACGGCTTTTGAAGGGCCGGCGACGGCGTGGGCCAAAGGCCTCGACGAAGCCGGTGTGACGCTTGATGATTTGTCGCTGGTCGAGACGCATGATTGCTTCACCATTGCCGAGCTTATTCAATACGAAGCCATGGGGCTGACCGAGGCCGGCAAAGGTGCTGAGGCGCTGAAAGAAGGCACGGTCTATAAGGACGGAAAATTACCGGTCAATCCGTCGGGCGGTCTCAAAGCCAAAGGTCATCCGGTCGGGGCGACCGGTGTGTCCATGCATGTGATGGCGGCGCGCCAATTGATGGGTGAGGCCGATGAGATGCAGGTTAAAGACGCCAAGCTGGCCGGTATTTTCAATATGGGCGGGGCCGCCGTGGCCAATTATCTGTCGATCCTCGAGCGGGTGAAATAGACTTTTATTTCGCCGCTTGTTTCAGATACGCGATGACGTTGACGCGGTCTTTCTCTTTACGCAGACCGGCAAATGCCATGCGCCCGCCTTTGACCACTTTGCGTGGGCTTTCCAGATAGGCGTCGAGGGCTTCTTCTGACCAGACTTTTTGGGTCTCGGCATAAGCCACCATGGCTTTGGAATATTTGTAATCGGCAACCGCACCGATTTCTCGGCCGACAATATTGTTGAGTTGCGGGCCAACGCGATTTTTCGCGCCGTCGCCAATCATGTGGCAGGAAACGCATTTCTTATAAACTTTGGCGCCTTTGTCGATATCGGGCACAATTTCTTGGGCCGCGGCCGGCAGAGCGAAAAGTGAAGCAGCAAAAATCGTAAGTGTCAGTGCGCGCATGGGGCATCTCCTTTTGATAGCTTGGATATAGGGATTTTGTCGGCATCTGCCAAGCGGCAAGCGGTCGCACAAACCTATGGCACCAGCCAGCTTTGGGTGTCGGCCTCGAAATCAAACAGCGCGCGACGGTGGCCTTTGGCGGCCAAATAAAGCCATTCCATGCGTAACACATGCGCCACCACCGGCACGAAGTGGTCTTCGCCATCTTTTGTCGCCTGCGGGTCGAAAGTGACGCCATAAGGGTCGTCAATCTGGCTGCCCGGACTTTGCATGACTTGATAACATTCGCGGCTCATCGGGCGCGTCGCGGCCCAAGCGGCGTCATAGGCATCGCCGTCAAGGCAAGCGAGCCGCACGGCGAGACGCAGTTGAACCTTAGCGCCCGCATCGTAAAAATGCATCGCGGCCATCGGGTTTTGTTTAAGCTCGGCGATTTTGCCCGAGCGCGTATCGGTGTGAAAACGCAAGCTCTTGGCGGCACTATCGCAGCTGCGCAAAACTACGGTGCGAATGGTCGGGCTGCCATCGGCGGTGACGGTCGCTACGCTGGGTGTATGAAAGGCGCTTTTGCGGTCTTTGACGCCGCGTTCCAACATCGACCACCCATAGGCGCAACTACCCGCCAAATCGTCATAGCAAGACAATATGGGCGGGCCGCGCCGCGCATCCTTTTGTGGCTTTCGGTCAAATTCTGTATCGCTCATGAGGTTTCATATAGACCATGCGCGCCGTCAGACAAAATTGCTGCTTTGCGTCTGGTGTTTTAAGCGGCAAAGGCGCAAAATCGGTGAAACGAATCATTTTGAGGAGAAGATAAATGCGCACTCTATTTTTGATTTTAGCGGTTGCTTTTGTGCCGTTTTTGCCGGCACAGGCGCAAAACTATGTCGGTATTAGTGGCGGTCTGATGACCTATGAGGCCGGCGGCACCGAATTGGACAGTCAGGGTTTTACGATTTTGGCCGGTGGCCAGATAGACCCGATGATTGCGGTTGAGTTTTCCTATACCTCGCATTCCAGCGTCGAGGTCGGGGACAATGATTACAAAGCCAATGTGATGGCTCTGTCGGGCGTGCTGCGCTCGCCGGGCGAGGGTTTTGAGCCTTTCGTTCGACTGGGCATTGCGCGCGGCGATAGCGATATTTCCGGTGAGGGTATTGATGACGGCAATGAGGACGGCTTCATTTACGGCATCGGGGCTGATTTCAGTCTCAATTATAACTCATCGCTGCGCCTCGAATATGTTGAGAGCGACCTGGATGGTGCCGAAAGCGACCGCTTGAGCTTCGGCACGATTTATAGGTTTTAGCCGCCATGCCGATGGTCAATTTCAAATTGACGCCGGAGGGTTTGACGGCGGAGAAAAAACGTATCCTCATCGAAAAGGTGACGGATTTATTGGCCACTGAATTGGGCAAAAACCCTGAGACCACAATCGTCATTATCGACGAGGTGGAAACCGATAATTGGGGGATTGCAGGCCAGAGCGTCACAGAGCGCCGAAAAAAGTAGCGCCTGAAAAAAGTAGAGCCTGAAAGAAAAATGATCCCGGCAGGATTTGAACCTGCGACCCCCGGATTAGGAATCCGGTGCTCTATCCTGCTGAGCTACGGGACCATGCCCCGAAACTATCCGCGCCGCCCCCATTCGTCCAGCATCTTGCCGCTCATCTGCCATTGATTTGACACACTCTTGACCTAACGATGGGAAAAGGGTCACTTATGGTTATGGTGAAACGCGTTCGACATATCATTGTGCTCATTATGGCGTTGGCGGTGACAGCGTGCGGCGGCGCGACCCTCATGAGCGAAGCCGATGAAGCCAAAATCGGTGCCGAGCAACACCCCAAAATCATCCGCGAATATGGCGGGGTTTATGACAACCCCAAAATCACCGCTTATGTTGAAGCGGTGATGGCGCGCATCGGACAATATTCCGACCGCCCCGATGTGGATTATCGCATCACCGTGCTGGACACGCCGACCGTCAACGCTTTCGCGCTGCCCGGCGGGTATACTTATGTAACGCGTGGGCTTTTGGCGCTGGCCGATAATGAAGCCGAGCTGGCCGGGGTCATCGGTCATGAAATTGCTCATGTGACGGCGCGCCATGGCGCTAAACGCCACACCGCCGCGGTCGGTACAGCCGCGGTGGCGAGCGTGTTGGGAGCGGTGTTGAACGCCCGCACCGGCATTGACAGCCGCGCCACCGGCGATCTGTTGAATGTAGGCAGCTCGGCCATATTGGCGGGCTATAGCCGCGAAAATGAATATGAAGCGGACAATCTCGGCATTAAATCGATGGCTCGGGCCGGTTATGACCCGCAAGCGCAGGCTGAATTATTGCAATCGCTGGCGGCTTTTTCTGCGTATAAAAGCGGCGGCAAAAAACCCAATGCCAATTGGTTCTCAACCCACCCGAATGACAAAGCGCGCATCGCCAAGGCTCATGAGAAAGCCAATGCCGCAGCAAGGGGGATGTCGTCACTCGGACAAATCGGCACTGACCGACATTTGCAAATGGTCGACGGTATGGTTTATGGCGATAGCGCGCGTCAGGGCATTATCCGCGGGCGGCGCTTTGAGCATCCGACATTGGCTTTGCGGTTCGATGTGCCGCGCGGCTTCACCCTTAAAAACGGTGCCAAGCGCGTCACCGCCACGCATGAAAACCAAATGCAGATTATCTTCGACCTCGATGCGCGCACTGCTCTTGAAGCGCCGGAAGCTTATCTGCGGAGCAGTTGGGCGACGGGGCAAAAAATTACCGGCCTTCAAAACCTCAAAGTTGATGGGCGCGCCGCCGCATTGGGCACGGTGAAAACCCAAAACGGCATCGCCGTTTTGCTGGCCATTGATGGCGGTGAAAAACAGATATTGCGGTTTGGTGTGCTGGCCCCGCGGGGGCGTAATAGCGATGCCGAAGCGGCGATGGCGTCTTTGCGGCGCAGTATTGATTTTCTGACCGCTTCGCAAGCGGCGCGTATCAAGCCGTATCGTCTTCGCGTGGTGACGGTGAAAGAGGACGAAAGCGTTGCTTCGCTGGCGCGCAGAATGCGCTGCCATGCGGGGGATAAAGAAAAACTGTTTCGGGTGCTGAATGGGCTGGGCCCTGATGACAGGCTGGCCGCCGGTTCCCGCGTCAAACTGGTGACTGATTAGACAGTCGGTTTAGAGGAGGCCGGCCTGACGCGGGTCACCATCGGTTTTGGCCATCAGGACACCGCGCAATTTGCCCAGCGCTTCGTGCTCGATTTGGCGCACCCGTTCTTTTGAAATACCCAGTTCTTTGCCAAGGCTCTCCAGCGTCACGGTTTCTTCGGCCAGACGCCTGGCGCGGATAATGGTCATTTCGCGTTCGCTCAATTCGGTCATCGCTTCGGCAATCCAGCGAACCTTTTGGCGGCTATCGAGGCGATTGGCCACCGTTGCGTCGGGCAGGTCGCGCTCGCAGACCAGAAAATCTTGCCACTCGGTCACACCGCCATCGCCTGAGCGGTCGGAGATGGTGGCGTTGAGCGACCGGTCATTGGCCTCCATGCGGCCTTCCATCGCTTCGACATCCTCCATGCGCACGCCCAATTCGCGCGCCACATAAGTGCGGCTTTCGGGCGTCATATTGGCACCGATATCATTGATGCGGGCGCGCAGGCGACGCATGTTGAAGAACAGAGATTTTTGCGCCGAAGTGGTGCCGGTGCGCACAATCGACCAATTCCGCAGCACGTAATCCTGAATTTGCGAGCGAATCCACCAGCCGGCATAGGTTGAAAAACGCACCTCGCGGTCGGGGTCAAAGCGTTCGGCCGCTTGCATCAGGCCGATATTGCCTTCCTGCACCAAATCGCCCATCGGTAGGCCGTAATTTCTGAATTTGGCCGCCATGGCGACAACCAGGCGCACATGCGCCGAGGTTAATTCGTGCAGGGCTTTTTCATCGCGCTTGTCTTTCCACAGGCGGGCCAGTTTCTGCTCGTGCTCGGGCTCGAGCATCGGCAGTTTCATCGCTTTCTTGATGAATTTGCGACCTGATTGAACGGTCTCGCGTGTATCTATATGAGCCATATTTGCATACCTCTGTGTTAGATACGCAAACAGCCCGTGACCGGTTCACGGTTTTACCGGTTTTTACTCGTTTTATGCGGCGTCGGCACTGGGTTGACGGCGCGCGCCGCCGGTTGTTTTGGCCAAAATGGCTTCCAGTTTGACAATCGCAGCATCCTCGGTGGTTTTTTCCACCGTCGCCACTTCGCGCGCCATGCGTTCCAAAGCCGCCTCGTAAAGCTGTCGTTCGGAATAGCTTTGCTCGGGCTGGTTTTCATTGCGGAACAAGTCGCGCACCACCTCGGCAATAGCAATCAAATCGCCGCTATTGATCTTCGCTTCATATTCTTGCGCACGGCGCGACCACATGGTGCGTTTGACGCGCGCGCGGCCTTTCAGTGTACGAATAGCGCCGTCCATCACCTTATTATCGGCCAGTTTGCGCATACCGGTCTGCTCGGCTTTATTGATCGGCACGCGCAACACCATTTTTTCTTTTTCAAAATTAATCACAAACAGCTCAAGCTCCATACCGGCGATTTCCTGCGCGCTGATCTCGGTAATCAGGCCGACGCCATGCGCCGGATAGACGATATGCTCATTGACGCGGAAACCGAGCGCCGAACGGCGCACCGTCTCTTTTTTGGCGCGCGCCGGCGCTTTCTTGGCAGGCGTTTTTTTCGCAGCCGCTGTTTTGGCGGGCGCTTTTTTAGCTGGGGCCTTTCGGGCCGCAGGTTTACGCGCCGCCGCTTTGCGCGGCGCTGGCTTTTTCTGGGTCGGCATAAATGCTCCTGTCAGCGGCGCTCTCAAACCAAGAGAAGCACCGCTTTTTCAACAAAAATCCTCGAATTAACGGCAGTATATCACAAAACCCGTGTCATCTCAAATGTTTGGCAGAAATGCGGGTATCAGTCGCCGGCGCCGGGGTTTTCAGAGAAGTGCTCGGCGAATTTATTGGCTTTTTGCAGCCAGTCATCGGCATCGGCCGGCGCGTCTTTGCGCATGGTGATATTGGGCCAGATATCTGCAAATTTGGTGTTCACTTCCAGCCATTGTTCCAACCCCGGCTCGGTATCGGCCTTGATCGCATCGGCCGGGCATTCAGGCTCGCAAACGCCGCAATCAATGCACTCATCGGGGTGGATGACCAGCATGTTTTCGCCTTCGTAGAAGCAATCGACCGGGCACACTTCTACGCAATCGGTATATTTACATTTGATGCAATCTTCAGTGACGATATAGGTCATGGCCGCTTACGCTCCTTGCGCCGCTTCAGCTTTTTTGCGGGCTTGGCCGGATTGGATGTCGGTGACGTGAATAAGACCGGCGACGCGACGGATGAGATTGGCTTCGTAATCATCGACCACGCCATCGGCCAGCACAATGCGCCACAGCAATTCGACCAGCATCAGCTTATGCGCTTCGCCAAAATGGCTGTTGATACGGGAGGTGAACTGAAACAGGTCATTGGCTTCATTGGCGGCCATTTTGGCTTCGCCGATAAGCGTCGCGGCAGCGTCTGCGTCGAGGCCAAAATGCGGGCCGACAAGGCGCGTCAAAAGCTGCGTCTCGTGGTCGTCCATCTGGCCGTCAATTTGCGCCGCGCGCACCAACAGCGCGGCGGCGGCAATTTGCAGCGCATCCGATTGCGGCTGGGCGGTTTCGGCCATCGGCTCGGTGAATAGCGATTTCATTTTATCCAACATGGCGTCTGTCTAACCGCTTGGCCAAAAGCTTGCAATGATTGTTTTGGGCGCAGGGCAAAGTTTGGCGGGCTAGCCGATTTCTCCTTTGCCGGTAAACCGCGCTTCGTCACGGCGTTGCTTTTTGGTCGGGCGACCACTGCCATAGGGCCGCGCGGCAATTTTCTCCTCGCGCTTTTTCGGCTGCGGCGGGTCGCGGTCAATGTAAAGCGCTTGCGCTTCCGGTGCCGGGCCGCGGCGCGCGCTAAGAGCGACCACCTCGATCACCCGCACATGATGATTGAGCGGGAAAGTCAACACATCGCCGGCGCGGATATTGGCCGAAGCGCGGCTTTGTTTTTGTCCGTTAATGCGAATATTGCCCGCCGCCGCCAGCTTGCTGGCCAGTGTGCGGGTTTTGAAAAACCGTGCGTGCCAAAGCCATTTATCGACGCGCATGCTAGGCGG
>JADHOK010000084.1 GCA_016779015.1 PS1 clade bacterium | reverse complement strand
CCGATGACCTCGCGCAATATACTGGCATGGCGCGCGCGGGTGACCAGCACGTTTTCACCGAGCCCGGCTTTGCGCATCACCATATCGGTCAACGCCGCGACCAACGCCTCAGCCCCGTCGCCGGTCTTGGCCGACAGGTTGAGCCGGTCGCCATGCTCTTTGGTCGCGCCGCGCTGCAAATCGCTTTTATTGGCGACGCGCAGATCGGCGCGCCCCGCCACAACATCCAGCGTGTCCATATTGTCAGAAGCGCCAGAAGTGTCAGAAGCGCCAGAAGTGTCAGGCCTATCGACAGCGCCATCATCCGCATCGGGGGAGGTGACCAACACGATAATGTCGGCTTCGTCGGCAGTTTTGACAGCGCGGCGCACCCCCTCGCGCTCGATATCGTCACCGGCGGCGCGCAAGCCCGCCGTGTCAATCAACGTCACCGGCACGCCGCCCAGCACCATGGCCACCTCAATGGCGTCGCGTGTGGTGCCGGCGCGGGCCGACACAATAGCCGCCTCGCGACCAGCTAACATATTGAGAATGCTGGATTTTCCGGCGTTGGGTGGGCCCAGCAAGGCGATCCGAACACCGTCGCGCAGCCGCAGACCGCGGCGGTCATCGACATGCGAGGCCAGCGCCAGATAAAGTTCGGGCAACGCCTCCAAGGCTTTTTGGCCGAGGCCGCCCGGCAAATCCTCATCGGCAAATTCCAAATCAGCTTCCAGATGCGCCAGCATGGTCTTCAGGGCATTGCGCCAAGTTTCGGCTTGGCGGCGCAGCTCACCGCCCAGTTGCGACAGCGCACGCGCCTGTTGCGCGCCGCCTTCGGCATCGATGAGGTCGGCAATCGCTTCCGCGGCGGTCAAGTCCATCTTGCCGTTCAAAACGGCGCGGCGGGTAAACGCCCCGGGCTCGGCCGGCACCAGACCATCCATCGCGGCCAAAGCGCCCAGCACCGATTGCATGACCGCGAGACCGCCATGCAAATGCAGCTCGACCATATCCTCGCCGGTAAAACTGTGCGGCGCGCTAAAGCGCAGCACCAACGCCTCGTCCAGCAGCGCGCCATTGCCAGGGTCGGTGAGGCGGCACAGGCTCGCCATGCGGGCGGACGGCAGGCGCTCGACACCCAGCGCGCGCAAAGCCGTATCACAAGCCGGGCCCGACAAGCGTAACACAGCAATGGCGGCGCGCACCGGTGCCGTCGATAGGGCGAATATGGTTTCCTCAGACACTTGACTATCTCAATCCGGTTTTCTCTGTCTCGCAACTTGTGTTGGCCTAAATTTTGGCTAACCTGCCGCACATGACCAATAAAGGCAATGCTGCTGATGAGCGCTTTTCGCGCAACCGCTTGGCCGATGCGACCAGCCCCTATCTTTTACAACACAAAGACAATCCGGTGCATTGGCAACCTTGGGAGGATGCGGTGTTTGCCGAGGCGCGGCGGCGCAATGTGCCGGTGCTGCTATCGATCGGCTATGCGGCGTGCCATTGGTGCCATGTTATGGCGCATGAAAGTTTTGAAGATGACGAAGTGGCGGCTTTGATGAACGCGCATTTCGTCTGCATCAAGCTCGACCGCGAAGAACGCCCCGACCTTGACGAGATTTATATGAGCGCGCTGGCAATGATGGGCGAGCAGGGCGGCTGGCCGCTCACCATGTGTCTCAATGCCGAGGGCGCGCCGTTTTGGGGCGGCACATATTTTCCCAAAACCCCGCAATATGGCCGGCCCGGCTTTATGCAAATCCTCACCGAGCTGTCGCGCGTTTGGCGCGAGACGCCGGAAAAGATAACCACCAACACAAACGCGCTGACGAAAGCGCTGAAGGCTAAAGCCACTGCCGATGCCCGCGGTGATATGCCGGCCGAGCTGCCGCGTCGGGCGGCGCAAAGCCTCGCCGCGCATATCGATAAAGACAAGGGCGGCCTTTCGGGTGCCCCCAAATTCCCGCAGCCTTTTGTTTATAAATTCCTCTGGCAGCAAGCGCAGCTGATGGATGATAAGGAAATTCACCAAGCGGTGCTGGTGAGCGCGGGCCGCATCTGCCAAGGCGGCATTTATGACCATTTGGGCGGCGGCTTTGCCCGCTACAGCGTCGACGCCGATTGGCTGGTGCCGCATTTTGAGAAAATGCTCTATGACAACGCGCTGCTTATCGACCTGCTCTGCGACCTTTACCGCCACACCCGCGCGCCGCTTTTTGCCGCGCGTATCAGCGAGACCATTGACTGGCTGGCACGCGAGATGGTGACACCAGAAGGCGCTTTCGCGGCCAGCCTCGACGCCGACACGCAAGGCGAGGAGGGCAAGTTTTACGTCTGGGACAGAGGCGAGATAGACGCGCTTCTGGGCGAAGAGGCAGCAGCTTTTTGCGCCGCTTACGCGATCAGCGCGGCGGGTAATTTCGAGGGCAAAAACATACCCAATCTCTTGCACCAGGGGGATGGCGCCTTAGCGCAATTCGACGCCGCGCGCGCCACGCTTCTGGCCGCCCGCAACACGCGGGTCGCACCGGGGCGCGATGATAAAATCCTCGCCGACTGGAACGCCATGATGGTCGCGGCTCTGGCCGAAGCGGCGCGTGTGTTCCGGCGACCCGACTGGTTGCAGCTTGCAAGCCAAGGCTATCGCGCCGCGCGCCAAGCCCTGACAGCAGCCGACGGCACGTTGTGCCACGCCGCACGCGATGGCCGTCGTCTCGGCGTCTCGCTATCGGCCGATTATGCGTTTATGGGCCAAGCCGCTGCGGCGCTTTATCAGGCCAGTGGCGACGCCGCCTATCTGGCCGATGCGCTGGCCGATGCGACGGCGCTGCATGATGGCTTTCTGGATGGGGCGCGGGGCGGCTATCTGGCCAATCGGGCGGGGCAGACGGGCGTGCTGGTCAATAACCGACCGGCGCAGGACAACGCCCAACCGGCTGCCAATGCGGCGGCGCTGGCTTTGTTCCAAAAACTGACCAGCCTGACAGGAGACACGAGCTGGCGCGACAAGGCGGAGGCGGCATTTAACGCGCTGGCCGGTCATTTGGCGCAGAGCTACCCATCAATGACGGCGTTATTATCGGCCCGCCTCGGTATCGACCACGCCCTGTCCATCATCATTATCGGCGGGGACGATGAGGTGACGGCCGGGCTCGTGCAAGCCGCCATTATGCATCCGGTTTTTACGCGCGAGGTCGTCATTTTGCCGCCGGGGGCCGACTTACCGCCGGGCCATCCGGCGCATGGCAAAGGTTTGCAGGAGGGGCGGCCCGCCGCCTATATTTGCCCTGATAGAACGTGCCTTGCGCCGCTCACCGAAGCCGATGCGATCACGCAGGCGCTTGACGCATTGGTGTCACAAAGACATGCTTATGAACAAGGCTAAAGCGCTAGCCGCAATTTAAGGAGACACGCATGAGCGAGATGGTAAAGGTTGAGGTTGCTGGTGGCGGGGATTATTTCGACGCCTATTTGGCCACACCGTCGGGGACACCAAAAGGCGGGGTCGTCGTCATTCAAGAAATCTTTGGCGTCAATGCCGACATTAAAGAAACCGCCAACTGGTTGGCCGGCGAGGGTTATTTGGCTCTGGCACCGGATTTGTTTTGGCGTCAAGAGCGCAATGTCGCGCTGACCGATGGCTCGGAAGAAGAGTGGCAAAAAGCTTTTGCCCTGATGAACGGCTATGACGGCGATGAGGGGGTTGGCGATCTGCAAGCCGCGATCGATTATCTGCGCGCCGCCGGCTGTGCCAAGGTCGGCACAATCGGTTTTTGCCTTGGCGGCCGCATGGTCTATCTCGCTGCTTGCCGCACCAATGGCGACGCCCACGCTTCTTACTACGGCGTCGGCATTGAGGGCCTTTTGGGTGAAGCCGGCAACATTACCGCGCCGACACTTATCCATATCGCTGCCGAGGACGCGTTTGTTCCCAAAGACGCCCAAACCGCCATTGCCGACGGTCTGGCCGCGCATATGCAGGCCGAAGTGCATATTTATGACGGCCAAGACCACGCTTTTGCCCGCCATAACGGCATGCATTACGACGCCGATGCAACGGCGCTGGCGCATGGCCGCACTCTGGCGCTGTTTGCCGAAGCGCTGGCTTAAAAGCCCGCTTAGGTATTCATCGAGTCGAAGAACTCGTCATTGGTTTTGGTGTTTTTCAGCTTATCGATTAGGAATTCGGCGGCATCGACCGCGCCCATCGGATTGAGGATGCGGCGCAGCACATAAATCTTAGCCAGCGCACCGGCCTCGACCAACAGCTCTTCTTTGCGCGTCCCCGATTTCATAATATCGATGGCCGGGAAGACGCGCTTGTCGGAAATCTTCCGGTCGAGCACAATCTCGGAATTACCGGTGCCTTTAAACTCTTCAAAAATCACCTCATCCATACGCGAGCCGGTCTCAATCAGCGCGGTGGAGATAATCGTCAGCGAGCCGCCTTCTTCGATATTACGCGCCGCGCCGAAGAAGCGTTTGGGGCGCTGCAGCGCATTGGCGTCAACGCCGCCGGTCAGCACTTTGCCCGAGCTCGGCACAACCGTGTTATAGGCGCGCCCAAGACGCGTGATGCTGTCCAGCAAAATCACCACATCGCGGCCGTGTTCGACCAACCGCTTGGCTTTCTCAATGACCATTTCAGCGACTTGCACATGGCGTGTCGCCGGCTCGTCAAAAGTCGAGGACACCACCTCGCCATCGACCGAGCGTTGCATATCGGTCACCTCTTCGGGGCGCTCATCGATCAACAAAACAATCAAATAACATTCTGGATGATTGGCGGCGATAGACTTGGCGATGTTTTGCATCAACACGGTTTTACCGGTGCGCGGCGGTGCCACAATCAACGCGCGCTGGCCTTTGCCCAAGGGCGCGACGATATCGATGACACGGGTTGAGAGGTCTTTGCGCGTCGGGTCATCGGTCTCCATGCGCACGCCCTCATCGGGGTAAAGCGGTGTCAGATTATCGAAATGCACTTTCTGGCGGGCTTTTTCCGGGTCCTCGAAATTAATCTTATTGACTTTCAAAAGCGCAAAATATCGCTCGCCGTCTTTAGGACTTCTGATCTCGCCTTCCAGCGTGTCGCCGGTGCGCAGCGCAAAGCGACGGATTTGGCTGGGGCTGACATAAATATCATCGGGGCCGGGCAGGTAATTGGCGTCCGGTGAGCGCAAGAAACCAAAGCCGTCTTGCAGCACCTCGACCACGCCCTCGCCAATAATGATAACATCATCCTCGGCCAGCTTTTTCAAAATGGCGAACAGCATATCCTGCTTCAGCATGGCCGAAGCATTTTCAATCTCGTGGGTCTCGGCGAAAGCCAACAGCTCGGTCGGCGATTTCGCCTTCAGCTCTTCCAGTTTAATTTGTTCCATGGTCAATCTCGTGGGGTTTTTCAAGAAAACGGGTTCGGGAAAATTCGCTGCATCATCCGAGCGCCGCTTATCGGCCCGGACCATCAACAGATTTTACGAAAGGTAAAAGTGCCGACGCGCGGCCCTCGGTAGGAAGCTTCAGTATATGCGATAAACGCGCGTTTCTCAAGCACCATTCAATGGCTATTCAATGGCCATTCAAACATTATCGAAAGGCGCTTTAAATATCCGTCAGAACGGCTGCACCACCACCAGAATGACGATAAAGACCGTCAGAACAGGTGGCACCTCATTGACCATGCGGTAAAACCGCGACGGGCGCGGCAGCGTGCCGTTTAGAAACTGCTTGCGTGTGCTGGCCAAAAACCCGTGATAGGCCGACAGGATAACCACCAAGCTCAATTTTAACACCAGCCAAATATCGACAATCGGCCAATGGCCACCGGCAAAAATCAGCGCCAGACCGAAAAACCAAGCCGCGACCATGCTCGGATTGATAATGAGGCGCAGCAGTTTTTGTTCCATCACCGGAAACATCTCGTACGGCGTGCCGTTTTCCAGCGCCTCTGCGTGATAAACAA
>JADHOK010000083.1 GCA_016779015.1 PS1 clade bacterium | reverse complement strand
GCACGACCGCCCGGGGTCGCCTTGGCGTCCTGAACGACCGCGCAGCTGATTGTCGATGCGGCGGCTTTCATGGCGTTCCGTGCCGATGACGCAAAGCCCGCCGGCTTCCAGCGCTTGCGCTTTCAGCTTTTCGACTTCTGCGATAATGGCGGCGTGTTGGCTCTCATCGGCCTCTTGCGCAAGGCGCATATCGAGATTGCCGCCGAGCTGAATATCGGTGCCGCGACCGGCCATATTGGTGGCGATGGTGACGGCGCCCGGCACACCGGCCAGTGCGATGATTTGCGCTTCCTGCTCGTGATAGCGTGCGTTCAACACGCTGTGGTTAATCTTTCTGGCTTTCAGCGCGGCGGCCAATTCCTCAGATTTATCAATCGAGGTGGTACCGACCAGAACCGGCTGGTTGTTCTTCTGGCATTCTTCGACCAGCTCGATAATCGCGGCGGTTTTTTCCGCCGCCGTGCGATAAATCGCATCGTCTTCATCGATACGCGAAATATCCGTATTGGTCGGAACCTCGAGAACGTCGAGGCCGTAAATATCCATAAATTCTTCGGCTTCGGTCAGCGCCGTGCCGGTCATGCCCGACAAGGTCTCGTAAAGGCGGAAATAATTCTGAAAAGTGATGGATGCCAGCGTCTGGTTTTCCGGCTGGATGGCGACGCCCTCTTTGGCTTCCAGCGCTTGGTGGAGGCCGTCGGAAAAACGACGCCCTTCCATCATGCGGCCGGTAAACTCGTCAATAATAATCACCTGGCCGGTATCGCCCGCGCCGCGAACAATATAATCGCGGTCTTTTTGAAACAGAATATGGGCGCGCAGCGCGTTGGAAACATGGTGCACCAACGAAACATTTTGGATGTCGTAAATCGACGCGTCGGCTTCCAAAAACCCGTTTTCGATGAGCAGCCCTTCCATATGCTCATTGCCGTCATCGGACAGATTGACGGTTTTGGTTTTCTCATCCAGCTCGTAATCGGCTTCGGTGAGATGCGGCACCAGCTTGTTGATGCCGACATAAAGGTCGGTGCGGTCTTCCAACGGCCCCGAAATAATCAGCGGCGTGCGCGCCTCGTCAATGAGAATACTGTCGACCTCGTCAACAATAGCGAAGCCATGGCCGCGTTGGCACATTTCGGCGCGGCTGTATTTCATATTGTCGCGTAGATAATCGAAACCCAGCTCATTATTGGTGGCGTAGGTAATGTCAGCAGTGTAGGCGGCTTTGCGCGCCGCATCATCCATATCGTGCACAATGCAGCCAACCGATAGGCCCAGCGCCTGGTGTACGACGCGCATCCAATCGGCGTCGCGTTGCGCCAGATAATCATTGACCGTCACCACATGCACGGGGTGACCCGCCAAAGCGTTCAAATAGCAGGGCAGGGTGGCGACAAGGGTTTTACCCTCACCGGTTTTCATTTCCGAGATAGCGCCGTCATGCAGCACCATGCCGCCAATCATCTGCACATCGTAATGGCGCTGGCCCAATGTGCGGCGCGCCGCTTCGCGCACAGCGGCGAAAGCTTCTTCGAGAATATCGTCTAGCGTCTCGCCATTTGCGAGGCGCGTTTTGAACTCGTCTGTCTTGGCTTTTAGAGCCGCATCATCGAGCGCCTCGAAATCGCTTTCCAGCGCGTTGATGCGCTCGAGCCGCCCCGCATAGCGGCGCAGCTTTCGGTCATTGACCGAGCCGAAAAGCCGCTTAGCAACTGACGAAAGACCGAGCATAAAACCCCCTCACAGCGCGGCCTGACCGTCAGGCCACAAGCTGATGTAGGCAAGCGCGGCGCGCATGTCAATTGGTCGGGGCGCGGCGGGTGCGCGAGGCATGTTGGAGCGAACGCAAAATCACTTGTTAAATATCGCCTCGGGCTTCAATATGCAGCGCAGATAAGAAAGGTAAGTTTCATGAGCGCTGGTCTGACACTACGAAAAATGCTTTTGGGGGCGGCGATTTTTGCTTTGCCGCCGAGCTTGGCTTATGCGCAAAACCTGCCGGAAAACACTGTCGCCACTGTCAATGGCATGGCCATTACCTATGAGGATATTTCGCTGGCCGAGGACGAGCTTATCGGCTTGGTCGGCCAATTGCCGGAGCGCCAACGCTTTGAGACGCTGGTCGGCTATATGGTCGACCGCCTGTTGGCCGCCAAAGCGGCGCGCGAAGCCGGTCTCGAAGACGCGGCCGAGGTCAAGCAGCGGGTCGATTTTATGAAGCAGAAAGCGTTGCAGGATGTCTATATCGGCAAATTGCTGATGGAGCGGGTGGATGAGGATACGGTCGCGCAATATTACCGCGAGAATATTGTCGAGGGGCCACAGCAGGAAGAAGTGCGGGCGCGCCATATTCTGGTCGACAGTCGTGAGGAAGCCGATGCGGTTATTGCGGCGTTGAAAAACGGCGGCGATTTTGTCGAACTGGCGAAGCAGCGCTCTAAAGGGCCGAGCGGCGCGGGCGGCGGCGATCTCGGTTATTTTGACCGCGACGCCATGGTGGAAGCGTTTTCTGACGCCGCCTTCAAGCTGAAAAAAGGCAAGATTTCCGATCCGGTGAAAACGCAATTCGGCTGGCATGTAATCAAGCTCGAAGACCGCCGCGCCAAGCCGACACCGCCGCTCGATGATGTGCGCGACCAGATTTATCAAATCCTTATCAGCGAAGAGCGGCGCAAGATTTATGACGGTATGCGCGAGGGCGCGGATGTGAAATTCGTCAATATTGCGCCCAGTAGCGAATAAATCGGCGAAACCTTATGTCGCAAAAACTGCCTGTCTCGCCTCTGGCGCCGAAGAAAACAGCCAAACCGAAAAAACTGTCGGGCCTCAGCCTCAGCGTCGTGGCCAGCGGTGCGCGCTATAAAGGCCGCGATGATGTGCTGCTGGTGGCGCTCGACAAAGGCGCAAGCGTGGCAGGCGTCTTCACGACGTCAAAAATGCCTTCAGCCGCTGTCGATTTGACGCGGCAAAACCTCGCCGCTTCGCGCGGTCGGGCGCGGGCGCTTTTGGTCAATGCGGGCAATGCCAATGCTTTTACCGGCAAGGCCGGTGCTAAAGCCGCAGCGATAACGGCGCAGGCGGCGGCCGAGAAAATCGGCTGCCAGGCGGGTGAAGTGCTGGTTGCTTCTACCGGCGTCATCGGCGAAGTGCCGGACACCGAACCGCTGGTGCGGGCGATTGGCAAATCGTGTGGCGGCTCGGATGGCGGCAGCGATTGGCAAGCGGCGGCGCGCGCCATAATGACCACCGACACATTCCCCAAACTGGCGACGGCGACGGCGCGCTTCGGCAAAGAAAGCGTCACGCTGACCGGTATTGCCAAAGGTTCGGGCATGATTGCGCCCGATATGGCGACCATGCTGGCCTTTATTTTCACCGATGCGGCACTGTCGCCGACAGTCCTCAAAAAACTGCTCACCACCGCCAATGCCGATAGCTTTAATTGCGTCACCGTCGATAGCGACACCTCGACCTCTGACACTTGCTTGCTGGTGGCGACCGGAGCCAAAAAAATGTCCGGCGCGGCAGTGAAAGGCGCGGGCGATAAAAGACTGACGGCGTTCAAAAAAGCTTTGGCGCAAGTAATGCAAGATTTAGCGCAACAAGTGGCGCGCGATGGCGAGGGCATCAGCAAGCTGATGACCGTTCATGTGACCGGCGCCGAGGATGACGCGGCGGCGCGGCGTATCGCTCTTGCTATCGGCAATTCGCCACTGGTCAAAACCGCGGTGGCGGGTGCCGATGCAAATTGGGGCCGTATCGTCATGGCGATCGGTAAATCGGGCGAAAAAGCATTGCGCGACAAGCTGGCCATTTCCATTGGCGGCGTGCAGGTGGCGCGTGCCGGATGCGTGGTGCCGGGGTATAAAGAAGCGCCGGTGGCGCGGCATATGAGAGGCAAGGAAATTGCCATCGCCGTCAATGTTGGCGTCAAGAGCGGCCCTAAAGCCGGCAAAGCACGAATTTGGGCCAGCGATTTGACGCATAGCTATATCTCAATCAATGCCGATTACCGCAGCTAATATCACATTGGTGGTGGCTTGCGCTTTGGTCGATGGGGATGGCCGCGTGTTGGTCGCTGAACGCCCCGCCGGCAAAGCCATGGCGGGCTTGTGGGAATTTCCAGGTGGTAAAGTCGAAGCCGGTGAGACGCCGGAAGCGGCGTTGATACGAGAGCTGAAAGAAGAGCTGTCCATCGATGTGACGCAAGCGTGTTTGGCCCCGCTCAGTTTCGCCAGCCATGCTTATGATGATTTTCATCTTCTGATGCCGCTTTATGTGTGCCGCAAATGGAGCGGCCAAGTGGCCCCGCGCGAGGGGCAAAAGACGCAATGGAAACGCCCGCGCGAATTGTTCGAGCTGCCAATGCCGCCGGCCGATAAGCCGCTCATCGCGGCCTTGCGCGACGCCCTCTAAGTGTCAGCTTCAGGCAACGCGCTTTCATCGAAACGGGTAATCGGCTGACCTTCTTGGTGCGGTTTATTGTGGCTGTCATGCGGTGCCCAACCGGCCAGATAACACAGCTCAAACTCAGCGACCGCCTTTCCAGCCTGTTGCGTCGTTGCAGCGAATTGCGCCAGTGCGCGGGTCAGCACATCGCGGCGTAAGGCGCGACGCGGCCGCGTTGTCAAAATATTGGCTTCGCCCATACCGCGTAAATCATCGAGCAGGCGATACGGGTTTTGATAGCGCACCGCCACCATATCGCTATCGGCGACGGGCAGGGCAAAACCGGCGCGTTGCATTAAGGCGGCGAGGTCTTGCAAATCGGCAAAAGGATGGATGTGCGGTTGCGCCCCGCCCATCAACGCCGCCTCGGCGTCGAGAAACGCGGCCCGCAAAGGCGCAAGGGTCGCGCCGCCGGGCAGGGCGGCGAGAAACAGACCGTCGGGTTTGAGCGCGCGGCGGATTTGTACCAGCGCGCCGGGCAGGTCATTGACGTGGTGCAGACCCCATGCCGCGACCACCAGGTCGAGGCTTTGCGGTTTTATCGGCAGCGCTTCTTCGTCGAGCACCAAACCGCCTGACGGCACCAAATTGGCGCTGATATCGGCTTCGATCAGGGTGGCTATGCGTCCGCCGCCTTGCGCGTTTAAGGCTTCACGCAACACGCCGCCTGATGCGCCGAGGCACAATGCGGTCTCGAAATGACGGTTTTGCACCGCGATGCGTCCGGCCAGGTCGTCGGCGGCGCGGCGCAATAGAAAATCATACTGCGCCAGAGCGGCGGCGCGGCGCGCGCGATTGCGGCGCAGGCGGGCTCGGTCGAATATTCGCGGCACTTTATTTCGCGAGACTTTGGTGTCCATGGCGGGCAATATGGCATTGATGGCTTTAAAAACAATCATAAATGAGAGCCGCGACAGCCTTATCGATATGCTGCGTCGCTCGCCGACAAAATGGCTGGGCGATGCGCTGGTGCCGCCCGCTTGTCCGGTTTGTCTGGCGCCGGTCGGCGGCGATGAAGGCTTATGCGCTGTTTGCTGGCAGGATGTTGAGTTTATCACCGGCCCGGTATGCCGCCTTACCGGCCTGCCCATGCCGGTTGATTTGGGCGCGGAAACCATCAGCCCGTTGGCGCGCGCCAACCCGCCACCCTATGATGCGGCGCGGGCCGCCTTTGCTTATAAGGGCAGCGGCGCGGCGCTGATTAAGCGGATGAAATTCGGCGACCGCCCCGAATTGGCGCAATTGCTGGCGCGATTAATGCATGCCCGATTGGGCGATTTCCTGCCGTCGCACGCTTTGCTGGTGCCGGTGCCTTTGCATCGCCGACGGCTCATTTGGCGACGTTTTAATCAATCGGCCGAATTGTGTCGGCATTTGGCGGCGCTGAGCGGACAAAGTATGGCGCTTGAGGCTGTGGCGCGCATTCGCCCGACCCCGCGCCAAATCGGTCTCACGCGGGCCGGTCGCAAACGCAATCTGCGCGGTGCTTTCGCCATGCCGAAACGGCAGCGGCA
>JADHOK010000082.1 GCA_016779015.1 PS1 clade bacterium | reverse complement strand
CGTATTGGATGCAGCCGCCGACTGGCCGACAGCGCAGCTCAAAAACCCCGATGATTGGCCGTCGCAACTAAAGGAAGCGGCGGCAGCGGTGACACAAGCGCATATTGCGGCAGTGGAAGGATTTCTAGGGCCCGATAGCGCGCCGGCGCTTATCGGTTTTCACGGCCAGACCATCAGCCACCGCCCGGCTGAGGGGTTTACCTTACAAATCGGTGATGGGCAGGCGCTGGCGGCGACGACCGGTAGCGATGTGGTCGGGCAGTTTCGGTTGAATGATATGCGCCATGGCGGGCAGGGCGCGCCACTGGCGCCGCTGTTTCACGCCGCGCTGGCCGGTGAGGTGCGCCCGCAAGTGGTGCTCAATCTCGGCGGCGTCGGCAATATCACTTGGCTTGGTGCAGATGACGCGATGCTGGCTTTCGACACCGGCCCGGCCAATGCGCTGATCGATGACTGGGTGGGGGCGCATAGCGGGCAGGCTTATGACATTGACGGTGGGCTGGCGGCCAAAGGCAAGGTCGATGAAGCGGCTTTGGCGGCATTGATGGCGCATCCTTATTTCGACGCGCCGCCGCCCAAATCGCTTGACCGGCTGGCTTTTCCGACCGACGCGGTGGGCGCGCTGGATGTTGGCGATGGCGCGGCGACGCTGACGGCTTTCACTGCCGCCAGTGTGGCGCGCGGTTTGGCGTTTTGCCCTCAACCGCCGCAGCGCTTAATTTTGTGTGGCGGCGGGCGACACAATAAGACATTGGCGGCGATGCTGGGCGCGCAGTGCGGCATTGAAATACTTGATTGCGATGCGCTGGGGTGGCGCGGCGACAGTCTGGAAGCGCAGGCTTTTGCGTGGTTGGCGGTGCGGTCGCAAAATGCCCTGCCGCTATCACGCCCCGAGACCACCGGCGTCGCCGAGCCGGTCAGTGGCGGGGTGTTGTATCAGGCGGGGTAAACTCGGCTAGCCGATTTCGCTGATGCGGCGGTCGAGATAAGCACCGACCGTATTGTCCAGCGTGTCCAAATCGTTCTCGAAGAAATGATTGGCACCTTTGATATTCTCGTAATCAATGGTGATGCCTTTTTGCGCTTGCAGCCGCTCGACCAGTTTTTCCGTATCCTCGGTCGGCACAATGCGGTCGGTGTCGCCATGCACAATCAGACCGCTGGCCGGGCAGGGCGCAAGAAACGTAAAATCGTAAAAATTGGCGGGCGGTGCCACCGAGATAAAGCCGGAGATTTCCGGTCGCCGCATTAAAAGCTGCATGCCAATCCACGCGCCGAAACTGTAACCGGCAATCCAGCACTGGCGCGCATCGGCACTCAGCGCTTGCAGCCAGTCGAGCGCCGCGGCGGCGTCTGACAGTTCACCAATCCCCTCGTCAAATTCGCCTTGACTGCGCCCAACGCCGCGAAAATTGAAACGCAGCACCGAAAAGCCGCGATTGGCGAATTGGTGATAGAGCTGGTAGGCCACCGGATTGTTCATATTGCCGCCAAGTTGCGGCAGCGGATGCAAGATCAGCGCTATCGGCGCGCCGGCCTCTTTTTTCTGCGTAAAACGACCTTCCAGTCGCCCTTCAGGTCCGTTGAAAATCACTTCAGGCATAAGGCGCTCCCACGACGCTTAAACTTGACTAAAACAGTCGGATTTACTATATCCAGTGTGTGTGGCGTTTGTGTTACCCAAAAGCACGGGTGTTTTGCAAGAAAAATCGTAAAATATAAATAAAATCATAAGGTTACGGAAAGATGAAGATTTCGACAAGAGGCCGTTATGCGGTCATGGCTATGGCTGATATGGCGCAACAAGAGAAAAACGGTGCCAGCGGGCCGGTGAGCCTTGCCGATATTAGCGAGCGGCAGGAAATCACCGTCAACTATCTGGAGCAGATTTTTGGCGATTTGCGGCGTGCCGGTTTGGTGGAGAGCCGTCGTGGCAAAATGGGCGGCTATTTGCTGGCCGCGCCGCTTGATGCCATTCGCATTGGCGATGTTATTCGCGCCGTGGACGAGCCGGTGGATGTGACGCGCTGCAAGGATGCGACGGGCTGTCTGAAGAAAAGCGGGCGCTGTCTGACGCATGATTTATGGGCGCATCTCGGCGGCACCATCCACGCGTTTTTGAACTCAATTTCGCTCGATGATTTGGTCGATGGCCGTATGCCGCGCGTGTTGGAGGCTGCTGAATGAACCGCACTTATCTCGATTATAACGCCACCGCACCGTTGCGGCCCGAGGCGCGCGACGCGCTGCTGGCGGCTTTGGATATAGGCAACCCGTCTTCGGTACACGAAGAGGGACGCCGCGCGCGAGCTTTGGTCGAGGCGGCGCGCACCGATATTGCGGATTTGGTCGGCGCCCCCGGCGAGACGGTCATCTTTACCTCGGGCGGCACGGAAGCGTGCAATCTGGCGCTCAATCTGCGCGACGCGCCCAACGGAAAAGTCGAAAGAGTGCTGGTCAGCGCTATTGAACACAGCGCGGTTTTGACGGCTGCCAAACAGGCGGGGCAATTATTTGCAGGGCTGGCCGTCGAGGAATTGCCGGTCACCGATGCGGGTATTATCGATATGGCGGCGTTGGATGCCGCCTTGGCCGATGACACGCCGGCGCTGGTCTGCGTCATGCTGGCCAATAATGAGACCGGTGCCATTCAACCGCTGGCTGAGATTGCCGCCAAGACGCGCGCCCATGGCAGCCTGCTGCTTTGTGATGCGGTGCAGGCGGCGGGTAAGATTGAGATTGATATTTTCACGCTCGGCGTCGATGCGCTGTCCCTGTCGGGGCATAAATTCGGTGCCCCGATGGGTGTCGGGGCGCTGGTGACGCGCCCCGGTGTCGTTGTACCGCCGCAATTGATTGGTGGCGGGCAGGAGCTTGGCCGTCGTGCCGGTTCGGAAAATATTTCCGGCATTGCCGCTTTCGCCGCCGCCGCCCGTGCCGCCAAGCGCGACCTTGAGACTTTTCAGGGGCTGGCCGCGTGGCGCGATGCCATGGAAGCGGCGTTGCAAGCGGCACAACCGCAAGTTGAGATTTTTGGGTGCGCCGCGCCGCGACTGGCCAATACAAGCTGCTTTTCGCTGCCCGGCCTCAATTCGGAGACGCTGGTCATGGCGCTTGATCTGGCCGGTATCTCGGTCAGTGCCGGTTCGGCGTGTTCCAGCGGCAAGGTGTCGCGCAGCCATGTGCTGGCTGCCATGGGCGTGGAAACCCATATAAGTAGGGGCGTGTTGCGGGTCAGCCTTGGCTGGCAATCCAAACAAAGCGACACGCAAAAACTGGTTGATGAATGGAGTAAGCTGGCCGGACAGGCGCTGGCGGCGGAGTAGAAAATGAGCGAAGCAAAAGCCTCAATCGATAAACAAACGGTCGACCAGGTCGCCAAATTTGGCGGTGAGCATTATAAATATGGCTTCACCACAGAGATCGATGTCGACAAAATTCCCAATGGCTTGAGCGAGGATATCATTCGTTTCATTTCGGCCAAAAAAGAGGAGCCGCAATGGCTGCTCGACTGGCGGCTCGACGCTTATGAGCGTTGGAAAACTATGGATGAGCCGGACTGGGCGCATGTCGATTACCCGAAAATCGACTATCAGGATTTGTGCTATTACGCGGCCCCAAAGTCGATGGAAGACGGGCCGAAAAGCCTCGATGAGGTTGACCCGCAATTATTGGAAACCTATTCCAAGCTCGGCATTCCGCTGCAAGAGCAGGAAGTCTTGGCCGGTGTACGCAAAGTCGCCGTCGATGCGGTGTTTGACAGCGTCTCGGTTGGCACCACGTTTCGTGAGGAGCTGGCTAAGGACGGGGTGATTTTCTGCTCGTTCTCCGAAGCCGTGAAAGAACACCCGGAACTGGTCAAAAAATATCTCGGCTCCGTGGTGCCGAAATCGGATAATTATTTCGCGGCGCTTAATTCAGCGGTCTTCTCCGATGGCTCGTTTTGCTATATCCCGCCGGGCGTCAAATGCCCGATGGAGCTGTCCACTTACTTCCGCATTAACGAGGCCAATACCGGTCAGTTTGAGCGCACTTTGGTGATTGCCGATAAAGGCTCTTATGTCAGCTATCTGGAAGGCTGCACAGCGCCGATGCGCGATGAGAACCAACTACATGCTGCTGTTGTGGAGCTAGTCGCGCTGGAGGATGCCGAGATTAAATATTCTACCGTGCAGAACTGGTATCCGGGCGACGAAAACGGCAAGGGTGGGATTTATAATTTCGTCACCAAGCGTGGCGATTGCCGCGAGGACCGGGCGCGCATCAGCTGGACACAAGTCGAGACCGGATCGGCCGTGACGTGGAAATATCCAAGCTGCATTTTGCGCGGCGATAACAGCTCGGGCGAGTTTTATTCGATCGCCATTTCAAACAATATGCAGCAGGTCGATAGCGGCACCAAAATGCTGCATTTGGGCAAAAACACCTCCAGCAAAATTATCTCGAAAGGCATTTCGGCGGGGCGCTCCTCCAACGCTTATCGCGGGCAGGTGAATGTGCATCCCAAAGCCGCGGGCGCGCGCAATTTCACCCAATGCGACAGCCTGCTGATTGGCGATAAATGCGCCGCCCATACAGTGCCTTATATCGAAGCGAAAAACCTTTCAGCCGTGCTGGAGCACGAGGCGACAACCTCGAAAATCAGCGATGATCAGCTGTTTTTCTGCCAGCAAAGGGGCCTCGATGCCGAGGAAGCCGTGGCGCTTATCGTCAATGGTTTCTGCCGCGATGTATTGCAAAACCTGCCGATGGAATTTGCCGTGGAAGCGCAAAAACTGGTTGGCATTTCACTGGAAGGAAGTGTCGGATGAGTGCGCTGCTTGATATTCAAAACCTGCATGCCGGTGTCGAAGACACACCGATTTTGAACGGCTTGTCGCTGAGCATTCGGCCCGGTGAGGTGCATGCGATTATGGGGCCGAACGGCTCGGGTAAATCGACCCTGTCATATGTGCTGGCCGGCAAGGATGGCTATAATGTGAGCCAAGGCGAGATGCTTTTCAACGGCACTTCGCTGGCCTATATGGCGCCGGAAGAACGCGCCATTGCGGGTCTGTTTCTGGCGTTTCAATACCCGTTGGAAATCCCGGGCGTCACCAATATGACGTTTTTGAAAACTTCGCTGAATGCCATTCGGCGCGGTCGCGGCGAAGACGAGATGGACGCTGCCAGTTTTCTTCGCTTGGCACGCGAGAAGTCCCGCGCCCTTGGTATGAATGACGACATGCTGAAGCGGCAATTGAATGTCGGTTTTTCCGGCGGCGAGAAAAAGCGCAATGAGATTTTGCAAATGGCGATGCTGGAACCGAAGCTGGCAATTCTTGATGAGACCGATAGCGGCCTCGATATTGACGCGCTGAAAACTGTCGCCGATGGGGTCAATGCGCTGCGCGCGCCCGACCGCGGTATGCTGGTCATCACCCATTACCAAAGGCTGCTCGATTTCATCAAACCCGATGTCGTGCATGTCATGGCCGACGGCAAGATTGTCAAATCGGGCGGGCCGGAATTGGCGCTCGAGCTCGAAAAATCGGGCTATGGGGAATATGTTGGAGAAGCGGTAAATGCTTGAAGCAAAAGCCTATTTTGATCGCGTGAGCGATCAACTGCCGGGCGATGCCGAGGCTCGTGCGACAGCTTTGGCGGCGGCCGAGGCGGCGGGTTTGCCGACGCGTCGGCAAGAGGCATGGCACTATACCGATGTCGCGCGGCTTTTGAAAAACCCCGATAGCGCCGCCGCGCTGCCGGTCGATTTCGGGTCTCTCGACCCGCTCATGATGACCTTCACCAATGGCCGCGCCGAAGCGCTCCCCGAAGCCACGGGATTGACGCTCGCGCCGTTTGAGACGGATGCTGAGATGGCCGAGGGTGCGGTGCTGAATTACAATGCGGCGTTGGCGCAAGACGGTTTGCGGGCCGAGGTCAGTGGGGCGTTGACACAAGCCCTGGTTGTAACGACCGCGGGCGATGCGCCGACGCATTTGCACCATAAAA
>JADHOK010000006.1 GCA_016779015.1 PS1 clade bacterium | reverse complement strand
TACCCGCTGGTCTTCAATCAGTTGTTTCAGGCCCGATGCCTGAATGGCCGTGACATGGACAAAACAATCATCGCCGCCCGAATCGGGGGTGATAAAGCCATATCCTTTGGCTGAGTTGAACCACTTAACAGTTCCGGTCCGCATATTCGCCTCCATTAATTTGAAGCGCGCCGAAGCGGATGAGCCGTCGCAATCGATTAGGCGCATGGATTGGACACAACGCTTCATTAGATTAGATAGGGCGCATAATCGCTGCGGCGAATAAAAAAGTCACTTATTGTAAATTTGCGACATTTAGTGGTGATTTTGCTGCAAAAAGCCTATTTTTCTGCGATTTCCCGAATATTAAAAGGTTCTACAGGGGTGAGAGTTTCTTCGAAAAACCGCACCGCATGGACGGTGACACGTCCATAGCGCGAGCGCCCGCGCATATTCAACGGCGCGGCGAAACCGGTATCGGCAATCTGGCCGAAATGCGCCTCAATGGGTGGAAATTCCGCCGCGCGCTCAAGGCTGGCGTCAGAATAACCGGCCACCGCTTGCCACAAAACACTGCATTTTACCGCCGGACGACGGGTCGGGAAATCATGTTCGAAGACCGGCACGAATTCGGCATCCTGCGCCGTTAGCGTGGCCAGACGCCGCCCGTCAAAAATGCGCTTCTGCCCATTGCATGCGGCCCTTAAAGGTCGTCCTTTGAGCGTCGATAACAATCCCAGAAACGGGTCGACAGTGCCGCTGCCCACGGTTGCGATATCAACCGGCGTCTTGGAGCGAAATTCCTCGGGCTGTTGGTAACCTGATACAAAATTGGCCGGCGCGCCGTTCACATAATCCATAAAGCTGGATTTTATCGTGTCGTTGGAGGTCCAGAATAGATCCAGTCGCTGTGGCACAAAATCGCCGCCGCGCAACGCCCCGCCGGTGGTCGAGACGATATGCGACTGACCGGCAATGCGGCCTAAACCTGCCGGGCGCATATGCGCGCTCAACTCATAAGTGTCGGCCGAAAGTGACAGCCGCACACCCGCCTTACCAATCAGCAGACCGCTGACATAAAGCCGGTATTCGGCAGAAAAATAACGCTTGCCGTCTTTGGCGCTGGCAGGGGTCGCAACGATGCCGACAGCCAAGAAGGCGGCGCAGAAAACGGTGCAGATGTTTGAAGTGGCTTGTCTCATGCTGCTTTTACGCCCGAGCTGTGAAAGCGGATGTCATACCCACCTTATGCCGATGCTTGTGCTACCGCAATATCGCGACCCAGCGAGCGACCGGCAATCATATAATGCACGCTGCCCCAAACGCCGACAATCACCATCAGCGCCAGCGCGACGCCGAGGCTGCGGTCGCCATAGCTTGGGCCCATGGCGTCGCTCATCATACCGACAGCGAGTGGGCCGATGCCGAGACCGAAAATATTATTGATGAACAGCATAATCGCCGAGGCCAGTGAGCGCATTTCCGGTTTCACCAGCGTATGCAGCATGGCCAGTGTCGGCCCGAAATACAGCGCCCCGGCCATGGTCGGGATAATGAGCCACAAAAAAGCCGATAGGCCGGTGGGGGCGAGATAAGCCATGACGGAAAGCGGCGCGGTAACAAAGCCGATTAGGCCGACCAGCCACATATTCCAGCGCACATCTTTTTTGCCCATACGGTCGGCGACGATGCCGCCCAATGTCGTGCCGATGCCGCCGCCAATCCCGATCATCAGCGCCAAAATCAAACCGACTTGCGTGGCGGTAATGCCGTGCACGCGGATGAAATAACTGGGCAGCCAAGCGACCGCGCCATAGCCGACAATAATGATAAGCGTTGAGCCTATAAGCAACTGCCGCAGCGATGGCGTGCTCAGCATATATTTGACCGTTACCATAAGCGGCGGCGCAGCATTTTGGACGGTGTCTTGCGCGGCATTTTGTGCTTGCGTGTCGCTCATGCCGCGCGGTGGGTCTTTCAAGGTCAGCCAAGCGATGACAGCGAGAGCAAAGCCGGGCAGGGCGATGACCTGAATGGCGGTGCGCCAGCCATAATTATCGGCTATCCAGCCGCCGGCGATAAAAGCAATAAACAAGCCGATATTGATGCCCAGCGCGAACACTGCCAAAGGCGTGGCGCGGTCGGAGGGCGCGTACATATCGGCAATCATGGCGTGAGAGGGCGGGCTGGTGCCGGCCTCCCCGACACCGACGCCAATTCGCGCCAATAGGAGTTGCAGATAATTTTGCGCCATACCGCAGGCGTAAGTCATGGCCGAAAACAGCGTCAGCGAAGCAATGATGATTTTCTTACGCGACACGCGGTCGGCCAGATAGGCGATGGGAATGCCCAGAGTCGCATAGAAAATGCCGAAGGCCAGACCGGTCAGCATCCCCAACTGCGTGTCGGTCAACACCATATCGGCTTTGATGGCGGGTAGCAGAATGGCGACAATCTGGCGGTCAACATAATTGGCGGTATAAATGAGGGTCAGAAGGCCAACAGTGTAGGCCTTTAACCCTGAGGTGAATTTTTCTTGCATTATGGCCTGCGGTTGCGGGTGAAAATTCTTGACGGAGCGTTTCTGAAACGGATGGTGAAACATATTCGGACGATTATCCAGCCGATAATCATATAACCTAGAAAAACGCCGAGGGTTTGAGACAGCAACGCGGTGATGATGGCGGTTGGCCAATAATCGCCCACAGCGAAGGCGCCGGAAATAGCGTCAATAATGATACAAATCGTAGCGATTTGGGTGGCCAACAAATAGGGGCGCGTCTTACGGCGCGCTTGTGTGCCATAGATAAATGACACAATGATTACCAAACCACCCATGAGGAGGGACGGCGGCCAGCCTACAAGTTCCAGCAAATCCAACACAAAACACCTCTACTCCAAGAACCTGCCCGAAAGGTAGAGGGTAGGTCAAGCCTTACACCTAACCTTACACCCAACTTTACATCTAATTTTATATCCAGCCCGCCAGTTCGCGCGCGGCGATGGTCTTCAAAAGCGCCTGCGACAGCTCGCTATCATTGAGGCACGGCACGGTTGAAAAATGAGTGCCTCCGGCCTCGACGAAATCCTCGTTGAGCGCGATGCCGATTTCCTCCAGCGTCTCGACGCAATCGGCGATAAAGCCCGGCGTCACCACAGCAATTTTTTTGACGCCCAACTCGGCCAGCGCGACAACCGTTTTATCGGTATAGGGTTCCAGCCATTTGGTCGGCCCGAAGCGCGACTGAAACGTCAAGCGCAGCTTTTGGTCGTCCATGCCCAGCTTTTCGCGCAGCAGGCGCGCTGTCTTGGCGCAGTGGCAATGGTAAGGGTCGCCTTTTTTGAAATAGCTTTGCGGCAGACCGTGGAAAGACGCGATGATAACGTCAGGTTCGTGGTCGAGACCGGCCAGATGGTCGGTCACTGATTGCGCCAGTGCGTCGATATAATCGGGGTGGTCGTGCCATGGCGCTGCCGTGCGAATGGCCGGTTGCCAACGCAGCTTCAACAGCGCGCGAAACACATCATCATAAACACTGGCCGAGGTCGAAGCGCTATATTGCGGGTATAGCGCGACAATGGCGATACGCTCGCAGCCCGCCTCGCGCATCGCTGCCAGGCGGTCTTCAATCGACGGCGCGCCGTAGCGCATCGCCCAATCGACGATGACGCCATCGCCAATCCCGGCTTGCAGCTTCTCAGCCTGCACGCGGGTGAAATAGCGCAACGGACTTTCATTGCTTTCTTGGCGCCAGATTTTGGCATAAGCTTCGGCCGATTTTTTGGGCCGCGTGTTCAAAATAATGCCGCGCAATATGGGCTGCCAAATGAGCGGCGGCGCTTCGATGACGCGGCGGTCGCTCAAGAATTGTTTGAGATAGGGGCGTAAGCCTTTTTTGTCGGGGCTTTGGGGCGTGCCGAGATTGACCAGCAACAGGCCGGTCTTTCCAAACGCAACTTCAGGGTGAGTATTTGGCAGCATTACTGAGCCGCGGGCGCGGTCATCAATTCCGGTAAATCGCAGGAAATATCCAAATAAGCCCAGACTTCTTGCACAGCTTCCACCAACGCCGCCATCATCGCGTCATCATGCAGCGGTGAAGGGGTGATGCGGAGCCGTTCCGTGCCGCGCGGCACGGTCGGATAATTGATTGGCTGAATGTAAATATTGTGCTCTTTCAGCAGACGGTCGGAGGCCGCTTTGCAAAGCAGCGGATCGCCAACCATTAGCGGGACGATATGCGTCTCAGTGCGCAGCACCGGCAAAACGGCCTCTTCCAGCATGGTTTTGAGCTTTTCGGCCCGTGCGTGATGACACGCTCGCAAATCGTCTGCCTGTTTGACAAGCTGAACGCTTTTTATGGCCCCGGCGGCAACCGTCGGCGGCAATGTGGTGGTGAAGATAAAACCCGGCGCATAGGAGCGAATGGCGTCGACAAGGTTTTGTTTGCCGGTGATATAGCCGCCCATAATGCCGAACGCTTTGGCCAAAGTGCCCTCAATAATATCGACGCGCTGCATGAGATTGTCGCGGTCGGCAATGCCGCCGCCGCGCGGCCCATACATGCCGACGGCATGCACTTCGTCGAGATAGTTCAGGGCGTCGTATTTTTCGGCGAGGTCGCAAATCGCCTCAATCGGGGCAATATCGCCATCCATCGAATAGACGCTCTCAAAAGCAATCAGCTTGGGGCGCGCCGGATCGGCGTCACGCAGCAGGCTTTCCAGATGCTCAATATCATTGTGCCGCCAAATCAGTTTCGAGCAGCCGCTTTGGCGCACGCCCTCAATCATCGAGGCGTGGTTAAGCTCATCAGACAGAATGAGGCAATCGGGAAGCAATTTGGCTAATGTCGAAATGGTCGCTTCATTGGAGATGTAGCCTGAGGTGAAAACCAGCGCCGCTTCTTTGTCATGCAAATCGGCCAGCTCGTTTTCCAGTTCGACAATCATGTGATGGGTGCCGGAAATATTGCGTGTGCCACCGGCGCCCGTGCCCATTGTGTCGATAGCGTGTTTCATGGCGTCCATCACCTCGCGGTTCTGGCCCATGCCGAGATAATCATTGGAGCACCAAACAATCACCTCGCGCGGCGGCGTGACGGAATGGTTCATGGCGCGCGGGAAAGCACCGGCGCTGCGCGCCAAATCGGTGAACACGCGATAGCGCCCCTCATCGTGCAAAGATGCGAGCGCTTCGTCCAAATGTTTGTCGTATTCGACCGGCATTAGTCTTCCCTAGTTAACGCTGTCACATTTAACTTATTTGGCTTGTTTAGGCCAGCTTTGACACAAAAAAGGCTTATTTGCCGCAGGGTTACTCGTCATCTTTGCGAACAAAAGTGACGGCATAATATTCCTTACCGTCGAACAAATCCTGTGGTTCGCCGGGGCCGTCAATCATCATATAGCGACGCGGCGTAATCTGCCCTTCCATGCGATAGCCGCGAGCGCTCATATTGCGGCGGTGAAACTCCATAGCGGCGGGCGTAAACTCTTCTGCTAGAACGGTAATCCGCTCCGGTTGTTGCACGTCATCGGCCATTGCATTTCCTTTGATTAATATGCGTATTTAAAAAATAAGGCCTCGACACCCAAATGTCGAGGCCTTGCGATGGTTTGCTTAACCGCTTAATAGCCACCCAAATCGGCATAGCGGGCGCGGTGGAAATTGCTGCCCCCCAGCATTTGCGCTTGCACGCGGGCGCGCTTCAGATACAGACCCATATCGACCGCATCGGTCATGCCGATGCCGCCATGCATTTGCACACCCTCATTGGTGATAAGGCGCGCCGCTTCGCCGACGCGGGCTTTCGCCAAACTGCTGGCGCGCGGTATATCATTGCGACGCTCATCAAGCGCCGACAGCGCTTCCAGCACCACTGAACGGCAGATTTCCACCTCGCAGAACATTTCTGCAGCGCGGTGTTTCAGCGCCTGAAAAGTGCCGATAATGACGCCAAACTGCTTACGTTCCTTGAGGTATTCAAGCGTTGTGTCGAACACAGCTTCAGCACCGCCCAGCATTTCGGCAGCGATGCACGCACGGCCCAAATCGAGCACATTTTCCAGTTCCGGATAGGCCGCTCCGATAGCGCCCAATGCGGCGTCGGCTCCGACCTCAACGCCGTCAAATGCAACGATGGCGGCGTTGCGGCTATCGACCATATGGGTGCGGGTGATGGTGACGCCTTTGGCTTTGGCATCGACCAGGAACATGGACAAGCCTTGCGTTTCGCCGGCTTGTCCGCCAGTGCGCGCGACAACAATCAGCGTGTCGGCAATATGCCCATCAATGACGAATTTCTTTTCGCCCGACAGCTTATAGCCATCGCCGGATTTTTCTGCCGCCATGGCGACATTGACCGGATTGTGATGATTGGTTTCTTCGAGCGCCAAAGCGGTCAACATCTCACCGGCAGCGATTTTCGGCAGCAGCGCGGCTTTTTGCGCTTCCGAACCGGCGGCAAGGATAAGCCCGGCCCCCAAAACGGCGGTTGAATAAAGCGGCGAGGCGGCTAATGTGCGACCCGCTTCGGTCATCACAATGCCCAGTCCCATCGGCCCGAAGCCGGTGCCGCCATGTTCTTCCGGTATCAAAATACCGGCAAAACCAAGTTCGACGATTTGCGCCCAGACGTCTTTGTCGTAGCCCAAATCATCTTCTTCATCGCGCAGTTTGCGCAAATTGGTTACCGGAACCTGTTCGGTGAAAAAATCCTTCGCCATGTCGCGAAGCATTGTTTGCTCTTCAGTCAGCACGAGTGCCATCAGTATCCCCCTTGATATTCCAGAGTATCGGCAGTGCCGGCTTAGGCGTCCGGCAGGCCGAGCACACGCTTGGCAATCACATTAAGCTGCACTTCCGATGTGCCGCCTTCGATTGAATTGCCTTTCGAGCGCAGCCAGCTGCGGGTAACGGAAAGCTCTTTGCTGTCGAAGCCTTCGCCTTCCCAGCCCAGAGCTTGCGTGCCCATCACATCGAGCAGCAGCTCAAAGCGGCGCTTATTCACTTCAGTGCCATAATATTTGAACATTGATGCCGCGGCACCCATGCCCTGACCGGCTTTCGCTTCAGCCGAAGCGCGCTTCAGCGTCAGACCGAAAGCTTGCTGGTCCATTTTATGCTCGGCAATGGCTTGGCGGATGCTGCTGTCAGCAATCTTGTCGCCATCGGTGCCGAAGTTTTCCTTGGCCACCGCTTCCATGCCGCCCATGGAGGCCGCACCGGCGCCCATGCCCATGCCGGAAATCATGCTGCGCTCGTGCTCCAGCAGACGCTTGGCAATGGTCCAGCCTTTGTTCAATTCGCCGACCAGATTTTCTTTCGGCACTTTCACATCGGTGAGGAAAGTTTCGCAGAATGGCGAGGCCCCCGAAATCAGTTTAATCGGACGCGCTTCGACACCTTCATTGTCCATATCGATAAGCAGGAAGGAGATGCCGTCATGCTTAACGCTGGTATCGGTGCGCACGAGGCAGAAAATCATGTCGCACTGGTCAGCGTAAGAGGTCCAAACTTTCTGGCCATTGACCAGATAATGATTGCCCTTGTCTTCGCATTTGGTTTGCAGACCGGCGAGGTCAGACCCTGCACCCGGCTCTGAGTAACCTTGGCACCAGCGGATCTCGCCATTGACGATTTCGCGGATGTATTTTTGCTTCTGCTCCTCGCTGGCAAATTCCAACAGCGCCGGGCCAAGCATCCAAAGACCGAAGCTGGTCAGGGCCGGGCGCGCATTGATGCGGGCCAGTTCTTCTTGCAGCACTTTGGCTTCGTCTTTTGACAAACCGCCGCCGCCATATTCGGCCGGCCATTCGGGTGCAGTCCAGCCGCGTGACGCCATATTGTCCATCCAGACTTTGGTGTCAGGATTGGGGTATTTGGCTCTGCGCCCGCCCCATGGCATTTCGCGTTCGGGCATTGGGGTGCGCATCGATTCGGGGCAATTTTCCTCCAACCAAGCGCGGGTTTCCTCGCGGAATTTATCAAGAGCTGTCATAACTGTCTCCTCAATAACATTTGGCGGCAGGATAGCATGGCGCGTCGGCTTGGCAAGCCATTGCCAAAAGTCACTGCGTGGCGAGTTGACGCGCCCGACAGGTTTTACGGCATTTGAAATCCGTCGATATTTTCACCCGACCCAGTGGCGACATGGCGCTTAATGGCGCTGCCATCGGCATAGCTGCACAGGGTTTCGGCAATCGATACATAGCGGCCGCGGTCGGCACCGAATGTATGGGCCGACATATGTGGCGTCATCAGAACATTATCGAGACTGTTAAAATCGTGTTTCGAGCCCTGATAGGGGCCGCCGCGATCGGGGTCGGCTTCGGCATTGGTGATATTGACCGGATAGCGATACCAGGTATCGAGTGCCGCGCCGGCGATGCGCTTCTCGCTCAGCGCCTCGAACAGCGCGTCTTCGTCGATGACTTCGCCGCGCGCCACATTGACGATATAGGCGGTGTCTTTCATCTGTTTGAAAGCGGCGGCGTCAATCATTCCTTCGGTTTCCTCATTGAGGTCGCAGGTCAAAATGATGTAATCGCTTGTCGCCAGTAATTTCGGCAACTCGGCTTTTTGACCAATCCAGTCGAGCGGGGCCGGGGTCTTGTCGCGTTTTGAGCGCGCAATGGCTGAGATATTCATGCCAAAAGCGGCGGCGCGGCCGGCCACGGCTTGCGCAATTTCGCCATAGCCGATAATGCCGACATGCTTGCCGAGCAAATCGCCATGCCGCGCTTCGGGAGCGGCGTTGCGGCCGGCGCGTTTCCAGTCCCCGCGCAGCATGTCATTGTGCATATTGCGCAGCTCCAGCGCGTGCTCCAGCATCGTGCCCAGCACATATTCTGCCATCGGCGCGGCGTGACCCCCGGCATTGCAGTAAATCAATCCTTCGGGCAGAAAACCGGCATCGAGCCAGTCCGTGCCGACCCAAGGCTGGGCGAGGATTTTGAGCTTGGGCGCGGTCATCAGCGCGGCAAAATTGCCCGGCGTCAGAATGTAATCGGCGCTCATTACCGCCGCTTCGCATTCGGCCAGCACCGCATCGCGCGCGTCCGTATCGTCGTCGCACGGCCATGTCACGACCTGCCAGTCGTCATATTTGGCGGCAAAATGTTCCTCGATAAGGGGCGCGAAATTTACCCCCATCTGGCCGAATACGGCAACTTTCCTGGTCATGCGCGCTTTTCGACCTCGGCCACGGCGAACTCGGTAACACTCTTATAATCTGCCTTGCCATTGGGCGCGCGGAAAGGCGGGCCGCCATGGAATACGTGCTTCGGCGCCTTATAAGCGGCCAGTTTGGCTTTGCAGAAGATTTTCAATTCTTCTTCGTCAAAACCGCCGCCTTCGACCGTTTTCACAACGGCGGTGACGGCCTGACCCCATTTTTCATCCGGCACACCGACCACCAGCGCGTCGTCAATGGCGTCGTGCAGTTTCAGCGTTTCCTCGACTTCTTCGGGGTAAATCTTCTCACCGGCCGAGTTGATGCACACCGAGCCGCGCCCCAGCAGCGTCAGTTCGCCCTCCGGCGATACCAGACAGTAATCGCCGGGGATGGAGAAGCGCTGGCCGTTAATGGTCTTGAAAGTCTTGGCGGTTTTCTCTTCATCTTTGTAATAGCCGAGCGGTATCGGGCCGCCAAAAGCGATGAAGCCCGGCGTTTCGCTGCCCCACGGGATTTCATTATCGTTTTCGTCGAACACTTTGCAAAAATCATTGGTGGTGAATTTGGCCGTCTTCACCGGCATGTTTTTCATGGTGAGAGAGGAGCCGAAACCGATCGCTTCGGACGAACCGAAACTGTCCGCCAGCATGCATTCATCGGGCAGATATTTCAGCATTTCCTGTTTCACTTCCATCGACCACATGACGCCGGAGGAGATAATGCTGGCGACCGATGAGACGTCATATTTGCCGGGGTTTTCTTCCAACTCACTGAGCATCGGTTTGGCGAAAGCGTCGCCGACAATCGCCATATATTCAACGCCGCGACGCTCGACCGTTGACCACAATTCACTCGGATTGAGCGAGGCGGCTTCCAGCGTCACAATTGTGCCGCCAGACATCAACACGCCCATGGCGGTAAACAAGCCGGTGCCGTGCATCAACGGGCAGGCCGGAATGTAAACCTGACCCGGCCCGCTCTGCTTTATCTGATTGACAATATCGTCCATGTTTTCAGGCACTTCGCCCAAAGCGCGCAACGCCAGCGTTTGCGTTTCGCGCAGCGCATGGTGTTCCCACATCACGCCTTTCGGCATGCCGGTAGTGCCGCCGGTGTAAAGAAACAAAAGGTCTTCGCCGGAGCGCTCAATATCGAGATTGCTGCCATCGCCTTCATTGACCAGCGTTTCATAATCGACAATGCCTTCGGGCAAATCTTTGCCGTCGCCGACTTCGATCCACTGCTTGACCTTGGGCAGGCGCGGGCGCAGTTCTTCGATATTGTCGCGAAACTCTTTGCCATAGACCACAACAGTGGCGTCGGAATTGTCGAAAATATAATGCACCTCATCGGCGACATATCGATAATTGACATTCACATGGGTCAGGCGGCCACGGAAACAAGCAACCAGCAACTCGCTATATTCAGGGCGGTTGCGCATATAAAAGCCGACCTTATCGCCGGTCTCGGCACCATTGGCGCGCAAATTGCGAGCCAGATTATTCGAGCGGGCGTTCATTTCGGCCCAACTAATCTCGCGATCGCCATGCACCAAGGCTAAATGCCCCTCCGGCAGAGCCGGCACAATGGCGTCAATAATATCTCCGAAATTCCACTGCATGCTTGTCTCCCTCAACGCTATGGATATTCTTGTCTCAAAAGGCGCGATAAAAACCCGCTATGAGATAAGCCAGAAAGCTAAGACTTTGGCGGCGCGCTGCCAAGCATTTTTAAAGAACCATTCAGTTATTTCTCCACTCAATGCGCCGAGGCATGCTAAAAGCAGGGCATGGAATCACCTGTTTTTTTGCTGCTTGCGGGCTTTGTCGTTTTGGGTGTCGCTGGCGAGGCTTTATTGCGCGGCGCGGTCACTTTGGCCAAGAGCTTGCGCGTCTCGCCGCTGGTCATCGGCTTGACCATTATCGCCTTCGGCACCTCGGCCCCTGAGCTGACGGTATCCCTCAATGCGGTGCTGGACGGCCAGCCCGATATCTCGGTCGGCAATGTGGTGGGCAGCAATATCGCCAATATTCTGCTGGTCTTGGGCACGATGGCGCTGGTCAGTCCGTTCGCTGTGGCAACCGGCACATTGGCGCGCGATGGCGGTTTCATGCTTGCGGTCTCAGCGCTCTTATTCATCTTTGGCATGATCGGAATGATCGACCGCCTGTTCGGCGTGGCGCTGCTGATGGGGCTTATCGCTTTCACCTATCACCTCTACACCTCGGCGCGCCGCGAAGAAGACACGACCGAAGCCGAAGCCGGGGTCGATGAAAACCTCGTGCCCGGCGGGCCATGGCTGGTAGTGCTGGTTTTGATGGCCGGTATTGCGGGCGTCGTTTGGGGCGCAGAACTGATGGTCGAAGGGGCGGTGGCGCAAGCCAAATTATGGGGCGTCTCGGAAGCCGTGATTGCCCTCAGTCTGGTTGCTGTCGGCACCAGCCTGCCCGAGCTTGCGGTTTCGTTGGTGGCCGCCATGCGCGGCCATGCCGGCCTCGCTGTCGGTAATATTATCGGCAGTAATATTTCCAATATTCTGCTCATTCTCGGTGCCACGGCGGTGGTGATGCCGCTACCGATTGCCGACATAATGGCCATGCGTGACATTCCCATCATGATTGGCGTGGCGTGCCTTGGCCTGTTTTTCCTCGCCACCAATCGGGCCATGACGCGGGCCGAGGGCGGCATCAGTCTGGCGCTTTACGCCGCCTATATGACGTATATTTACATCTCCTAAAGCCTCCGCTTAAGCGACTGTTTTAATGGACAAGTCGGCGCGCGCGCGGTAATGAATGAGCCTCGAACATCGGTAGGAGACCTTTGTGAAACGGAATGTGAAGCATAACTTGCGACGACGATAAATTCTGCGCCCCCGCGGCGCATAATTCGTCACGCCTTTTCACATTTGAGGGTCGGGTCTCCGACAAAACACCATGAAGTCTTTTTCCATTTCACCGCAATCGCCGGCGTCGCCTGAGGCTTTTGAAACGCTCGACGCGCTGTTGGATATTTGTTTTGGGCCGGGGCGGCTGACCCGCACCGCCGAGCGTTTGCGCGAGGACAATCAGCGCATCGCCGACTATGACCGCATGGCATTTAATGACGAGGGCACTTTGGTCGGCGCTATATCTTTTTGGCCGGTTATGATTGAGGAGACGCCGGGTCTGTTGCTGGGACCGCTGGCCGTGCATCCCGACATGCAGGGCATTGGGGTCGGGCAGGCTCTGATGCAGAACGCGCTGGCTGAGATAAATGCCGAGCGCTTCGCCTTCACCGTGCTGGTCGGCGATTTGCCATATTATGAGAAAGCCGGGTTCGCGCCCGCGCCCAAAAACGTTTGCTTGCCCGGGCCTGTCGATCCGGCGCGCCTGTTGCTGCGCCCGTCGAGCGATGCACATGCGGCCGATTGCGCGCGCCTCGCCGGTATGGTTCGCCGCGCGCCCGAATTGTGCTAGTTTCGGCTTAGACGCGAAAACACTGAGCCGAAACCAATAGGAACATTATGTCCGACGAAGCCGCCAATGCGCTGATGAAAATCGTCGCCGATGCCGAAAAGGCGGGCGATCCGCAGACCGGTGAGCGCGGTTTGCCGCCCGTGCATTTATGGGGGCCGGATTATTGCGGCGATATCGGCATGAAAATCGCCCGTGACGGGCAGTGGTATTACGATAATTCGCCGATTGGCCGCAAAAAATTGGTGCGGCTTTTCTCGACCATTTTGCGTCACGACGATGATGGCGAGCATTATCTGGTCACGCCGGTTGAGAAAATCCGTGTCGATGTGGAGGATGCGCCTTTTGTCGCCACGCTGATGACCGCGAGCGGGGAAGGGCGCACACAAGTGCTGCGCTTTGAGACCAATGTCGGCGATTTCACCGAGGCCGGGCCCGACCATCCGATGCGCTTTGAGATAGACGCAACAACCGGCGAGCCTTCGCCTTATGTGCATGTGCGGGCGCGGCTGGAAGCGCTGATTGCCCGCGCTGTCTTCTACGATCTGGTTGAGCTGGGCGAGGTGCATGAAGACCGCTTTGGTGTGTGGAGCCATGGCGTCTTTTTCCCCATCGCCTCGGCCACCGCGGCGGGTGTCGAGAGCTGATGAATTATCGCGCTAAATTGCAATCCATCGTCAGCAGCGAATTGCCGCCGCCCGATCAAATCAGCGGCCCGAATTTAGCCGGGCAGTTGCGCGATGAACGGGTCGAACACCAGCTCAGCGAGGCCGAGATTGACGAAATAAATAAAGACCTGCGGCTCGCCGCCGTTCTGGTACCGCTGGTCGAGCACGCCGATGAACCCTCCATATTGCTGACGCGGCGCGCCGATCATTTGGAGAAACATTCGGGGCAGGTTGCTTTTCCCGGCGGCAAGGTAGAGGATAGCGACGAAAGCCCTATCGCCACTGCTTTGCGCGAAACCGAAGAAGAAATCGGGCTGGACCCGCGTCATGTTGAAATCGCCGGTGTTCTGGACACTTATCAAACCGGCACCGGCTTTGTCATTTTGCCGGTCGTCGGTTTTGTGCGCCCCGGCTTCACACTGTCGCCGGATGCTAATGAAGTCGCCGATGTGTTTGAAGTGCCGGCGCATATTGCGTTGACCGAAGCCAACTGGAAAACCGATAGCGGCGAATGGAAAGGCCGCATGTGGAAGTTTTATTCGATGGATTATCAAGGCTATAATATTTGGGGCGCAACTGCGGGCATGCTGATGCATATGAGCCGGAGGATAGCGGAATGATGAGGGTTTTGGTTATCAACGCGATTTTATTTGCGCTGCCCTTTGTGCTGACTTGGGCGTGGATACGCTTTATCGCCGCCAAGCAGCCCGATGAGCAGACGCGCAAGCTCTATGCCTATGCCGCCATTGTCGGCTTGGTGCTGGTCGCGGCCAGTCTTTTGACCTATCGGGTCAATAGCGGCAATGCGCCGGGCGTTACTTATGTGCCGCCGAGCTATGAAGACGGGCAAATTGTGCCCGGCAGATTTGAATAGAAAAGATGGCGAAACTCGACGAGCAATATAGCGGCTGGCTGAGCCTGCCGCAGACGCAGCATCTCATGCAGCTTTTGAATGAAGGCGCAGGCGACAAGCGCGCGATAACGCGCTGCGTCGGCGGTTGTGTGCGCGATACGCTGATGCAGCTTGCGACTGTCGATACGGAAGTCGATATGGCCACCGAACTTGAACCGCAAGCGGTTATGGCGCGGCTGCAAGCGGCCAATGTCAAAGTGGTGCCGACCGGCATTAAACACGGCACTGTGTCGGCCATTTTGTATCGAGGCGACACGCCGCTGGTCTATGAAATCACCACTTTGCGCGACGATGTTGAAACCGATGGCCGCCACGCCGAGGTTGCTTTTACCGAAGACTGGCAGGGCGATGCGGCGCGGCGCGATTTCACCATTAACGCGCTTTACGCCGATGCCGACGGCACGCTGCACGACCCGACGGGGCAGGGGCTGGCCGATATCGAAGCGCGTCGCGTGCGCTTTATCGGCGATGCGGCGGCCCGCATTGAAGAAGATTATCTGCGCGTCTTGCGCTATTTCCGTTTTCATTTCCGCCTCACTGCTGACACACCAGTGGACAATGTGGCGCTCGCCGCTTGCCGCGGTGCGGCGGTGCCCTTGCGCGGTCTGTCGGGCGAACGCAAGCAGCAGGAAATGTTGAAAATCATGGCGCTGCCCGAAGCCGCCCGCGCCGCGCGCGCTCTGCACAAAGCCGATTTATTGCGGCCGGTGCTGGGCATTGAGCCGATGGGGTTTGCCGCGCTCGAGGCAATGTTGAAGCTCAGTGACGACCCATTGCTGCGCCTGATGAGCTTGCTGCCGACCGCCGAGGCGGTGCAGACCTTGTCCGATGCGCTGCGGCTGTCGCGCAAACAAATGATGCGGCTGGTCAAAGCGCTGGAAATGCCGCTCGACCTGACGCATTTATCGGCGGCCCTTTATTTCGATGGTGCCGAGGCCGTGCGCGACCGTGCGCTATTGGCGCTGGCGCATATGCCTTCCGACGGCTCGGGCGATGCGGGTGATACTATTAAAGCCCTGCACGCGGCCATCGCTGAGAGCGCCAATTATACACGCCCGAAATTTCCGCTCACCGGCGCGATGATGCAAAAAGCCGGTCTCAAAGACGGGCCGGAAATGGGCGTCATGGCGCGGACGCTTGAGCAATGGTGGGTGGCCGAGGGTTTTCCCGATGAGAAAACGGTCAAGGCTGAACTGCAGAAGAGGCTGGCTTAATTGTCTTTTTTGTTCCAGCCGCGAAGTTGTTTTGGGTCTTCTTTTAACGCGCGTTTGTGCTGTAAATAAGCGCCCACCCACATCATCACGGCAAACAGCGCCAGCCCTATCGTGCCAAAAGGGCGAGAATTTTGAGTAATCCTGCAACCGTAGCGAGCATGGCGGTCTCCTTTTTCTTCTGATTGCGCCACTAGCATTGCCGGCACCGACCATTGGTGTCGGGCCGTGCTAATTCCAATACGGATGTAGTGAAATCCCACCTGTTTCCGCGAACGGTATTTTATTGAGCGGGCAACCCGACAAGGGGTCGTCCACATTGGAATTAGCAAGGCGAGGTTAGGAAATCGTGAACGCGGAACGCAAGCCAAATCGTATTTAACTTATTGCTTTTGAATGAGAATATTCCTTTTGAGGAAAGCCTGAATGCAACCCTAGCGGCTTATTTCCACATAACGGTCGGCGGCATAGAGGACAAAATGCTCTCGACATTGCCGCCGGTTTTCAGACCGAACATTGTGCCGCGGTCATATAAAAGATTGAATTCGACATAGCGCCCGCGCCGTTGCATTTGCTCGTGCCGCATGGCTTCGTCATAGGGCAGGTCGATGCGTCGCTTGGCAATCTCCGGATAGATATCGACAAAGGCGCGTCCGACATCCTGTGTGAAAGCAAAATCGGCGTCCCAGTCGCCGCTATCGAGGTGGTCGTAAAAAATGCCGCCCGTGCCGCGCGTCTCATTGCGGTGCGGCAGGAAGAAATATTTATCGCACTGTTCTTTGAAGCGCGGATAGTAGTCGCTATCGTGCTTGTCGCATGCGGCTTTATAGGCGGCATGAAAATCAACCGTGTCTTGATGGTCGGGCGTGCGCGCCGCGTCGAGCATGGGCGTCAAATCCCCGCCGCCGCCAAACCAGCCTTTTGTGGTCACCACCATGCGTGTGTTCATATGCGCGGTCGGCGCATTGGGGTTGGTCGGGTGGATGATGACGGAAATGCCGCCGGCCCAAAAACGCGGATCGTCTTCGGCGCCGGCCACTTGTTTGCGAAACTCTTCTGAAAACACGCCATAGACGGTGGAGATATGCACGCCGGCTTTTTCGAAAGCTTGGCCGTGCAGCATCGACATCTCGCCGCCGCCGAGATCTTCGGAGCCGTCGCCGGCATGGTCTTTTCGCTGCCAGGCTTTGCGTTCAAAAACCGCGCCTTCCGGCTCCAGTGATTCGAGGCGTGCACAAAGCGCGTCGCGCAATTGGCGAAACCAATCGGCGGCACTTTGCTTGCGCTGATTCCAGAGTTTTTCGTCCACGCCTGTGTCTTCCTTTTCGCGCCTTTGGGAGGGCTCAAAATTCAATAATTTTTTCAACGCTTTGCGACCCGCATCGCAAGGCGAAAAGCGACCAATTCATGCGTCATGGTGACACATTTAGCCCATAAGCCTCTGGCTATAGTTTGCGACCACTCGCTGCTTGTATATAAAGAACAGGCCGTGAGGGGGCAAGAAGGAGAGCATTATGGCGGACGAACACAATTCTGCTGGTGACGAGTCCAATCGTCGAGATTTTCTATATTTAGCCACCGGCGCATTTGCCGCCATTGGCGTTGCCAATATCGCTTGGCCCCTAATTCATCAAATGAACCCCGATGCGTCGGTGAAGGCGCTGGCTTCTATTGAAGTTGATCTGTCAGGTATTGAAACCGGCCAGAGCATTACCGTGACCTGGCGCGGCAAGCCGGTATTCATCCGCCGCCGCACCGGTGGCGAGATTGCCGATGCGCGCGCGGTCACTACGACTGATCTGCCCGACCCGCAAAACGATATCGACCGCGTTCAAAAAGACGAATGGCTGGTCATGGTCGGCATTTGCACCCATTTGGGCTGCGTTCCGCTGGGCCAAGCCGGTGATTTCAACGGCTGGTTCTGCCCGTGCCATGGCTCGCATTACGACACCTCAGGTCGTATCCGCAAAGGCCCGGCGCCGAAAAACCTCGAAATTCCCTCTTACGAATTTGTCGGCGATAGCCGCATTAAAATTGGATAGGAAAGATAAATGAGCGGTGAAAGTACTTACAATCCCGGCAATGGGTTCACCAAATGGATGGACACGCGTCTGCCGATCCTGCGTTTGGCGCATGACAGTTTTGTTGACTATCCGACCCCGAAAAACCTCAATTACTGGTGGACTTTCGGCGGCATTCTGACTTTCTGTCTGGTGACGCAAATCATCACCGGCATTATCCTCGCCATGCATTACACGCCGCATGTCGATTTCGCTTTCAACTCGGTCGAACACATCATGCGTAATGTGAATTATGGTTGGCTCATCCGCTATATTCACGCCAATGGCGCGTCGATGTTCTTCCTCGCCGTCTATATCCATATCTTCCGCGGCCTGTATTACGGCTCGTATAAAGCGCCGCGCGAGGTGCTGTGGATTCTCGGTGTGATTATTTATCTGCTGATGATGGCCGCCGCCTTTATGGGTTATGTGCTGCCTTGGGGCCAAATGAGCCTGTGGGGCGCGACCGTTATCACCAATCTGTTCGGTGCCATTCCGGTGGTCGGCGAAAGCGTCGCCATCTGGCTGTGGGGCGGTTATTCCATCGACAATCCGACGCTCAACCGCTTCTTCTCGCTGCACTATCTCATCCCGTTCCTGATTTTGGGCGTGGTCATTCTGCATATTTGGGCGTTGCACGTGCCGGGCAATAACAATCCGGTCGGCATCTCGGTCAAGAGCAAGCAAGACACGGTTCCTTTCCACCCGTATTACACGGTGAAAGACGGCTTTGCGCTGACTGTATTCCTCATTCTGTTCGCCTATTTCATCTTCTTTGCACCCAATGTGCTGGGCCATGCAGATAACTATATCCAAGCCAATCCGCTGGTTACGCCGGCGCATATTGTGCCGGAATGGTATCTGTTGCCGTTCTACGCCATTTTGCGCGCCGTGCCTGACAAGCTGGGCGGTGTGGCGCTGATGTTCGGTGCGATTTTCATCCTCTTCCTGCTGCCATGGCTGGACACATCGAAAGTGCGTTCAGCGCGCTATCGTCCGCTGTTCCGTCAGTTCTATGCGCTGCTGGTGGTTGATTGTCTGCTGCTCGGCTATCTGGGCGCGCAACCGGCCGAGGGCATTTACATCGTGCTGGCGCGTATCGGTACATTCTATTATTTCGCTCACTTTCTGGTCGTCCTGCCGGTATTGGGCATAATCGAAAAGCCAAAAGCGGTACCGGAATCGATTTCCGAACCGATCCTCGGCGCACAACCTGCCGAATAGGCTTAAGGGGGAATGAAGATGATGCGATTTGGGTTTAAGGCGCTTCTCGGCGTTGCCATTATGGCCGTTGGGCTGAGCGTGCCGGCCAATGCCGCCGGCGAGGCCAAACATCCGGCAGCTGTTGGCTGGAGTTTTGACGGCATGTTCGGCACTTATGACCGCAATGCGCTGCGTCGCGGCTTTCAGGTGTATAAAGAGGTTTGCGCCAGTTGCCATTCATTGAACCAGATTGCGTTCCGTAATCTGTCGCAAGCTGGTGGGCCGGAGTTTTCCGAAGCGGAAGTGAAAGCCATTGCCCGCGAATATATCGTCGAGGATGGCCCCGATGATTATGGCGATATGTTCGAGCGCGCGGCGCTGCCGAAAGACAAATTCCCGTCGCCTTACCCGAATGAAAATGCCGCCCGTGCCGCCAATGGCGGTGCGTATCCGCCCGACCTGTCATTGATTACCAAGGCGCGCGGCGGTGGTGCGGACTATATTCACGCGCTGTTGAGCGGCTATGAAGAAGCCCCCGAAGGCGTCGAGATGCGCCCGGGTCTGTATTACAACCCGTATATGGCGGGTGGCAAAATCGCCATGCCGGCACCGCTTTTGGAAGAGCTTGTCGAATATGGCGACGGCACACCGGCCACGGTTGAGCAAATGTCGTTGGATGTAACGCATTTCTTGAATTGGACAGCCGAACCGGAGCTTGAGCAAAGAAAGCGCATCGGTTTCATGGTGCTCATCTATCTGACGATTTTCGCCGGTTTGATGTTCTTCTCCATGCGTAAAATCTGGGCTGACCAGCACTAGTTTTTTCCGCGCCCTAACGAAAACCGGATTTTCCAGAGACTTTAAAACCCCGCTTCAGCAATGAGGCGGGGTTTTTTCTTGCCGCCAAGGTTTGCGACCTGCCATAGTAAAACCGCTCAAGAACAACAAAAACGGAGCTTACTATGGTGCAGCTTTTCTGGCTGCCGTCACTGGCAGCGCTCCTCATCGCCACCGCCTGGATATCGATATTGGGCGGCGGCGCGATGACTATCCTCAGCGGTGTCGCCATCGGTCTTGTTGATTTTGTTATTGTGTTTCACGCGCAGCAAAATCAGCTACGCGACGGCATAACTGATTGACAGTTAGGGCCACTAAATGCAGAAGTGAAATGGTCTGATAATAATAAAAATAGAGGGCTGTCATGGAGAGGAAATCTATTGTCTGTTTCGCAAACTCAAGAAAACTAAATAGAAAGTGTTTTGCGGGTAAAGATATTGCCTCCCGAAGCTGGGTGCGGCCTGTAAGTAGTCGTTCCGGACAAGAGATAGAAGACACTGAACAAAAATTGTCTGGAGGTGGGGTTGCTAAACTACTTGATGTGATAAGTGTTCCATTTGAGAGTGTGCGACCTCAAAACCATAGTGCATATCAAAGCGAGAACTGTTTGATAGCTAATGAACAGTGGAAATTTGAGAAATCTTTAAATCGGCATGAGGCGTTGACATTTGCCGATAGCATGGCTGACCCATTGTGGTTAAGACATTCGCCTGGGAATTCTGACCGAGTTCCCAAAAATCAAATTACTAAAATCAATCACTCGCTTTGCCTCTTGCTCGTCGAAAAATTAGAAATAACCGTAAGTCAAAACAAGTATGGAGAAGGCAAGAAAGTACGTGCTGAATTTAGAAGCGGTGTTACCGACCTAGATTTGAGCGTGACGGATTGTGAGATTGAAAGGGTCTTTAAGGCTAAGGAAAGTGGAACTTATCCGGTCACTCAAAACGTGCTTCTTTGTTTAAGTTTAGGTGAGTTATACAGGTCACCTAGAAGCAACAATGAAGATGCCTATAAGCTGGTTTGTGGCTTAATAACCCAGAATCCTATAGTGTAGTCTAATGATCAAAATAGCTACGATAGGCCACTCAAATCACAGTATTGAAGATTTTTTGTTGCTTCTTAAAGGCAACAAGATTGATGCAGTAGCAGATGTCCGGTCCAATCCTTACAGCAAATATGCATCCCAGTTCTCCAGAGAAAACCTAAAAGATTCTCTCCTCAAAGAAGGGATTCACTATGTTTTCCTGGGCGAGGAGCTAGGGGCTCGTCGAAACAATACGGCACTATATGATATCGACGGTAAAGTTGATTTTGACAAAGTTGCCGAGACTACCAGTTTTCAAAATGGTCTTAAGCGTCTTATAGAGGGGGCTAAGAAGCACTCAATCGCGCTAATGTGTTCTGAGAAAAATCCTTTAGACTGTCATCGAACCCATCTGGTTGCTAAATATCTGATAAAGGCTGGGATAGAAGTAAATCATATTATGGCAGATGGCCATGCAACTTCTCATGATCTAGTAATAAAACAATCTGTAAAGCAACCAGATTTGCTAATGTCGGATGAGGATACTGTTTATGAGACAAAAGGCAGAAAAATTGCTTATAAGGCCAAAAATTAGGGATAAATCATGAGGCTGAATACTCTGGGCTTTACGAAAAAGAATGCGGAAACTTTCTTTTCGCGTCTTTTGAACGCGAGGGTAAAAAAACTCATTGATGTTCGTTTAAATAATTCCTCACAGTTGTCCGGATTCGCCAAAAAAGATGATTTGGCCTATTTCTGCCGTCAGCACGGAATTGATTATGTCCATATGCCTGAGCTGGCACCCACTAAAGAAATACTGGACGACTATAAAAAGCATAAGGGTTCATGGGGGGATTATGAAGTTGCATTTCATAAACTCATGACGAGAAGGCAAATTGAGAAAATTGATCCCTTAGAAATAGATGGTGGCTGCTTGCTTTGCAGTGAAGATAAACCGCATGAATGTCACCGTAGATTGGTTGCGGAATATTTGCGTGACAATTGGGGAAATGTAGAAATTAACCATCTATAATTTTAAACGTTAAATCGAAACAGCATTACATCGCCGTCTTCGACGATATAGTCCTTGCCTTCTTGGCGTAGGCGACCGGCGTCGCGCGCGCCTGCTTCGCCATTCAGTTCGGTGTAATCTTTATAGGCGATGGTCTCGGCCTTGATGAAGCCGCGTTCAAAATCGGTATGGATGACGCCTGCCGCTTGCGGCGCTGCGGTGCCGCGTTTCACGGTCCAGGCGCGGCTTTCTTTCGGGCCGGCGGTGAAATAGGTGATCAGGTCGAGCAGCGCATAGCCTTGGCGGATGAGGCGATTGAGCCCCGGCTCCTCCAGTCCCAGCGTCTCGAGATATTCCAGCCGCTCAGTGTCGTCGAGCTGCGCCAGTTCTTCCTCAATACGTGCCGAGATAATCACCGTTTCGGCGTTTTCGACCGCCGCTCTTTCAGCCACTTGGGCCGACAGGCTATTGCCGCTCTCGGCGCTTTCTTCCTCGACATTGCACACATAAATCACCGGCTTGGCGGTGATGAGTTGCAGGTTCTTCCAATCGCGTTCGCGGTTTTCAGGAATATCGGCCTTGCGCGCCGGACGCCCCTCGCGCAATTCGGCCAAGGCCAGATCGACCAGTTCCAATTCGGCAAGCGCGTCTTTGTCTTTGGTGGTGGCTTTCTTGCGTAGATTGTCCTCGCGCTTTTCAAGGCTTTCCAGATCAGCCAGCATCAACTCGGTGTCCACCACATCAGCATCGGCCAGCGGGTCAATCTTGCCCTCGACATGGGTGATATCGCTATCCTCAAAACAGCGCAGCACATGGGCGATGGCATCGACCTCGCGAATATTGGCGAGGAATTGATTGCCCAGCCCTTCGCCTTTTGACGCGCCGCGCACCAGACCGGCAATATCGACAAAACTCAGCCGCGCTGGAATGCGATTGGCCGATTGCGCGATATTGGCGAGCTTGTCGAGGCGTTCATCGGGCACAGCGACATCGCCGATATTCGGCTCAATTGTGCAAAAAGGAAAATTCGCCGCTTGCGCGCTGGCGGTTTTGGTCAGCGCGTTGAACAGCGTTGATTTGCCAACATTGGGCAGTCCGACAATGCCGCATTTAAATCCCATTGGTCTCGTCCTGCTCTTTTTCTGATGGCGTTTGTGTCTGCATGGCCTCGACCACACGGGTTTGATAAGTGGCGTCGTCGCCGGCTGCCAAAAGCGGTGCGTGCGCGCACAACGCCTTCAAAAAATCCGCCAGCCAGTCGGCATCGGCTTTGGCGAAATCGCCCAACACATGGCTGTTCACGCGGGCTTTATCGCCCGGGTGACCAATGCCGAGGCGGGCACGGCGGAAATCGCCCCCCATATGCGCGTTGATGCTTTTCAGCCCATTATGGCCGGCAAAGCCGCCACCGCGCCGCATCCGCAGCTTGCCCGGCGGCAGGTCAAGTTCGTCATAAAACACGACGATTTGACTGCCATCAAGCTTGAAGAAATTAACCGCTTCAGAAACGCTGACGCCGCTTTTGTTCATGAAAGTTTGCGGTTTCAGCAGCAGCACTTTTTCACTGCCTATCTGTCCCTCGGCGAGCAAGCCGTGATATTTTTCCCGAAAATCGCCAAACTCATAGGCCGCGGCCAGCGCGTCTATGGCCATGAAACCGATATTGTGCCGGTGTTTGGCGTATTTGGGTTCGGGATTACCTAGGCCGACAAAAAGCTGCATGTCATCATTCCCGAATTAGGGCTTCTCGCGGCGGGGTGCTGAACCCAAGCCCCGTTGGGGCGAGGGCATCTCGCAAAAAAGGGCCCGCGAAGATTACTCTTCGCCGCCTTCGTCCGCAGCACCCTCATCGCCTTCGATGGCGCCGTCTTCACCTTCTTCACCTTCCGCAGCTTCGGACCCTTCGCTCTTCAGAGCGGCCGGAGCAGCGATGGTGGCAATGGTAAAGTCGCGGTCGTCAATCACCGGCTCAACGCCTTCGGGCAAAGTCACTTCCGAAATATGCAAGCTGTCATTCATTTGCGCTTCCGCAAGGTCAAGCTCAATGGTTTCGGGAATATTGTCTGCCGGGCAGTTCAGCTCAACCGTATAACGCACAACGTTCAACACGCCGCCCTGTTTCAGGCCCGGGCATGTCTCTTCATTGAGGAAGGTCACAGATACTTCAACCGCAATTTTCGCGCCTTTTCCGAGGCGCAGGAAATCGGCGTGCAGAACATCGTCGCGCACCGGATGCAGCTGCACATCGCGGGCGATGGCGCGTATCTTTTTGCCGTCAATTTCGATTTCCAGCAGCGTGTTGAGCATGCGACCGGTGTTATACAGCTTCTTCACTTGACCCATTTTCAGAGTGATACCTTCGGGGTCTTGTTTGTCCCCATAAATCACGGCCGGCACAAGTCCTTCACGACGTAATGCACGAGCGACCCCCTTACCGGCCCGTTCCCGCTTGGTAGCGGTAATTTCTAGAATATCAGACATTTCTGTCTCCTTTTAAGCGATAAATCCGCCCATAACCCATGCCATGGCCGTCAGACCGGTTTTCCTCCAGGGGTGCAAAACCGTATCGTGAGCGGTTTATAACGCCGCCTTGCGTGCTACGCAATGCCTAATGATTTGGCCGAAAACACTAGTCGAAGAGACTGGAAACCGAGTTCTCATCGGTGGTGCGGCGCATCGCTTCGCCGATCAGCTCGGCGATTTTGATGACGCCGAATTTATCCGAGCTCAATATCGCTTCGGTCGGCATAATCGTGTCGGTAATCAGCAGTTTTTCGAGTTGCGAATTATTCACCCGATTGACCGCCTCACCCGACAGCACCCCATGGGTGATATAGGCGGAGACGGATTGCGCGCCATTATTGAGCAGCGCTTCAGCGGCATTGCACAACGTGCCGCCACTATCGACAATATCATCGACCAGCAGGCAATGCCGATCGGAAACGTCGCCGATAATATTCATCACTTCGCTTTCACCGGCCCGTTCGCGGCGCTTATCGACAATGGCGAGGTCGGCACCGATACGGTTGCCCAAAGCGCGGGTCCGCACCACGCCGCCAACATCGGGCGACACGACCATTAATTCGCGGCCGTCAAAACGGCTCTTAATGTCGTCGACAAAAACCGGCGCGGCGAACAGATTATCGGTCGGAATATCGAAAAACCCCTGAATTTGTCCGGCGTGCAGGTCAAGCGTCAGCACGCGGTCAGCGCCCGCCGCCTCGATGAGATTGGCCACCAGCTTGGCCGAAATCGGTGTCCGCGGCCCCGGCTTGCGGTCTTGGCGCGCATAGCCGAAATAGGGCAGCACAGCCGTGATACGGCGCGCCGAAGCACGGCGCAGCGCGTCGATGATAATCAGCAATTCCATCAAATGGTCATTGGCCGGTGCCGAAGTTGATTGCACGACAAACACATCCTCGCCGCGCATATTCTCCAAAATTTCGACAAACACTTCATTGTCGGCGAAGCGGCGCACCGTGCTTTCGGCCAGCGGAACGTCCAGATAGGCGCTGATTTCTTCGGCCAATGGAAGGTTGCTGTTTCCGGCGATGATTTTCATGACGGGGTCTCCTGAAATGAGGCTCTATTTGAATAACAAAGCCTTATGAGATTCGCTATTTGCGTTTTTGAATTATCCCCGTTTCTGTAACAAAAAAGACAAATAACGCTTTTTAAGCGGGCAGGCAGATGGCTGATATTTGTCGTCCATAATCGGCCTCGCCGCGATGGGTGGTGCGGCGGTAGGAAAAGAACGCGTCTTCTTCTTGATAGGTGCAAGGCCCCAGAATATGCGCCGCGACGTCGGCGCGCCCCAATTGCCTTTGCACAAAACGTGGCAGGTCGAACATGTGGTGGTGTTGCTGTCTTGAAGGCGAAAACAAGTCCAGATCATCGGCGTAATCGGTCTCAAAACGGGCGATAAATTCCGGCCCTACCTCATAGGCGGCCTGCGAAATGCACGGGCCGATTATCGCCGTGATGTCGCGCCCGCCATGCACCCGCATGGTCTCGACGACGCTGGCCAATATGCCGTCAAACGCCCCGCGCCAGCCGCTATGCGCGGCACCGACAATGCTGTTTGTCGCGTCGGCCAAGAGCACTGGCGCGCAATCGGCGGCCAGCGCGCCAATCGCCAGACCGTGGGTTTTGGTTACCAAGGCGTCCGCTTTTAGGCCGGTTTGCGCCGTGTCGATGAAATGCGTCACCGTGCTGTGCGTCTGATGCGCCGTCACCAATGCCGATGCGGCGAGCGCGGCGCGCACGCGGTCGCGGTTCTCCAGCACGCGGTCGCTATCATCGTCAGAGCCGAGGCCGGTATTGAGACTGTCATAAATGCCGTCAGAAACGCCGCCTTTGCGGGTGAAGAAACCGTGCGGCACACCGAGGGCCGGATGGGTTATCGGCGCGACCATGCTATGGCCCCTCGGGCAGAAAACCGGCCAGCGGCGGCGTGTCTTTATGCGCCACGCCCAGCACTTTGAACAGACTGCCCATCTCCTGCGGCGCAGCGAGGCGATGACGCTCGGTCTGAATATCAATCTCGCGGCCCGGACTTAGCTGCATTAATTGCTGCGCCCGTAAATTGAGGCCTAAGGCTTCAAGAAAGCGACCCTGCTCACAGAGCGCGGTGTTCAGTCCGGAGGTTTTGGCGATATGGGCGAGTAGCGGAAAGTTTACATGCGCCGTCAAGTCGGCCAGTCCCGGCTCGGCCAAAGGGTCAACAAAGCCGTGTCCGCGCATCGCCTGAAAGCTGTCGCCGCATGCCGGTTCGCTATGGCCGAAATCGATCAGCAGCGCCGCCCCGCCATGCGCCGCAATATGCTGCGCCGCGCATTGCATCGCCGCTTCAACGGCAGGCGCGCTTTCAACAATCGCACCGGTGGCGATTTTTTCGGGCAGACATGCGGTCAGCGCATCCGAGAACGGTGTTGTTTCGGCGGCACCAGTACTCAGCGATAAAGTGTCATCGCCGGCGGCGACGACAATCGGCGCCCATCCATCGGGGGTTTTTTTGTATTGCTGTATCGGCAGGGCGTCGAAAAACTCATTGGCCACCATCAGCGTCGGCAACGGCGGCAGGGTGCTGATATCATCGTGC
>JADHOK010000081.1 GCA_016779015.1 PS1 clade bacterium | reverse complement strand
CCATGCTGGGCCAAGTGGCCAGCAAACAGGATATTACCGATTTGCGCGGCGGGTTTGGCTCCGACCACGCCAGCCTGCGGGTGGAGTTGGATGGGCGCATTGTTTCGGCGACCAACGAGTTGCGCCGCGAATTCAGTGAGCAGACGCAGAAAACGCGACTGCAAATTGACGATATGCAGGGCGGTATTCGCCAAGCCGAAGCGCGCCTCGAATGGCGCTTAAAAGACGGTTTTGGCTCGGTCAATCACAAATTCAATATGCTGACCTTGTCTAATACAGCGGTCGTCCTCACCGTTATGGGGTTCATGGTTTTCCTGCTGAGAGGGTGAGCGCTTGTGCCTGCCGACTTGTAGCTGCCGACTTGTAGCTGCCAACTTGGGATATGCCCGACGCTGGAATGGCATGCAATCGACTGATGTTGATTTGAGGGGTTTGGGTCGATTTTTTTGATTTGGGTACCGGCGCTTTGGTTCATTTGATAAGCCCTCATAAAGAAGGGCGAAGGAAGATTATGGCCATAAATTTTTATCCACGCGCCGGGCAGATATTCATATGCGATTTCAGCCACTTCTCTCCGCCTGAAATGACCAAGAAACGACCAATCATAATTGTATCCCCGCGTCTAAAAAATCGCGCTAAGATTGTAACAATTGTTCCGCTCAGTACGACAGCGCCTAGAGTATCGGATGATTATACCGTATTGCTGTCCAAAGATTACGACCCAAACGGCTCCGGCAATAAACGGGTTTGGGCTAAATGCGACATGGTTTTGAATATCGGAACGCATCGCCTAAACAGTTATAAAATAGGGCGCAGGAAATATTTCACGCCGGAAACAAGCGGCGATGATTTAGAACGGGTTAGACGAGGTGTGCTGGCCGGTTTGGGGTTTCGCTAGACAAATTAGGCAGAATAAACTAGCTTTGCCAAGTACCCCGTTTTCGGGCTTTAAGACCTAGTCTGCTAGGCAGGGTGCTCACAGAATGATGACAAATTCCGGGCATCCTTATTATGTCAATGTCCAAAAGCCTCGCTTTCGCGGGGCTTTTGTTTTTTTACCGAGTATGAAGTTCTAGCCCTCAGCTCCGGCTTTCAATGCGTATTCCCAGCCCATATCGGAGAGCGGTTTGACGCGGTCGGCCATGGCGGCGGCGTGGGCATTTGATGCCGTGCCGTCGCGCACGCGCCCGACAATGCCTTGCAAAATACCGGCCAGACGGAACATGTTATAGGCGATATAGAAATCCAGATTCTCAATCCCGTCGCGGCCCGTGGCGTCGCAATAAAGGCGGGTATATTCCTCTTCGGTCGGAATGTTGAGCGCGGCGAAATCGCAACCCAGCAGCGTATTGGTGCTGCCCGCATCATTGGGCATATACCATTGCATCAGGTGATAGGTAAAATCGCCCAGCGGATGGCCCAATGTCGACAGCTCCCAGTCCAGCACGGCGGCGACTTTCGGCTCGGTCGGGTGCAGCACCATATTATCGAGGCGATAATCGCCATGCACAATCGACACCTCATCGCTGCCCGGAATATTGTTCGGCAGCCAGTCGATGAGCTTGTTCATGCTGGTAATTTCCTGCGTCTCGGAGAGTTGGTATTGCTTGGTCCAGCGCGAGATTTGGCGCGCGAAATAATCGCCTTCTTTGCCGAAATCACCCAGCCCGATAGCCGCGTAATCAGTGTTGTGCAAATCCGCCAGTGTTTTGATTTTGGCTTCAAAGATTGGCCGACGGCCTTCTTTGGGAATATCGGGCAGCAGCGGATCCCAAAGAATGCGCCCCTCCACCATATCCATAATGTAAAATATCGTGCCGACCACGCTCTCATCCTCGCACAGGCCATAAGTGCGCGGCACCGGAAAGCCGGTGCTGCCGAGCGCCGTGATGACTTTATATTCGCGGTCCACCGCATGGGCCGACGGCAACAGCTTGCCCGGCGGCTTTCTGCGCATGACGTATTTCTTATGCGGCGTCACCAGTTGGTAAGTCGGGTTTGATTGCCCGCCTTTGAACTGGCGCACTTCCAACGGACCCTCAAAACCGTCCACATGGGCGGCCATGTAGTCCTCCAGGTTTTGCTCGTTGAATTTATGCGTATCGGCGACATCTTTCGTGCCACCAAATTTTTCGACGCCTTCGTCTTTCATCGGTCTTCGCCCCCCCCAATTTTACCGCGCTGCGTATCAGTCGCCTGCCTCGCGCGCAATCTCTCTATAGCCGATATCGCGGCGGCAAAAGCCTTGCGGCCAGTCAATCGCATCGACGCCAGCATAAGCGCTTGCTTGTGCTTGCGCCACTGTTTTGCCACGCGCCGTGACGTTTAACACGCGCCCACCGGTGGCGGTAATGGTGCCGTCCTCGGCCTGCGCCGTGCCCGCGTGAAACACCATGCTCGCCGCGTCCACCGCGTCCAGCCCGCCAATGACCGTGCCATTTTCATAAGCGCCGGGATAGCCATTGGCGGCCATCACCACGGTCATTGCCGCATCATCGTGCCAGTCGAGCACCAGCCCTTTTACCGAGCCGTCGGCGGCGGCCTGCAGCGCCGGCACAATATCGGATTTCAAGCGCATCATCAGCACTTGGCATTCGGGATCGCCAAAGCGGGCATTATATTCCACCAGTTTAGGGCCCTCAGGGGTCAGCATCAAACCGGCATAAAGCACGCCGCGATAGGGTGCGCCGCGCTTGGCCATGGTCGCCAATGTCGGTTCGATAATGCGCTGCATTGTCTCCTCAATCAGCGCCGGGGTCATGATAGAGGCCGGCGAATAAGCCCCCATGCCGCCCGTATTGGGGCCGGTATCGCCATCGCCGACGCGCTTATGGTCTTGCGCTGTCGCCAATGGCAGCGCGTTCTCGCCGTCGCACAGCACGAAAAAGCTCGCTTCCTCGCCGGTCATAAATTCTTCCACCACCAGCTCGGCACCGGCATCGCCAAATGCGCCGCCGAAAATATCCGCCACCGCGTCGCGCGCCATCTGCATATCCTCGGCAATGATGACGCCTTTACCGGCCGCCAAGCCGTCAGCTTTGACGACAATCGGCGCGCTTTGTGTGTCGAGATAAGCCAGCGCTTCTGCCGCATTGTCAAACCGCCCATAAGCGGCGGTCGGGATGTCGGCTTCGGCGCACATATCTTTGGTATAGCCTTTCGACCCCTCAAGCTGCGCGGCAATTTTGCCGGGGCCGAAAGCGGCGATACCGGCGGCGCTCAAATCATCCGCCAGACCGGCGACCAAGGGCGCTTCGGGACCGATAACCACAAGGTCAATCGCCTTGTCGCGGCAAAACGCAATCACCGCCTCATGGTCGGCCATATCGAGCGTCGGGGTTTCGGCCAACGCCGCCGTGCCACCATTGCCGGGTGCGCAATATAGCGCGCCGAGAAGTGGGCTTTGGGCGATTTTCCAGACCAGCGCATGTTCGCGGCCACCCGTTCCCAGAACCAGAATATTGCGTTTTTCACTCATCATTTATGTCTCTATTTGTGTCTGTTAATTTGCCTCATCGGCGAACCGTGCCATGATGGTGCCGATTCATTTATGTGAACAGGAAAAAGCGGACAAAGGTGAGCGCACACGGCGATAATCTTGTGGAACTTACGGTTGCCGAACTGTCGGGTCAGGTCAAGCGACTGGTTGAGGACAGCTTTGGGCGGGTGCGCGTGCGCGGTGAGTTGGGGCGCGTCTCGCGACCGGCTTCGGGGCATGTTTATTTCGATGTCAAAGACGACAAGGCGGTGCTGTCCGGCGTGATGTGGAAAGGCACGGTGCAAAAGCTTGCCATGCAGCCCGAGCAGGGGCTGGAGGTTGTGGTCACCGGCAAGTTGACGACCTTTGCCGGTCAGTCGCGCTATCAGATGGTGGTCGAAGCGATGGAACCGGCGGGCGAGGGCGCGCTGATGGCGCTGTTGGAAGCGCGCAAAAAACAATTGGCCGCTGAAGGGCTGTTCGACGCGGCGCGCAAGCAGCCAATCCCCTATTTGCCCGAGACCATTGGCGTCATCACCAGCCCGTCCGGCGCGGTCATTCGCGATATTCTGCACCGTTTGGCCGACCGTTTTCCGCGTCATGTGCTGGTTTGGCCGGTGCGGGTGCAGGGCGAGAGCTGCGCTGAGGAAGTCGCCAAAGCGATTGCCGGATTTAATGCTTTGCCCAAAGAAGTGACGAGTGCGGGCACGATAAAGCGCCCCGATGTGCTGATTGTGGCGCGCGGTGGCGGCAGTCTCGAGGATTTGTGGGGCTTTAACGAAGAGATTGTGGCGCGCACGGCGGCGCAATCCGACATCCCTCTGATTTCCGCCGTCGGCCATGAGACCGACACCACGTTGATCGATTTCGCTGCCGACCGCCGCGCTCCGACACCGACGGCGGCGGCTGAAATGGCGGTGCCGGTGCGCGCCGATTTGATGGCGCAAATCAATGATTTCGAAACCCGACTTTTGCGGGCTGAGACGCGGCGCGTCGAGCAAGCGCGCAATCATCTCGACGGGCTGGCGCGCGGCCTGCCCAAGTTGGAGGATATGCTGGCGCTGCCCGCGCAAAGACTGGACGCGGTGGCGCAAAGGCTGGGCGGCGGTCTGCAAGCCAATATCAATAAACAGTCGGCGCGCCTGGCCAATAGCGCGGCGCGGCTGACACCGGCGGCGCTGCAAACGCGCCTGCGTTTCGCAGCCGAACGCCTCGGCGCGCTGATGGCGCGGGCCGGACGGCAAATGCAGACGACGATTGACAAACAGCAGGCGGGACTTGCCGCACTGAGCCGCCAACTCCGCTTACTGAGCTATGAGAATGTTTTGGAGCGCGGCTTTGCGCTGGTGCTTGACGAAACCGGTAAACCCCTGCGCGCGGCGGCGCAAGCCAACCCGGGCAGTCTGTTGGATATTCGCCTTGCCGCCGAGCAGCGTGTCGCGGCGCGGGTTGAAAGCGGCGGCGCGGCTGCCAAAGCGCCCGTCGAAAAATCTACCGCCTCAAAAACCACCCCAAAAAAAGCTAAAAAACCCAAACCATCGGGCGGCTCTTCTGGTGATGGTGGTCAGGGTCAGCTATTATGATTTTGAAAAAATTGGGAGCAGCGATTTATGGCCGGTGGTGAAGCACAGTTAAAATATCTCGATGGTGATTTCGACGTCGTCATGCCCGGCGCTTATGTGATTTGCTCCGTCACCGGCAAGCAGATTGCGCTCGAAGATTTGCGCTATTGGAGTGTGGCGCGCCAAGAAGCCTATATCGATGCCGATGCTTCCATGCAGGCGGAATTGAACCATGCGGCGCGCGATTAGGCTCCTCGTTTTATTGCTGTTGGGCCCGATTACGGCGGTGGCGGCTGAGCTGCCGCGCGAATTTGTCCGCGCGCAAAGCGGCCAGTTTACGCAAGGCGGGCTGGTGCTATTGCACCTCATTGACGGCACGCAGGTGAAGCTCAATGGTGAGACGCTGCCGCAGGTCGATGGCCGCACTGTGCTGGGTTTTGGCCGCGATGCGGCGCTGTCGCAAGACCTGGTTTTCGTGCGCGGCGGGGCGACGGCGCGCGTGGCGATTAAGCTGAGGCAACGCTCTTACGATATTCAGCGCATTGACGGATTGCCGCCCGCTATGGTGACACCGCCGAAGGATGCATTGCCGCGCATTGCGCGCGGGGCCAAGCTGAAACGCGCGGCGCGCGCAATTGCCAGCGCCGATGACGGTTTTGCCGAGGGGTTTAAATGGCCGACCAAAGGCCGCGTCACCGGCGTTTATGGCAGTCAGCGTTTTTATAATGGCGAGGCGCGGCGGCCGCATTTCGGCATTGATATTGCCGCCCCGCGTGGCACTCCGGTCACCGCCGCGGCGTCGGGCACGGTGACATTGGCTGAAGCGGACATGTATTTCGAAGGCGGCCTAATTTTCATCGATCACGGCCTCTCGCTCACCTCGGCCTATATGCATCTCGACAGCTTGAAGGTTGAGGTCGGTCAAAAAGTGCAGCGCGGCGATGTTATCGCCACCGTCGGCTCGACGGGTCGCTCGACCGGCCCGCATCTCGACTGGCGCATGTTCTGGCGCGGCGCGCGCCTTGATCC
>JADHOK010000080.1 GCA_016779015.1 PS1 clade bacterium | reverse complement strand
CGGCAGGCTGATTTTATATTGCGAGCGCGCCAGCTGACGGTCGTTATCGCCCAGCGCGGCAACAAACAACGGCACTTGCTGCGCCACCTCAGAACGCCCACTCAGCGTAATCTCGGCCTGCAAAACATCTTCGGCATCGCGATTGATGAAACATTTAAGCTTGGCCGTGTCGAGATATACCGCCGCATCGCGCGGCAGAACATCAGCGGTTACCAGCACCGCTATGGGCGGGCATTGGCGCTGCACCACCTCGTCAATATCGCCGCCCAAACAAGCTGACAGCAGAGCGCTAAGCGCGACCACTACAGCCAGACGCGTGATTTTCATTTTTTGGTCCTGTTTGTCCGCACTTGCACGGGTCGGTGAATAAAACATCGGGTTTCCTGTCTGCCTTGGCGCGCCAAACAACTTGACGCGAGACGCGGCTCATTCAATAAAACATTCACTACGTGCTGTAAAGAAAGTGCCGATGCATGACCGACAAGCCAGCCATCAAGCCAAGCCTGCGACTGACCCTTGCCAAGCCGCGCGGTTTTTGCGCTGGTGTTGACCGAGCGGTGCTGATTGTCGAGCAAGCGCTGGAGAAATATGGCGCGCCGGTTTATGTGCGCCACGAGATTGTCCACAATAAGCGCGTCGTTGATCGCTTGCGCGATATGGGGGCGATTTTTGTTGATGAGCTGGACAATGTGCCGCCCGGAGACAGCGACCGGCCGGTGATTTTTTCTGCCCATGGTGTGCCGAAATCGGTGCCACAAGCGGCCGATGCACGCGGCCTCGATTGGCTCGATGCCACCTGCCCATTGGTCTCGAAAGTGCATATTGAGACCGAGCGGCATTTCGAAAACAAGCGCCATATTCTGCTTATCGGACATGCCGGTCATCCCGAAGTTATCGGCACGATGGGGCAAGTGCCGGATGGCGCGATTACGCTCATCGAAACCGTCGCCGATGCCGAGGCCGTCATGCCGCCGGACGGGGCGCTGGCCTACGCCACCCAAACGACCCTATCGGTCAGCGACACGGCGGCGATTGTCGCCGCGTTGAAAGCGCGCTTTCCCGATATTGCCGAGCCGCACAAAGAAGATATTTGCTACGCCACCACCAATCGACAAGAAGCGGTGCAGGCATTGGCCGCGCAGGTTGACCGCGTGCTGGTTATCGGCGCGCCCAATTCATCCAACTCGCAACGCCTTGTCGAAGTGGCGCGGCAAGCCGGTTGCCCGCAAGCCGGACTGATCGGCGGCGCTGAGGATATTGACTGGCCCGCCATGCAAGGCGTCGCCCATATCGGCCTGACGGCAGGGGCCTCAGCACCGGAAGAAATTACCCTCGAGGTCATCGACGCTTTCGCGGCGCGCTTCGCCCTGTCGGTCGATGAGATGGATGGGCGCGACGAACAAGTCAGTTTCAAATTGCCGCGGCAATTACGGAGCGCGTGACATGGCCGTGTTCACGCAAATCACCGCCGCACAACTGGCGGATTTTTGGGCCGGTTACGCGCTGCCCGCAGTGACCGGATTTAAAGGCATCGCCGCCGGTGTGCAGAACTCCAATTATATTGTCGAGACACAAGAGCAGCGCTTTATTCTGACGCTTTACGAAGACACGCAAACCGGTGTGGACCCGAACGACCTGCCGTATTTTCTCGGCCTGATGCAGCATTTGGCAGGCGGCGGGATTGCTTGCCCGACACCGATTGCCCGCAATGATGCAGCGCTTTCCGGCATGCTCGCCGGACGCCCGGCGGCATTGGTCAGCTTCTTGCCGGGGCGCGCCACGATTACGCCCAAGCCGCCGCAATGCCGCGCGGTCGGGGCAGCCTTGGCGGAGATGCATTTGGCCGGAGCCGGCTTTTCCATGCACCGCGCCAATACGCAAGGGCCCAAGAACTGGCGCAAGCTGTTTGAAGCCAGCCAAGCGCGCGCCGATGAGGCGGCGCCGGGGCTTGCCGATTTTATGCGCGCCGAACTGGCGCGCATTGAGGCCGACTGGCCGCGCGACCTGCCGCAAGGCGTCATCCACGCCGATCTGTTTCCTGACAATGTATTTTTCGAAAAAGGCGCGGTGAGCGGTCTGATTGATTTTTATTTCGCCTGCCATGACGTGCTGGCTTACGACCTTGCCATTATGCTCAATGCTTGGTGTTTCGAGGCCGATGTCAATTTCAACATCACCAAAGCGCGCGCGCTGCTGGCCGGTTATCAATCGGTGCGGCCCATGACGGCTGAAGAAATTGCCGCCTTGCCGATATTGGCGTCAGGCGCGGCGATGCGGTTTTTGACAACGCGGCTTTATGACTGGCTCAACCGGCCAGAGGATGCGCTGGTGACGCCCAAAAATCCGGTCGATTATTTGCGCCGTTTGCGCTTTCACCGCCATGTCGCCAGCGCAGCGGATTACGGTTTGGAGGCGTAGCATGTACGAGATTTTCACCGATGGTGCCTGTTCGGGCAATCCCGGCCCCGGCGGCTGGGGAGCGCTTATTTTAAACGGCGCAGACGAAAAAGAGCTGACCGGCGGCGAGCTGGCGACAACCAATAATCGCATGGAGCTTTTGGCGGCCATTGAGGCTTTGAAAAGCCTGCCCGATGGCAGCACGGTGACACTGACCACCGACAGCACTTATGTGAAAGACGGCATCACCAGTTGGATTACCAATTGGAAAGCGCGCGGCTGGAAGACCGCCGCCAAAAAGCCGGTGAAGAATGTTGACCTATGGCAGGCGTTGGACGCGCAATGCGCCCGCCACCGGATTGACTGGCAATGGGTTAAAGGCCATGCAGGCCACGCCGGCAATGAACGCGCCGATGAACTGGCGCGCCAAGGTATGGCCCCCTATTTATAGGGCCATACCCCGGATATAGAGACATAGCCCCTATTTGGCGTGAATTAACCGAGCTGGCTGAGCAGGTTTTCCGCCCCGCTGGTCACCGCTTTGCCCGGGTTCTCTTCGACATTTAACTGCTCAACAACGCCGTCGCGCACAATCATCGAATAGCGCAGCGAGCGCGTGCCCATGCCGTGCCCTGAGCCGTCCATCGACAGGCCGATTTTTTGGGTCAGTTCAGCGTTGCCGTCGGCCACCATCATCACCTTACCGGTGGTCTCGTTTTGCTGGCCCCATGCGCCCATAACAAAAGCGTCATTGACCGAGATGCAGACAATCGTATCGACACCGGCGGCGCGCAATTGTTCGGCATTTTCGATATAGCCCGGCAGGTGTTGGTTCGAGCAGGTCGGCGTGAACGCGCCCGGCACAGCAAACATGGCGACGGTTTTACCGCCGAATAATTCATCGGTGCTGATCGGTGCCGGCCCGGCATCGGTCATATGCATCAGTGTTGCGTCCGGCAGTTTATCACCCGGTTTAATGGTCATTGGTTTTCTCCCCTATGGCCCTTTTTGGCCTTTATTGTGGCAGCAGACGCTGGTCGCGCGCCTCGATGGATTGTTCGATAGCACGCTCGCCTGCCCTGACGATGAACGTTAATTTACGACCAATCAGCGGATGGTCAAGCTTTGACCATGCCGGAATTTCCAATAAAAATGCATCCGTATCGCGCCGCAGCGTGCGGGCTTGGCCGATAACATCGTGCGGCCCCGGAATGGTGATGACCGAGACCTCCTCCAGCGCCTCGCCGCTGACAACGAGTTGCAGCGAAACCCCGTCAAAACCGGCCGAGCGGATTGTCAACGCGTCCGACGGTGCTTGCGGCTGCGCTTTCAACAGCGCCGCAATGGTGGCTTTATGCGGCGAAGCTTTCAACCCATCGCGGTTGAAGGCGAGTTTTTGCTCGACCTGCATCGGCACACAGACCTCGCGGCAAACACCGATAAGCCCGCGCATTTGCAATTCGCTGCTCGGTTGTGTCTCCAGCGGAAAAACTATTCCCGCCTCGCCGGCATAACCGTTAAAACCGCCCACGCCGTCGTCAAAAAAATACGGCGCCGGAAATAAAGGCTCACGCACATTGACGCCGCGACTGCCGGTAAAACTAAACTCAGGCTCCAAACCGCTGGCTCCGGGATAACGCCAATAAGTGTGCCAGCCCGGTTTCAGGTCAATCTGCAGGGCCGCATAAGGGGTGCCGTCAGCCTCGGCGGCAATCACGCGATAGCGCGCCGGTTCGGTCTCAATCCATGGGCCATCGACCAGCGCATGCGCCGGATTTGCCGCTAACAAAGCTGCGATAAACATAATGCGCAAGAAGCTCATGCCCTTTTATAGCCACTTCGCTCAACCAAGACGAGACGGTTTCATGCGAAAGGCGATTGTTTCGTCGCCAAGTGATGCCTACACTCTGTGTCTGTGTAGGAATAAGACCATGAGCGAGATTGAGAAAAATAATAATCTGGCGGGACAGTTTCTCATTGCTATGCCCGGCATGGGCGACCCGCGCTTTGAGCGCGGCATTATTTATATGTTCTCGCATGACCGTGAGGGCGCGATGGGCTTTCTGGTCAATCGCGCCACCGATGGGCTGACGCTGGGCGAGATTGCCAGCAATCTGCCCGCCAGCGTGGCCGCGACCGGTTTGCGCAATTTGCCGGTATTTATCGGTGGGCCGGTGCAACCGGAGAGCGGCTTTGTGCTGTATTCGGTGACGCCGGATAGCAAAGAAGCCAAAGACGGCCCGGTGGCGGTGACACAAGCGCTTGATATTCTGGTGCACGCAGCCGAGGGCAAAGGCCCGCAACATATGCGGCTGGTGCTCGGCTATGCCGGTTGGGGGCCGGGGCAATTGGAGAATGAAATTCAAGAAAATGCATGGCTCACTTGCGAGGCCGATATGAGCGAGGTCTTCGACGCCGATGCGGAAGGACTTTACAAAAAGATTATCAATAAGCTGGGCATCGATCTGGCCAAGCTGAGCAATCTCGGCGGCGAGGCTTAGTCGCTATCGTGCCGGTCCGGCACAAACACCGCGCCCAATAATACGGTGAGGCAGGTCATGGCCAGCGCAATCTCGCCCAGCTCGACCGATAGAAGACCGGCGAAATCGGGGGTCAAAATCTCCCACACCCAGAACACCAAAAACGCCCCCAGCATGATATCGCTGACGATGATTACCCGCGTCCAATAATTGCGATTGGGAATTTGTCGGACGATGAGATTGAGATGCGCGATCAAACTCATCAGCCCACCCAAGCCCAACGCCACGCGAATGGCGTCGAGGCGGTTGACCAAAAGGAATTGAAACTGCTCATTATCGGGCAGCACATCGCGCATCCATAGCGCGCCGAGCAGCACCATCAAGCCGCCGGCCATCACCACCGCATAGACAGCGCGGCGCGAACGGCGCATCAGCGTCACCCCCAGCGCGACGAACAACAGCACAAAAAGCAGCAGCAGCACGGCGCTATGAAACGTCTGACGACTGCTCTCATAAGCCGCCAGCGCTTCGGGCGACCAAAGATAAAGCTCAGGCGTTAGCGTCTCTTCAATGCCCGGCAGGTAAAAACTTTGCACCTGCCCCGACGGCACGGTGAAGCGCAATTTTTCCAACGCCCCGGGCGCACCGGCGAATTCGCGATCATCGGATGAAAACAGCCGCAAAATATCAAAACTGGCCGATTTGAGGCCCAGCGCAATCGCCAGACCGTTTTGCGGTAAATGGTGCAAAATCAGCTCCAGCTGTTCAGTGCCGGCATTTTGCACCGAGAATATGTGCCCGCCATCCTCGGCCGCCCGCATGTAAGGCGACAGCTTCAAAACGCGAAACGTCTCAGTCAGGCGCAGCGGGTCAGACGCGTGGGCCGGTGCAGATGACAACACCATCAGCGCCAGCGCGAAGCAGCTCATGGCAAGGGTTCGAAAATTGTGCCGCCTAAACAAGGCGCGCCTTTTCGCGAATGGCGTTCTCCACCGCGCTCAAATCATTGGCCACAGCGGTCAAGCGTTCAGGCTTTTCCAACATCTCCACAACCCGTTGCGGGGCGCGCGCCTCAGCGCCATAGGCAGCGGCGGCGGCTTTGGGAAATTTCGCAGGATGCGCCGTCGCCAAAGTGACCATCGGCACGCCGTCGGGCAACACGGCCGCGCCGGCCGCGCCAATGCCGACCGCGCTATGCGGGTCAATTTGAAAGCCATGCGCCTTTTCAAAATCGCGCATAATGGCCAGCGTCGCGTCCTCATCAACGCGCGCCGC
>JADHOK010000079.1 GCA_016779015.1 PS1 clade bacterium | reverse complement strand
CGCTATATTGCCCGGATTGTCGATGCGCAGACTGTCTGAGCGCGTGGTGGTGACGATGACCTCATCGACGACCGCGGTTTGCGCGACAGCTTGTGTAATGGCTGGCGTGATGGCCGTGCCGGCCAGCAGCAGGCCGACCAAGACGCTGCGGTTTAATGTATTACCGATATTTTTGTGCATTTCTGCCTCCAAAAGGGCTAGGCAGTTCCTAGCCGCAACAAATCCAAAACGCGGACAAGGCCTGTCGGATTACCCTCCTCGCAAACAAACAGGCATTGAATTTTGTTTTCTTGCATCAAGCTTAGGGCTTCGGCAGTCAGTTTGTCACCGCCAATCGTTTGGGGGTTGGTGGTCATAATGTCGCTGGTGGTTTTGGCCAAAAGGTCATCGGCCATGTGGCGGCGCAGGTCGCCATCGGTGATGATGCCGGAAAGCGCGCCTTTGCCATCGACAATGCCGAGACATCCGAAACCTTTTTCAGTCATCACCACAATCGCCTCATCCATCCGCATGGCACCATCTGCCAGCGGCAGGGCGTCGCCCGCATGCATGACCTCACGAATGCGGCTCAGGCTCGCGCCGAGCTTGCCACCGGGGTGGAAATCCTTGAAATCGGAAGCCGAGAAATTGCGCCGTTCCAACAGTGCCACGGCCAGCGCATCGCCGAGCGCCAATTGCATAGTGGTCGAGGTGGTCGGGGCCAGACCATTGGGGCAGGCCTCGTCGGCTTTAGGCAGGGTCAGGCAAATATCCGCCGCTTGGCCAAGCAGACTGTCAGCGCCCGAAGTGATGGCGATAAGCGGGATGGAAAAGCGTTTGGTATAGCCCAGCAGACTGGCCAGCTCTTGCGTGCCGCCAGACCAGCTGAGCGCCAGCACCACATCATCGGTTGTAATCATGCCCAGATCGCCATGGCTGGCTTCTGCCGGATGGACAAAAGAGGCGGGGGTGCCGGTGGAAGCCATGGTGGCGGCGATTTTATTGCCGATATGGCCGCTTTTGCCCATGCCTGAGACAATCACCCGGCCTTTGACATCGGCCAGAAGGTCAATGGCGGCGACGAAATCATCGCCCAGCGCCTCGGCTAATTGGTTCAGACCGGCAGCCTCGGCGGCCAGTGTTTTGCGGGCAGAAGTGAGTGCGTCAGACGCCATCAAAAACTCCGATAAAAATTATCGGATAGTTATGCCCGAATTTGCCGATTAGTCCAATAAGGGACGCAATCGTTGTTTCAACGCCGCCCCGCCTTCAATGAGAGAGAAAGCCAGATTAGCCTCGAGGAAACCGTCGCGATTGCCGCAATCATAGCGCGTGCCTTCGAAGCGAAAGCCGTTCATCGGCACAGTGCCGATAAGCTCAGCCATTGCATCGGTTATCTGGATTTCACCGCCCGCCCCTTTTTTGAAAGCCGACAGCGTGTCCATGATCTCCGGCGCCAGAATATAACGCCCGATTATCGCCAGAGTGGAGGGCGCATTTTCCGGTGCGGGCTTTTCGACCAACCCTTTAACCTCGACCAAAGCGCCGGTCTCGACGCCCGGGTCGAGCACGCCGTAGCGATGCGTCTGGTCGGCGGGGACGTTTTCTACCGCCACCAAATTACCGCCGGTCGCCGCGTATTGCGCCGTCATTTGTGCCAAACAGCCGGTTGTGTGCTGCACCATATCGTCGGGCAGAATGACCGCAAACGGCTTGTCGCCCGTCGCCTCGCGGGCGCACCAAATGGCATGTCCCAGCCCCAAAGGGTCGTCTTGAAATGTCTCGATAATTTCGGCATTAGCAGGCAAACCGGCTTGTAAAAGCTCCAGCTCGGCGGTTTTGCCCCGCGCTTGCAGGGTTTCGCGATAATGCGGCGCATCGCCAAAATGGTTCATAAATGCGCCTTTTTCAGGCGAGGTGACAAAAACAAAGCGGGTGCATCCGGCCGCGGCGGCCTCCTCAACCGCCCATTGGATGAGCGGTTTATCGACGACGGGCAACATTTCTTTGGGCACTGCTTTGGTGGCGGGTAAAAAACGCGTTCCCATACCGGCGACAGGAAAAACAACGGTCTCAATCTTGTGTGACATCAATAAGCCTCTTTGGGAGAGTGGACGCTTGCAGCGCCATGAATCGGCGATACAGTAACTGTGGCCAATGCTTCGCAAATGGTCAAGCCGACCCGTTTGGAGAAAGGGGTCGTTTTAGGGGAGTTTTCGTGCTGCGCGCTTTTGTCATATGCCTTGCCTTTTTGCCGCTGGTGGCTGTGCCGGCCGCCGCCAATGAGCGTGCCTTTAAAGCATTCATCAATGAAATTAAGCAGGCGGCGACCAAAGACGGGGTCGATAAAAAACATTTAGACGCGCTGGATAGTTTGACACCGGACCCGGAAGTGCAGCGTCTGGCGGCGCGCCAGCCCGAATATGTGAAGCCGATATGGGCTTATCTGACGCATATGGTGACCGATGAACGCTTGCGTCTGGGTCGTATCGAGCTGGAAGCGCGGCAAACGTTTCTCGAGGGGCTGGAGCAAAAATACGGTGTGCCGCGCGGCATTCTCATCGCCATTTGGGGGGTCGAGACCAATTATGGCAGCAATAAAGGCAGTTTTTCTGTGCTGCGCTCGCTGGCAACGCTGGGCTATGAGGGCAAGCGGGCTGACTTCGGACGCCAGCAATTGCTTTATGCGCTGCGCATTCTGCAATCGGGCGATGTGGCGCTCGAGGATTTCAAAGGCAGTTGGGCCGGTGCCATGGGGCATACGCAATTCATTCCGACCACTTATGCCGATTACGCCGCCGATGGTACGGGCGACGGCATTCGCGATATCTGGACCGAGCCGCGCGACGCAATAGCCTCGGCGGCTTATTATTTAAAACGCATGGGCTGGCAGCGCGACCTTATTTGGGGGGTTGAGGTGTCGGTGCCCGACGATTTCGACTTCGCCGAAGCGCGCATCAAAAACGCCAAGCCGGTGGCCTATTGGCTGGGCAAGGGGGTAAAAGGCACACAAGCCGAGATAGGCGATTTGCCGGGCGAGGTTTCGCTATTCGCGCCGGCCGGTTTACGCGGGCCGGTGTTCTTGCTGACCAAAAACTTCCGCGTGCTGCTGCGCTATAATACGGCGCCGGCTTATGCGCTGGCGGTCGGCCATTTGAGCCAACGTTTTTCCGGTGCTGCGCCGTTTACCCGCGATTGGCCCAATGCCGACAGGCCGCTTCTGCCCGATGAAATTGCGGAATTGCAACGCCGCTTGCGCCGCGCCGGATATGATACGGGCGATGTCGATGGTGTGTTGGGACGCCAAACCATCGCGGCGGTGCGCGATTACCAAAAGGACCGCGGGCTGGCGGCGGATGGTTATGCCACCCCCGGCCTGCTGCATGTGTTGGCGCGATAAGTATCGCTTTGGCGGGGTTTTGTGTTACATAAATCCCGCAATGAAGCGCATAGAGGCGCGAAAAGGCTGAGATATGAGTAAAGAGAAAACGGCGCGTGACGCCATTGAAGGGCTGATGGCGGGCTATGAAAAGCTCGGCTATGTCAGCGATGAGCAAATTGCGACGGCGTTGTTTTTGGCGCAACAGCTCGAAAAACCTTTGCTGGTCGAAGGCCCGCCCGGGGTCGGCAAAACCGAATTGGCGAAAGCGACAGCGGAATATCTCGGCCTCGATATGATACGTCTGCAATGTTATGAGGGGCTGGATGAAGCCAAGGCGCTGTATGAATGGCAATATGGCAAGCAGTTGCTCTATACGCAGGTGTTGAAAGAAAAGCTGGGCGACCTGATGGAGGGCGCGGCGACGCTCGACCAGTCTATGGACAAGCTGCATGATTTTGAGGACGTGTTTTTCTCCGAGCAGTTTTTGCAAACCCGCCCGCTGCTGGAAGCTCTGCGCGCCGATGACGGCATTGTGCTGCTGATCGATGAGATCGACAAATCGGATGACGAGTTTGAGGCTTTCCTCTTGGAGATATTGTCGGATTATCAAATCTCGATTCCCGAATTGGGCACGGTGAAAGCCAAAAAGCCGCCGCTGGTATTTCTGACCTCGAACAATACGCGCGAGATTGGCGATGCGCTGAAGCGGCGCTGCCTGCATCTTTATATTCCGTTCCCCGATGCGGCGCGCGAAAACACCATATTGCAAGCCCGCGTGCCTGAGCTGGATAAGAGCCTGCGCACCAATGTGGTCGATTTTGTACAGAAACTGCGCGAGATGGATTTGAAAAAGCCGCCCGCCGTCAGCGAGACGATTGACTGGGCGCGCACGGTGGTGCTGTTGAACATGGATGTGCTGGAAAGCGATTTTGTGAAAAACACGCTGAATGTGCTGTTGAAATTCAAATCCGATATTGAAAGTGTCGAAAGCGAATTGCCGCGGCTGATGCGCGAAAGCCAAAACCCCAAACAACAAAACCCCAAACAACAAGACGCCAAAGAGAGCGGCGCGGCCGCCGAATAGGTGCAGCGGTGATAGCCGATTTCGTCAGAATTCTCCGCGCCGCCGATATTCGCGTATCGCCGGCCGAGACGCTGGACGCGGCAGAGATTTTCGAGACCATCGGTTTTGACGACCGCTCAATATTGAAACACGCTTTGGGCCAGACTTTGGCCAAAACCGAAATGGAAAAACAGGCTTTTGACGAAGCCTTTGAGACCTATTTCCGCGTGCCCGAAGAAACGCCGCCCGCCGCGCTATCCGATGCGATGTCCGAGGATGATGCGGGAGATGAAGAAAGCGGCGAGAGCGAGACGCAAAGCGGCAGCGATGAGATGTCGGGCGAAGGCCAGCCGCAACAAGCTGGTGAGGGCGGTGAAGGCAGCGAGGGTGGTGAGGGTGGCGAGGCAGCCAATCAGACGCTGACCGAAATGCTGCAAAACCGCGATATGGCGGCGCTGCAAGCGGCCATGCAGCAGGCCGCGTCTCAGGCCGGTATCGCCGATGCCAAATTATTCACCCAGCAGGGCATGTTCTCGCGCCGCATTATGGAGGCGATGGGGCTGGCCGATTTGGACGCGCGCATTCGCCAGATGAATGAGGGCGGCGAGACGGAGCGGGCCGAGCAGTTGAAACAAGGGCGCGCGCAATTATTCGAGGCGGTGCAGGATTTTGTCGAACGGCAGATTGCCATGCGCACCAAAAACGCCGGGCGTTTATTGCGCGAGGACGCACTGTCGCGCATCCGCCTGTCCAATCTCGATAAATCGGATATGAAAATCATGCGCGAGCTTATCCGCAAGCTGGCCAAGCGGCTGGCCTCGCGCCATTCGCGGCGGCGCAAAAAAGCGCAGCGCGGCATGCTGGATATTCGCCGCACCATGCGCGCCAATGTGGCGTTTGACGGCAATCTGTTCAATCTCGCATGGCGGCGCGTCAAGGTCGAACGGCCGAAGCTGATTGTGCTGTGCGATGTATCGGGGTCGGTCGCCGCCGTGTCGCGCTTCTTTTTGATGTTTCTCTACAGCCTCGACGAGGTGATGCCGAAGACGCGCAGCTTTGTGTTCTCCAACCGCGCCGGAGAGATTTCCGACATTTTGCAAAACGATGATTTGGAGGCGGCGATGGAGGCGGCGTTGCGCCAATATGGCGGCGGCTCGACCGATTACGGCGTCTCGATGATGGACCTGGCGGCAGCGACGCTGGACAGTGTCGACAAAAAAACCACGGTGATGGTGTTAGGCGATGCGCGCTCCAATTATGGCGACCCCGGGCATCTGGTTTTGAAAGAATTTTACGAACGCGCCGGCCGCGTGATTTTCCTCAACCCGGAGCCGGAAAGCGTCTGGGATACGGGCGATAGCGAGATGAAAAAACTCGGCGCTTTTTGTACGCATAAGCAGACCTGCAACTCGGTCAAACATTTAGAACGTGTGTTGGATGATTTGTTAAGGTTAAGCAGTTAGATAAGTTTCAGCCGACTCCGCGCCCTCTGCTCTCTCCGCTTCCTGTGGTCGCGGCGCTGGCGCGCAACGTCCAGCCGCGTCTAGCGGATGGCGACCCGTTTCGGCGCGCGGGCGACAGGCCAAGCCTGCGCCGAAAAATTATCGGGGTAGTGCCGTTTCGCCCATCAGGTGGAAGTCAACCTCGCGGGCTGCTTGGCGGCCTTCGCGGATGGCCCAGACGACCAGCGATTGACCGCGACGCATATCGCCACAGGCAAACACTTTGGCGCGCGAGGTCTCATAGG
>JADHOK010000078.1 GCA_016779015.1 PS1 clade bacterium | reverse complement strand
ATCGGCCCCTATCAGGATGAAAGCCGCTCTTTGGTCGGCGTTGTCGGGGTCATCGCGCCGACGCGCACCGATTATGCGCGCCTCATTCCGATGGTTGACCATACGGCCAAGCTGGTTACAGATTTATTGTCGGGTCACAAGTCCTGACGGACGCCTGTTGGTTTTGCCCCCTTGATTTTAAACTGCGCGCACCCTAACTAAAGCGCAGTCGCGCCGCGCGCTTTAAAAATCGACCCATTCGAACAGGACTTCTCATGCCCCAGATGCAAGACGACGAGACGGAACTTCCAGAAACCCCAGCAACTGAGATCCCAGAGGCTGAAACCCCAGCGACCGAAACCGAAGCGGAAGCAAATGAAGAAGCCGTGGCACAGATGCCCGAGGAAGCCGCAGAGCCGACACCGGAAGAGCGCCTCGCCGAGGTCAATGACCAATTGCTGCGGACGCTGGCCGAGTTGGAAAACACCCGCAAGCGCGCCGAGCGCGACCGCGGCGAAGCGCTGAAATTCGGCGCCATGAGCTTTGCCCGCGATATGCTGGGCGTGGCTGATAATCTGCAGCGCGCGCTCAAAGCCATCGCTGATATGGACACCGATTTGCCCGAAGCCACGCAAGGCCTGCTGGACGGCGTCGCGGCCACTGAACGCGACCTGTTGGCGGCGCTGGCGCGCCACAAAGTGACGCCGCTGCAACCCATGGGCGAAAAATTTGACCCTAATTTGCACGAAGCGATGTTTGAAGCGCCCGGCACCGGCCAGGAAAACGGCACAATTATTGAGGTTGTCGAGACCGGGTATCTGATGGAAGAACGGCTATTGCGGCCCGCCAAAGTCGGGATTGCCAAGGATTAAAACGCAGGGAGAGCGCCTCACCCGCACCGGCATTGGCGGGTAATTAATTATTGGCGGGGCTTGTAGCGCCGCGCCGCCCTCCCTATATGACCAAAAGAGCCTGATAAACGCGCCAAAGGCGCGACAATGGAGTGATAAAATGGGCAAAGTAATTGGAATTGATTTGGGCACCACCAATAGTTGCGTGGCCGTGATGGATGGCAGCAGCGCCCGGGTGATTGAAAACGCCGAAGGCGCGCGCACCACGCCGTCCATGGTCGGCTTTACCGAGGAAGGCGAACGCCTGACCGGCCAGCCCGCCAAACGCCAAGCGGTGACCAATCCGCTCAACACGCTATTTGCCATCAAGCGGCTTATCGGGCGTCGTTTTGACGATCCGGCGACCAAAAAAGACAAAGAAATGGTGCCGTTTGAAATCGTTGCCTCTGATGGCGGCGATGCATGGGTCGAGGCCGGGGGCGAGAAATATTCGCCGTCGCAAGTCTCGGCGTTTATCTTGCAAAAAATGAAAGAGACGGCGGAAGATTATCTCGGCGAAAAAGTAGAGCAAGCGGTCATCACCGTGCCTGCCTATTTCAATGACGCGCAGCGTCAAGCGACCAAAGATGCGGGCAAGATTGCCGGTCTTGAAGTATTGCGCATCATCAACGAGCCGACCGCCGCCGCGCTGGCTTACGGGCTTGATAAAAATTACGGCCAGACGATTGCGGTTTACGATTTGGGCGGCGGCACATTTGACGTCTCCATTTTGGAGATCGGCGATGGCGTGTTTGAAGTGAAATCGACCAATGGCGACACTTTCCTCGGCGGCGAGGATTTCGACATGGCGCTGGTCGAGCATTTGGCCGAAGCGTTTCAAAAAGAAAACGGCATTGATTTGCGCGGCGATAAGCTGGCGCTTCAACGCCTGAAAGAAGCGGCGGAAAAAGCCAAGATTGAGCTGTCCTCGGCGACGCAGACCGAAGTCAATCTGCCGTTCATCACCGCCGATGCGTCGGGCCCCAAACACCTCAATGTCAAATTGACCAAAGCGGCGTTTGAAAGTCTGGTCGAAAATCTTGTGCAGCGCACGCGCACGCCGTGCGAAGCGGCGATGAAAGATGCCGGTGTTGCGCTGTCAGAAATTGACGAAGTGGTGCTGGTTGGCGGGCAAACCCGCATGCCGCGCATCCGTGAATTTGTCAAAGACGTGTTCGGTAAAGAGCCGAATATGAGCGTCAATCCGGATGAGGTGGTGGCCATGGGGGCCGCCATTCAGGCCGGTGTGCTGCAGGGCGATGTCAAAGACGTGCTGCTGCTCGATGTGACACCCTTATCGCTCGGCATTGAAACGCTGGGCGGTGTGTTCACCCGTCTCATCGACCGCAACACCACCATCCCGACCAAAAAGAGCCAGGTTTTCTCGACCGCCGATGACAATCAGTCGGCCGTGACCATTGCGGTTTATCAAGGCGAGCGCGAAATGGCGGCGGATAATAAAAATCTCGGCCAGTTCAATCTCGAAGGCCTGCCGCCGGCACCACGCGGCGTACCGCAAATCGAAGTGACTTTCGATATCGACGCCAATGGCATTGTCAATGTCTCGGCTGCCGATAAAGCGACGGGCAAAGAGCAAGCCATTCGCATCGAAGCCTCGGGCGGTCTGTCGGATGACGATATTGAGCAAATGGTCAAAGATGCCGAAGCCAATGCCAGCGCCGATAAAGAGCGCCGCGCGCAGGTTGAGGCACGCAATAATGCCGAAGCGCTTATCCATGCGACGGAAAAATCGATCAGCGAAAACCAGGACAAAATCGATACCGCCGATAAAGACGCCGCCGAGGCGGCCATGGCCGAGCTGAAAACCGCGCTGGAAGGCGAGGATATGGATGCGATTAATGAAAAAGCGCAAGCCCTCAGCCAAGCGGCGATGAAAATCGGCGAGGCTGTCTATCAAGCGCAGCAGGCCGAAAGCGAAGCCGCCGCTGCCAGTGAGGCCGCCAATGATGCGGGTGATGACGGCAATGTTGTCGATGCCGAGTTCGAGGAAGTGACCGAGGATGACGGCAAAGAAAATGACGACAAAGAGGCAGATGGCGACCAAAAAGCCTCCTAACCGGGTCGGCACGATAAACGCCACATTGTAAACCCAAAAAGGGGGCGGCATGGCCAAGGCCGATTATTATGAGCAATTAGGGGTGGACCGCTCGGCCAGCGCGGCCGAGCTGAAATCCGCCTATCGCAAATTGGCCAAGCAATATCACCCCGATGTCAATCCGGGTGACGCCTCGGCCGAGCAGAAATTCAAAGATATTTCCGAAGCCTATGATGTGCTGAAGGACGACCAGTCGCGCGGCGCTTATGACCAATTCGGCCATGCGGCTTTCGAGCAAGGTGGCGGCCCCGGCGGATTTGGTGGGTTTGGCGGCCAAGCGGGTCAGGGCGGGTTTTCCGGCTTTGGCGATATTGGCGATATTTTTGAAGAATTTTTCGGCGGCCGCTCAACTGGCATGGGTGGCGGCATGGGCGGCGCTAGAGGCGGCGGCAGAGGCGGTCAGAGACGCGCCCGCCGCGGCGATGATTTGCGCACCGAGGTCGACATCACCCTACAAGAGGCTTTTGACGGCACCGAGCGGCAGGTCAATCTGACCCGCGCCGCCGCATGCGCCAGCTGCAATGGCAGCGGTGCCAAGCCGGGCACCCAGCCAACCACATGCACACTATGCCAAGGCCATGGCAAAGTGCGCACCCAGCAGGGTTTTTTCACCGTTGAGCGGCCCTGCCACCAATGCCAAGGCAGCGGCCAGATGATCGGCGACCCGTGCGGCGATTGTCGCGGCGGCGGGCAGACCAGCGAAGCCCGCAATCTCTCGGTCTCCATCCCCGCCGGGGTCGAGGACGGCACCCGCATTCGCCTGTCGGGCGAGGGCAATGCCGGCCCCAATGGCGCGGCTTATGGCGACCTTTATGTGTTCGTCAATATCGCCCCGCACGCCACATTGCGCCGCGACGGGGCGGATCTTTTATGCGCCATGCCGGTGCCGTTCGACATTGCGGTGCGCGGCGGTTCGGTCAATGTGCCGTTAATGGCGGGCAAGAGCGTCAAGCTCTCCATCCCCGCCGGAGCGCGTTCGGGGCAACAATTTCGTCTGCGCGGCAAAGGCATGCCGGTGCTGCGGTCGCGCAATTATGGCGACCTTTATGTACAGATTGAAGTCGAGACCCCGACCGGCTTAACGCGCCAGCAGAAAAAACATTTCGACGCTTTCGCCGACAGTCTCGACGATACCAATTATCCGGATATGGCCGCGTTCATCGAGCGCAGTAAAAAAAGCTAACGCAAAGCAATAGAGGCGGGGCGCGAACCCTGCTATACACTTGGTTCATGAGCAAGATGAAACTGATTGTAAACGGCTGCGCCGGTCGCATGGGCCAGGCCCTGACACGCCTTATCAGCGCCCATGACGCGCTGCAATTGCTCGGCGGGCTAGAGGTTGCAGGGTCAGACGCGCTGGGCCAAGACCTCGGCGCGCTGGCCGGCGGCAGCGCACTCGGCGTTAGCGCCAGCGATGACGCGCTGGCATTGATGGCCGAAGCCGATGGGGTAATTGATTTCACCACCCCCGCCGCGTCGGCTGAATTGGCCGGCCTCGCCGCGCAAGCACGGATTGTTCACATTATCGGCAGCACCGGTTTTGATGCCGCCCAACAAGCCGCCATTGAAGCGGCGGCGCGCCACGCAACGATTGTCAAATCGGGCAATATGAGCCTCGGCGTCAATGTGCTGGCCGGTCTGGTGAAGCAGGCGGCGGCGCAATTGGGCGACGCGTGGGATATTGAAATTGTTGAAATGCACCATCGCCATAAAGTCGATGCGCCCTCCGGCACGGCGCTGCTGTTGGGCGATGCGGCGGCGCAAGGCCGCGACGTCACACTGGACGCGGTCAAACAGAGCGGTCGCGACGGTATTGGCGCGCCGCGCGCCGATGGGGCTATCGGTTTTGCAGCTCTGCGTGGCGGCTCGGTGGTCGGCGACCATGAGGTTATTTTGGCGACGCAAAACGAGCAATTGCGCCTCGCGCACCGTGCCGAAGACCGCGATATTTTTGCCCGCGGCGCAATAGAAGCGGCGCTTTGGGCCAAGGACAAGCCGCACGGTCTTTACACCATGCAAGATGTGTTGGGGCTTTAACCAAATTAATCGATAGAGCGAGGAAGCGATGAGCCATTTGGTGCTGGTCCGTCACGGGCAAAGCGAGTGGAATGAGAAAAATCTTTTTACCGGTTGGCGCGACCCCGGGCTGACCCAAAAAGGTGTCGCCGAGGCCAAAGCCGCCGGTGTGGCGCTGAAGGCCGGTGGCCTGTCTTTCGACCTGGCTTTCACCTCCAATTTGCAGCGCGCGCAAAACACGCTGGCGCTGCTGCTCGGTGAATTGCTGGGCGATGGCGGCGAGGACGCTTTGCCGACAACCCGCCACGAGGCGTTGAACGAACGCGATTACGGCGATCTGTCGGGCCTCAATAAAGACGATGCGCGCGAAAAATGGGGCGAAGAACAAGTGCATATTTGGCGACGCTCTTTCGACACACCGCCGCCCGGCGGCGAGAGCCTGAAGGATACAGCCGAGCGCGTGCTGCCTTATTATGAGAGCGAGATTTTGCCTTTGATAAAAGCCGGTAAAAACATCCTGATAGCGGCGCATGGCAATAGTCTGCGCGCGCTGGTGATGCGTCTTGAGGGCCTGTCGGCGGCGGAGATATTGGAGGTCAATATCGACACCGGCGTGCCGTATGTTTATGAGATGGACGCCGACGGCGCTATTTTGGGCAAAGAAATTCTGGCGCGCTAAACCAGCGCTTAAACGGCTTGTGGCAGCAGACCATTGCGCAAGCGCCCCAGCGTTGCTTGCAGGCTGGCGGCTAGGCTTTCGCGCTCTTCGGGCGCCAAAAACGCCCCGACCGAGACATATTTGCCATGGCTGGAGAGGATGAGCGCGCCGATATCCTCGCCATCACTGCCGAAACGCTCCAGCTTGACGCGCACCCAATAAGGGTCAAATTCCCACGCCCGCGCATCGCCCATCGGCGTCACCTGACTGAAAATCAATTTCTTATCGGCCAAGCGCAGCGTCTCATAGCGTTTGCCATAGCGATAATTCAGCCGAAACGCGCCGTAAAGCAGCAGCACATCGAGACCAAAAAAGCCGAAGACAGGCCATGCGCCGAGCGACCAGAAATAACCGCCAACCACCACTGAAATGCCGGTGAAGCAGACCATCAGCCAAAAAAATCCCTGCCGCGAAAGCGACATATTGGGACGCAGCACGAGGTCAAAATCCTCCG
>JADHOK010000005.1 GCA_016779015.1 PS1 clade bacterium | reverse complement strand
ACCGCCACACCGCTGCCCATCGCACCGGCGACGCATTTTCATATGGGCGGCATCAGAACCGACCATTATGGCCGCACCGGCCTGCCCGGCCTTTGGGCGTGCGGTGAGGTAGCCTCAACGGGCTTACATGGCGGCAATCGTCTGGCCAGTAATTCGCTGCTTGAGGCTTTGGTCTTTGGCGCGCGTATTGCTGAAGATGTCAATAATATCATGCCGTTAACGGCTTTTTCGAGGCCTGCTCAACCGGCCACGCAGCCAGGCGAGAACAGCGCCATGCTGGCCCCCGCCGTCAACCGATTGCGCCAGCTGATGACGCGCCATGTCGGCGTGCTGCGCAACGCTGCCGGACTGACGCATACGCTGCACGAGCTGGAGCGCCTGCAACGTGCCGCCGGAGGCATGGCACCTTTCGCCAATATGGTGCTGGCCGCGCAATTCATCACCATGGCGGCACTGACGCGCGAAGAAAGCCGTGGCGGCCATGCGCGCAGCGATTTTCCCGATAAGGTCGATGCGGCGCATAGTGTGCTGACCTTGCGCAGTCTCAATGATGCTTATGACGCGCTGCCCGCCGCCGACCCACATTTCGAAGACATTGCCGATGCGTCTCAGGCGCAAGCCGGCGAATAAACCGATTATGCATTCCGCCACTGATGAGCTGCCGATTTTGCCTGCTGATTTGGTCGAGGGGCTGATTGCCGCCGCCTTGGCTGAGGATTGGCAGACGCGCGGCGACGTCACCTCGCAAGCGGTCATCCCCGACACGGCGCAAGCGCATGCCGTCATCCGGGCACGCGAAAACGGCGTTTTGGCCGGCCTTGACCTAGCAAAAGCAGCGTTTCTGGCCCATGCCAGCGGCCTGAAAGTGACGCCGCACAAAACCGATAGTGAGGCGCTTTCACCGGGCGATGATGTTGCAACGATTGAAGGCCCGGCGCGGGCGCTGCTGGCGGCCGAGCGCGTGGCGCTCAATTATCTCGGGCATTTATCGGGCATTGCCAGCATGACGGCGCGCTTGGTGGCGCGGGTGGCGCACACGCAAGCGAAGATTTGCGACACACGCAAAACCACCCCGGGGCTGCGCGCGGTGGAAAAATATGCGGTGCGCGCCGGCGGCGGTGCCAATCATCGTTTCGGCCTATATGACGCGCTGCTTATCAAGGACAACCACATAGCGGTGGCCGGCGGCATCACGGCGGCGCTCGATGCGGCGCATGCCAAAGCCGACGGACTGCCGATTGAGATCGAGGTCGATACGCTCGATCAATTTGAAGAAGCGCTTGCGGCGGGGGCCAAAATCGTCCTGCTCGACAATATGACGCCCGCGACGCTCAGCGAGGCGGTCGCCATCAACCAAGGCCGCGCCGTGCTAGAGGCGTCGGGCCGCGTCTCCGAGGATACGGTGGTGGGGATTGCTGAAAGCGGGGTGGATTACATCTCGGTCGGCGCGCTGACCCATTCAGCACTGACGCTCGACCTCGGCCTCGATATTGATATCAGCTAAAAATCACGCTTAAAAATCACGCCTAGTAGTCGCTGACGCGACGGTCATCGTAGAAAATATGACGGCCGATTTTAGCCAGTTTGACCATGGAGCGGTTCCAATACGGGTCAACATAATCGGCATGGTAATGCGTCGCCCGCGCCGTAGCCGGGCCGGCGCGCAGATTGACCAGCTTATTGCCCGCCATGCGCAGCGCTTTGCGCCATAATACGCGCTGTTTCGGGCGGTCGGAAAGACCGTCACATGCAAACGAGAACTGGCATTTATGACGGCGATATTGGCCCTGAAAAACCACGCCGCAAATCGTGCCGGGGTATTTTGTCGATTGAGCGCGATTGATGACCACATCGGCCACCGCTTCCCAACCGGCTTCCGGTTCGGAACGCGCTTCGAAATAAATCGCCTGCGCCAGACATCTCTGCGCATCGTCGAGCATTTCCGTATTGTCTAGAGGTTTATAACCGCGAAACAGATTTTCCCCACGCGCATATTCCACTTGCGGCAGATAGGGCGCAGGCGCGCGGCTGACAATGCGCTCAGGATTGCGCAGGCCACCGATAATCTCAGTGCTCAAGGAAATAATCACGGCCAATGCGCCCAGCCTTAGTAAAAACGGGCGGCTGGGGCCGAAAATATATCGCAAGTCGAGCCATTCAAGCAGTCGCAGCATAGGGTTCCTCGCTCTTCCCCCATAAATAACGCTGATACAGTTAAAGTTAAGTAAGCTGATTTGCTTTTTTCGCCAAGCGCCTTCAGACCCAAAAATATTGTTGCTCATTTGACCTTGTTTTCTGCCCTAATGGCGGCTTGCGCGGCGGCGAGGCGCGCAATCGGCACGCGGAAAGGCGAGCAGGAGACATAATCAAAGCCCATTTCAAAAAACGCTGAAATCGATGCCGGGTCACCGCCATGTTCGCCACAAATGCCCAATTTCAAATCGGGGCGCGCGGCGCGGCCTTTATCTACCGCCATTTGTATAATCGGGCCGACGCCGGCGACATCGAGGCTGGCAAACGGGTCATTCTCCATAATACCTTGGCCAACATAGGCGGGGAGAAAATCCGCCGCATCGTCGCGGCTAATGCCCAGTGCTGTCTGCGTCAGGTCATTCGTGCCGAAAGAAAAGAACACGGCTTCGGTGGCCAGCTCATCGGCAATAATGGCGGCGCGCGGCACTTCTATCATTGTGCCGAGTTGGTAGGCATCATCCGCAATGCCATATTCTTCGGCCAAAGGCGGCACCAAGGCTTTCAAAATGCGCAGCTCGGCAACATCAACAATCAGCGGGAACATAATCTCCACCGGTGTGGCCTGTTTATTGGCGGCCATGGCGGCGAAAATGGCGCGTAATTGCATGGTGTAAATTTCCGGCGCGGTGATACCCAGACGACTGCCGCGATGGCCCAACATCGGATTGCTCTCCACCAATTCGCCAATGCGCCCGCGCAATTGCTCCTCGCTTTGCCCCAAGGCTGTAGCCAGACCGGCAATATCGTCTTCAAGGCGGGGCAGAAATTCATGCAAAGGCGGGTCGAGCAGCCGAATGGTAACCGGGCGCGTGCCCATGGTCTTAAATAAGCCGGAAAAATCATCGCGTTGCATCGGCAAAAGCTGGGCCAGCGCTTTTTCGCGCGCCTCGGCATTGGCCGCCAATATCATCTCACGCACCAGCGCAATGCGCGCCGGATCGAAAAACATATGCTCGGTGCGGACCAGCCCAATGCCCTCCGCGCCGAAGCGCAGCGCCCGCTCAGCGTCGCGCGTGGTCTCAGCATTGGTGCGCACGCCCATGGTGCGGCGCGCATCGGCCCAGCCCATCAGCGTGCCGAAATCGCCGGTCATTTCCGCCTCCAATGTCGGCACCGCGCCCAGCATGATACGCCCCGATGTGCCGTCAACGGTAATCACATCGCCTTCTTTCAGCTCGTGCTCATCGACCTGTGCAATTTGGCGGTCGTAATCAATATGCAATTGCCCGGCCCCCGACACGCAAGGCCGTCCCAGCCCGCGCGCCACCACCGCCGCATGGCTGGTCATGCCGCCGCGCGAGGTCAGAATAGCGCGCGCCGCATACATGCCGTGAATATCCTCAGGGCTGGTTTCCATACGCACCAGCACCACATCTTGCCCGAGACCGGCCAGCGTTTCGGCGCGGTCGGCGGAAAAAGCGATGACACCACTGGCCGCGCCCGGCGAGGCGGGCAGGCCTTTGGTCAGCACTTTTTTGCGCGCCCGCGGGTCGAGCGTCGGGTGCAACAAATGTTCGAGCGATACCGGCTCAATGCGCATCAGCGCCTCGGTTTCGTCAATCATCCCCTCGGCGACCATATCGACGGCGATTTTAATCGCCGCTTCGACAGTGCGCTTACCGGCCCGCGCCTGCAGAATAAACACCCGCCCGTTTTGCACGGTGAACTCGACATCCTGCATATCCTTGAAGTGGCTTTCGAGACGTTTGAAAATCGCCGCCAGCTCGGTATGCACTTCCGGCAATTGCTCCTCCAAAGACGCATCGTCCATTTGCGCCGCCTCGCGCGCCGCCTTGGTCAGATAAAGCGGGGTGCGAATACCCGCCACCACATCTTCGCCCTGCGCATTCATCAAATATTCGCCGTAAAGCGCGTCCTCGCCGGTGGACGGATTGCGCGTAAAAGCCACGCCGGTGGCGCTTTTATCGCCCAGATTGCCGAACACCATGGACTGAATGGTGACAGCGGTGCCCCATTCATCGGGAATATCGTGCAGGCGGCGATAGACAGTGGCGCGCTGGTTGTTCCAGCTATTACACACCGCACCGATGGCGCCCCAAAGCTGCTCCTGCGGGTCTTGCGGGAAAGGCCGCCCCGCTTCGCGCTCGACCATTGCGGCGAATTTGCCGGAAATTTCTTGCCAGTCATCAGCCTCCAAATCGGCATCCAGAGACAGCGCGTTTTCAAATTTATAATCGTCGATAATATCTTCGAAGAAATCATGGCTGATGCCCATCACCACATCGCCATACATTTGTTGGAAACGGCGATAGCTGTCCCATGCAAAGCGCGCATCGCCGGTCTTTTTAGCCAGCGCCAGCACGGTGACATCATTGAGGCCCAGATTGAGCACCGTATCCATCATCCCCGGCATGGAGGCGCGCGCGCCTGAGCGCACTGACACCAAAAGCGGCTTTTCATCGTCGCCGAGATACAGTCCCATATCGTCTGACAAGCGCGCCATGGCGTCCTCGACCTGGCCCTTCAAGCCGTCGGGGAAAGCCCCTTCATGCTCATTATAATAAGTGCAGACGCTGCTGGTCAGGGTGAAGCCGGGCGGCACGCGCAGTCCCATACGGCACATTTCGGCAAGATTGGCACCTTTGCCGCCGAGCAATTCGGTCATCTCCGCCGAACCCTCGGCGAACCCGTCCGCAAAAGCATAGACAAATTTGGGTGTCGCCATGACGCAGCCCTATTCGATCAAATCAAAATCTGCTGCGCGGCGCATGTTCTGTACCAATGCCTGCAGCAGAGATAAGCGATTATGCCTGATTTTGGCGTCATCGTCATTGACCATCACCGCCTCAAAAAACGCATCGACCGGCGCGCGCAGAGTTGCCAGCGCGTCGAGCTGTCGGTCATAAGCGCCGTCCGCCGTGCCGTCCAACGCCGCAATCGCCTGATGCAGCGCCTGCTCCTCAGCGGCGGCCAGTAATGCGGCATCAACCTTATCGCTATCGTGTTTGGCCTGCGCGCAAATACCATTGGCGCGGGTATAGGCGGCCTTCAAATTGGCCCCGTCCTCGCTATCGAGGAAAGCTTTCAATTGTGCCGATTTCGACGCCAAGGCAACAACATCATCGCTGCCCAAAGCGAACACCGCATTGACCACATCATGCGAAATGCCCTGCCCGCGCAAATGCACTTTCAGCCGATCGGCAACAAAGGCCATCAGCTCAGCTACCAGCTTTTCGATCAGCGGCTTTTCGGTTTTGTGCAATTTGAACGCTTCTTCAAATAGCGGCGACAGCGCCAGCGCAGTGTCGGTCTCCACCAAAATGCGAATGACACCAAGCGCGGCACGGCGCAAGGCATACGGGTCTTTGGAGCCGGTCGGCTTTTCGTCGATCGACCAGAAACCGGTCAGCGTGTCGATTTTATCGGCCAGCGCGACGGCCATGCCCTCGGCTGTGGCGGGGATGGCATCGCCCGGCCCGGCCGGCTTGTAATGGTCGCGAATGGCGGCCGCTACCGCATCGCCCAGCCCGTCATTTTGCGCGTAATAGCCGCCCATAATGCCCTGCAATTCGGGAAACTCGTAAACCATGCCGGAAACCAAATCGGCTTTGCAAAGCTGCGCCGCTTGTTCTGCTGCTTCGGCGTCGGCCGACAGCGCCTCAGCCACTATGCTCGCCAGCTTGGCGATGCGCTGGCTCTTGGCTGCCACTGTGCCAAGCTGCGCCTGAAAAGTGATTTTCTCAAGCTGCGGCAAGCGGCTCTCAAGGGTTTGTTTGCAGTCTTGGTCCCAAAAAAAGCGGCCATCGGAGAGGCGCGCGCGCAGCACCCGCTCATTACCGGCGATAATCGCAGCCCCCTCATCCTCGGTCACCATATTGGTGATGGTGATGAAATAGGGGGCCAGATTGGCGTCCTTATCGCGCAGCGCAAAATATTTTTGATGCGTGCGCATTACCGAAATCAGCACTTCCTCCGGCACATCCATGAAAGCGTCGTCGATTTTTCCAAGCAGCGGCACCGGCCATTCCACCAGACCCGCCGTCTCGCTTATCAGCGCCGCGTCCTCGGCCACTGTGCAGCTTACGCCTTCTGCCAAGCGGCTCGCGCCCTCGGCAATCATCGCCTCGCGCACCGCCGCATCGACCAATACATGCGCGCGCTCCAAAGCGCCGACATAATCATGCGGGTCGCTTATCTCAATCGCTTCGGGCGCCATAAAACGATGCCCATAGGTCACCGCGCCGCTGGTCAGTCCACCGACAGTGAACGTCACCGGCGCACCGTCAAACAGGCACAAAATAGCCCGCAACGGGCGCACCCATCGCAAAGAACCGCTGCCCCAGCGAATTGATTTGGGCCATTGAAAAGCCTCAATCATGCCAGGCATAAAGGCCGCCAACGCATCGCTCAGCGGGCCGCCTTTCTCGTCAATATCGAGCACATAAAATGCGCCTTTTTTATCTTCCTCGACCTGCAACCCATCGGTGCTGTCGAGACCATTGGCGCGCAAAAAACCCTCAATGGCTTTGTCCGGCGCATCAACACGCGGGCCTTTGCGCTGCTCTTTGCGGTCGGGCAGATTTTGCGGCAAACCGGCGGCCAAAAGCGCCAAACGTTGCGGCGCGACATGGCTGGTCATGCTGTCGGCTTTGACGCCAAACCCGTGCAGAAACTCTTCGACCTTGCGCGCCAATTGGTCGGCGGCGGCGGCCTGCATGCCGGCCGGAATCTCTTCCGAATAAAGTTCGATCAGCAGCTCAGCCATCGCTGCCTCCCGAAGGGCTGTTGTCCAGCCATGCCTCGGCGCAAGCTTTGGCCAATGCGCGCACGCGGCCGATATAGGCTTGCCGCTCGGTCACTGAAATGACGCCGCGCGCATCCAGCAAATTGAAATTATGACTGGCTTTCATGCACTGGTCATAAGCCGGTAGCGCCAGCCCTTTTTCGACCAATTGCATGCATTCGGCTTCCGCATCCTCAAAATGGCGGAATAAAATATCGGTATTGGCGGCGTCGAAATTATAATGCGAAAACTCGACCTCGCTGCGGTGGAAGACATCGCCATAGCTGACGGCTTTGTCATCATCGCGGCCATTAAAGTCCAGCTCGAAACCGTTATCCGTGCCCTGCACATACATCGCCAAGCGCTCCAGCCCATAAGTCAGCTCGCCCGCGACCAATTCGCAATCAATGCCGCCGACTTGCTGGAAATAGGTGAATTGCGACACTTCCATGCCGTCGCACCAGACCTCCCAGCCCAGCCCCCAAGCGCCGAGTGTCGGGCTTTCCCAATCATCCTCGACAAAACGAATATCATGCGCCATCGGGTCAATGCCCAGCACTTCAAGACTGTCGAGATAGAGCTGTTGAATATTATCGGGCGACGGCTTCAAAATGACCTGAAACTGATAGTAATGCTGGAAACGATTGGGGTTTTCGCCGTAACGGCCATCGGTCGGGCGGCGCGAGGGCTGCACATAAGCCGCATTCCAAGGCTGTGGCCCCAACGCCCGCAACACGGTAGCCGGGTGAAACGTGCCGGCGCCCATCTCCATATCATAGGGTTGCAAAATCACGCAGCCTTGATCAGCCCAATAGCGCTGCAAATTGAGAATAAGGTCCTGAAAACTGGGCGGCTTATCGCCGGTGGAACGGTCACTCATTTTTCGGAACCTACCCGCCGTTCTTGCCAAAAGCAAGCGCCGCGCCATGGCGCAAAACCGCCTCTGCCGCAGCGCTGGGCCGACCGTCAGCATCTTGCAAAATCAACGGCGGCAAAAGCGTGACGGGGGCGCGCGCATCGCGCTTGCCGCGCACCAGAACGCGGGTCGCGGCTTGGTCGGGTTTGGGTAGCACCGGCAGCACATGCAAATCACCCAGCCGCCTATGCATCACCGTTAACAGCCGGTCGAGCGCATCGGCGCGATGGATGAAAGTAATGTGACCGCCGGCGCGAGCCAGCGCGCAAGCGCATTTGACCCAGCTATCCAACGTCCCCGCCGCACCGATATGGGCGCGCGCTTTGCTCTCATGGTCGATTTCCGGCACGCTGCCAATATCGTGAAACGGCGGATTGGCGATGACCTCGTCGTAACTATTGGCCACCATATGCAAATCGCCGAACAGGCCGGCGATATTGCCTTCGCGAAACTGCGCCCTCTCGCCCAGATTATTGGCCGCCGCATTGGCCTGCGCCAAAGCGACCAAGGCGCTGTCATATTCTATGCCGGTCACCTGTGCGTCTTGGCGGCGCGCCAAAAAACACAAAGAGGCGACACCGGCACCGCTGCCCAGCTCCGCCACATGGCCGCCCTGCACCGGATCGGCCGAGGCCGCCAGCAAAACCGCATCATGGCCCGAGCGAAAACCGACGCGCGGCTGGCGCAGGCGCAGCCGCCCGCCCAAAAAGCCGTCATGGCTATATGCTTCGTCGCTATCGGCCTGCATCGTCTTGTCTCAGTTGTTTTCCTTGACCCTACGCTGTTTGCACACATAATCACTGGCAATATGACAAAAATTATCAATTTTAGCGAGAGCCGCCGTTCCACCGATGACGCATTATCGGATTTGCAGTCACTGTTTGCCGATGATTTGCAAAAAGTCGAACAGGCCATTGCCCATCACATGCAGTCGGCTGCTGCATTAATACCCGAAATCGGCGACCACCTTATCGGCGCGGGCGGCAAAAGACTGCGTCCGCTGCTGACGCTTTCGGCGGCGCGCCTGTCGGGCTATGCGGGACAAGACCACATCACAATGGCGGCGGCGGTTGAATATATGCACACCGCCACATTGCTTCACGATGACGTCGTCGATGGCAGCGATATGCGGCGCGGCAAGCCGACGGCGCGCAATCTGTGGGGCAATCAGGCCAGTGTGCTGGTCGGCGATTTCTTGCTCGGGCAAGCGTTTCGGATGATGGTCGCGGCCGGCTCTTTGCCGGCGCTCGGCATTCTGTCTTCGGCGGCCGCCATCATCGCCGAGGGCGAAGTCATGCAATTGGCGGCAATGAATAATGCGCAGATTAGCGAGGACAGCTATCTCGATATTATCGACGCCAAAACCGCAGCGCTGTTTGCCGCGGCGGCGGAAACCGGCGGGGTTATTGCGGGTGCAAGCACGGCCGAGCAAAAAGCGCTGACCGCTTATGGGCGCAATCTCGGTATTGCTTTTCAGCTTATCGACGACGCGCTGGATTATGGCAGCGTCAATCGCGTGCTCGGCAAAAATATCGGTGAGGATTTCGCCGAGGGCAAAGTCACCCTGCCGGTCATTCTGGCCTATCACCGCGGCGACGCCAAAGCGCGCGCCTTTTGGGAACAAGCAGTGGCCCATCCGAGCGCTGATAGCGGACAATTGGAGCACGCTTTGGAACTGATGGCGAAGACCGATGCGCTGGGCGATACCATTGAACGGGCGCGCCATTACGGCGACAAAGCCAAGGACGCGCTCGGCCTGTTCGCCGCCGACGAGGTGCAAAAGACGCTCATCCGTCTGGTCGATTTTTGTATCGCCAGAGCTTACTAAGAGCTTATTAAGCCGCGCCCATGAGGCGACCTGAAACCACCCAGTCTTTTTCTCGTATCGTGCGATACCGCGCCGCCAAAGCCTTGCCGCTGCCCGGGGCGCAAAGGCCGAAGCAACTGGCACCCGAACCGCTCATCGCCGCATGCGCAACGCCACTAGCTTTGAGCGCATCGAGGCAGGCCCCAATCTCCGGCACCAGACCACACGCAACGCCCTCAAGGTCATTGCCCTGCTGTTGCATATAGGCAAGCAGCGTTTTGGCATCGGCAAAACCTGTCGGCAGCGGTGCTGTAACAGAATAATCACCGGTCTCGGCCAGAGCCTTGAAAACTTTTGCGGTGGCCAGTGGCAGGCGCGGATTGACCAGCACAATATCGTACGCCGGCAAATCAGACAGGGTGTGCAGCTGATGGCCGATGCCGCTCATGAAATACGGCGCGGCGTGAAGGCACACCGGCACATCCGCGCCCAATGTAGCGGCAATATCCAATAGCGGCGCATCCAATTCGTGCAATTGCGCCAAACCGCGCAGCGCCGCCGCCGCATCCGCCGAGCCGCCGCCAAGACCGGCCGCGACGGGCAGGTTTTTTTCCAGCAGCATATGCGTCGGCAAGCTCTTACCGGTCTGCGTCTCAAGGGCTGCATGCGCCGCAGCGACCAGATTGTCGCCCGCCAACGCATTGGCAAAAGGCCCATTGGCCTCCAATGAGGTGACGGCGGCTTTTTTGATAAACAGGCGGTCGCCAATATCGGCAAAGGCGACCAGGCTTTCAATCTCATGATAACCGGCATGCGGGCCGTCCGCGAGACGTCCGGTGACTTTCAAAGTGAGATTGATTTTGGCCGGGGCCGAAAGCTGCAGCATGGGCGCTAAATGGCGGTGCCGCCGCGCGGCATATGCGCCTCGGGCTTTTTCTTCTCCGGCGGCCCAAGGCCGGTCAGCAATTTGCGCTCAATCTTGGCGCGATCTTCGGGCGTCGGCTCGAAAGCCAACGCTTTACGCCATTGATAGCGCGCCTCGACCTCGCGCTTCATACGCCACAGCGCATCCCCCAAATGGTCGGTGATGACCGGATCGGTCGGCTCCAATTGCGAGGCGCGTTCCAGCACTTGCAACGCCGTTGCGTAATTGCCGAGGCGATAATGCGCCCAGCCCAGACTGTCAACAAAAGCCCCATTTTTCGGCTGTTCTTTGACCGCCTGCTTGATGATTTTCAGCCCCTCATCGAGATACATGCCCTTATCAATCCAGCTATAGCCGAGATAATTCAGCACATGCGGCTCATCATTGGACAGCTTGCGCGCGCGCTGCAGGTCAATCTCGGCCATATCCCAATCGCCGAGCCGCTCGCGCATCATGCCGCGAACAAAATATAAGTGCCAATCGCGCGGGCTTTCGTTTTCGAGCAGCGCGATTGCCGCGTCATAAGATTTCTCAGCCTCGGCAAAACGCGTCTCGGCGCGATACAAGTCGCCCAGTGAAATCAACAGGTCGCGATCATCGGGGCGTTCTTTTAACTGTTGGGTCAAGACCGCAATCGCCGCCTCCGGCGCGCCCGCCTCGAACAACATTTGCGCTCGCTGGATTTGCGCATCGTCATAGAGCAGCGCCCCGGTTTCCAGCGTCCCAAATTGTTCGGCCGCATCGACAAAACGCTCGCGCTCACCAAGCAACTGGCCCAGCGAAAACGCGGTCAGCTCGTCACCCGGATGCAAATATTGCGCCAGCCGCAAATAGCCAAGCGCCAAATCCAAACGGTCTTCGGCGCGCATGGCTTCGGCAATCGCAAAAAACGCCGCCGCCATACCGGTCATCGGGTCATCGTCAAATTGTGGTTTATCGCCGGTCGCAAGCCGCGCCTGCGCCGCGCTGATATGAGCGTGTTCAATATGCGAAGCCTGATAGAAAGCGTAGAGTTTCCGGGCTTTCTCGACCTCGCCTTGGCGTTCCAAAAAGCCGCCATAGGCGAGCACAAAATAAAGATAGCGCGCCGCACCAGCTCGCACCGCATCATTATAATGCGCATTGGCGGCTTCCATATTGCCGTTAATCTCCAGCACCCGCGCGGCCTGCACCAGCGGCACACCGGCAAACAGGCTGGCGCGGGTCAGTTTTTTGACCGCGCTGGCACCCATTTTTTCGTCATCGCGCGCCAACGCCACCCAAATGCGCATATTGGGAGCCAGCACCGCGCTTAACGGGCCGGCGCCCATGGCATCGACATGCTCCAACGCCAATTCAAAACGTCGTTCCTTAAATGCTGCGACGGCTAGCAGGATATGCGCTTGCTGATTTTGCGGCGTCACCGAGACAAGACGGCGCGCCAAGCCCATAGCATCGTCAAAATTTCCGGCCAGCACTCTTGCCTGCATGGCAGATTGCAGCAATTCCTGATCATCGGGCCGCGCCGCCAACGCGCGCGTCCAATAACCGCCCGCCGCTTCGGCATCGTTCATTCGGGTGGCCTGCCGCGCCGCCAGATAAGCCCCGGCCGCGCCCTGATCGACGATAAACTCTTCGACTTTTTGCGAGATTTGAACCACCCCGATGGCGACCACCAGACAGATGGCCGCGAGACCGATCAGCAGATAATGGCGCTTCGTCATCCGGTTCACCTTTCGCCGCGCGGGCTACATATTCGGATAATTCGGTCCGCCCGCACCTTCGGGTACCACCCAGTTAATATTCTGGCTCGGGCATTTGATATCGCAAGTCTTACAGTGCACACAGTTTTGCGCATTGATTTGCAGGCGCGGATTGGTGCCGTCTTCCTCGGCGACAATCTCATAAACCCCGGCCGGACAATAACGCTGCGCCGGCTCGTCATAATCGCGCAGATTAACCTCGATCGGCACAGACGCATCTTTCAACGTCAAATGCGCCGGTTGGTCTTCCTCGTGATTGGTCGCCGACAAGAACACAGAAGACAGCTTGTCAAAAGCCACTTCGCCATCCGGCTTGGGATAATCAATCGGTTGGCATTCGGCAGCTTTTTTCAACGCCGCATGGTCAGGCTTGCCGTGGGCCAGCGTGTAAGGCAGGCCGATGCCCAGCGTCCGCATCCACATTTCCGCACCGCCCAAAATCGTGCCGATGAAATTACCGAATTTCGACAGGAGCGGCTTCACATTGCGCACCATTTTCAATTCCTTGGCGACGCGCGAATTATCATAAGCTTCTTGATAAGCCGTCAGCTCGTCATGAGCGCGCCCGCCCGTGACCGCTTCAAACGCCGCTTCCGCCGCCATAATGCCGGTTTCCATAGCGTTGTGGCTGCCTTTAATGCGCGGCACATTGACAAAACCGGCCGAGCAGCCGATGAGCGCCCCGCCCGGAAAAGCCAGTTTCGGCACTGATTGATAACCGCCCTCGGTAATCGCCCGCGCGCCATAAGAAATGCGCTTGCCGCCTTCCAGCAACGGCTTGATGGCCGGATGCATTTTGAAACGCTGGAATTCGTCATAAGGGGACAGATACGGGTTTTGATAATTCAAATGGGTCACAAAACCGATGGAGACGAAATTATCGCCGAAATGATACAGCCAAGAGCCGCCGCCGGTTTTATTGTCCAGCGGCCAACCCAGCGTGTGCTGCACAAAACCGGGCTTGTGCTTTTCAGGCGCGACTTGCCACAACTCTTTGATGCCGATGCCGAATTTCTGATAATCGCTGTCTTTATCGAGCTCGTAATTGGCAATCGCCGCTTTCGACAGCGAGCCGCGCACGCCCTCGCCGAGCAGCGTATATTTGGCCAGCAATTCCATGCCCGGCATCCAGCCGTCTTTTTTGCCGCCCTCTTTGGAGACGCCCATATCGCCGGTGGCGACACCGCGCACCGCCCCGTTTTCATCGAACAACAATTCGGCGGCGGCAAAGCCCGGATAAATCTCGACGCCAAGCGCTTCGGCCTGTTCGGCCAGCCAGCGCGCCACATTGCCAAGGCTGGCAATGTAATTACCGTGATTTTTCATCAGCGGCGGCAGCATGAAATTGGGTAGCGGAAATGCGCCCGCCGGGCCCAATACGAGGAATTTATCGTCGGTGACTTCGGTTTCCAGCGGCGCGCCCATTGCTTTCCAATCGGGGAAGAGACGCGAAATGCCGACTGGGTCAATAACCGCGCCCGACAAAATATGCGCGCCAATCTCAGAACCTTTTTCCAGCACGCAAACCGAAACGTCTTGGTCTTTTTCGGCAGCCATTTGCTTCAGGCGAATCGCTGCGGACAGACCGGCGGGTCCACCGCCGACAATCACCACATCGTATTCCATGCCTTCGCGTTCTTCTGGCGCCAACGCCCAACCCTGCCGTGCATTGACCTGATTTACCGGTAAATCACTCATCAAAGTGCTCCATTTTCTAATCGGCTTTAGCGTGGCCGATAGAGGCCGACCGCGGTCCCAAAATTGGCTTTAACCTAACGCTTTCTGCAACGCCGTGCAAATCATGCGGCTGCGACCAAATGCGACGCCGCGGCGTTTGCATCGTCGGGAGAGTGTGCTTTTATGGTCTCCGTTCTGGAGGATGAAATGGCCGATTCGCCGTCGCGCGCTGAAATTGTCGACATGCTGCGTCAGCATGTGGAGGCCGGCTGCACCGATATGCTGGCCGAGGCGCCGGTTAATCATTTCGCCAACCATTCAACGCCACCGCAAGCACCCTTGGAACCAACGCACGAAATAAAGCCTGAAATAAAACCTGAAGTAAATTTCAAACCGGCAGCGCCTCAACTCGCGACGCCCCAAATCCCCACCGCCAATGCCGCAGACAGCGCCGCCGCCAGCGCCGAGGTCGCCGCGGCGGCTGACAGTCTGGAAGCGCTGCAAAACGCCATCCAAGGGTTTGACGGCTGCGGCCTTAAAAAGACCGCCAAAAACACCGTATTTTGCGACGGTGTCGCGGGTGCCAAAATCATGCTCATCGGCGAAGCGCCGGGCCAAGATGAAGACCGCGAAGGCAAACCTTTTGTCGGTCGGTCGGGGCAATTGCTGGACACGATGCTGGCCACTATCGACCTCAGCCGCGCCGAAAATCTGTATATTTCAAACATCGTGCCGTGGCGGCCGCCGGGCAATCGCACCCCCTCGGCGGAGGAGATTGCCATTTGTCGGCCGTTCATCGAACGCCATATCGCGCTGGCCAAGCCCGACATGCTGCTGTTGGTCGGCAATATCTCCAACAAAACACTGCTGCAAACCGAGACCGGCATTACCAAATTGCGCGGTCAATGGCAGACATATGAGGCCGATAATATCAGCCTACCGGCCTTGCCATTGCTGCACCCGGCCTATGTGCTGCGCCGCCCCGAAACCAAAGCCGATGTCTGGGCCGACCTTTGCGCCCTCAAAACACGACTGGCGGGCTGATGCGTAAAACATTGTTCATGCTGGTGGCGCTGATGAGCGCGCATATTAATGCCGGACTGGCGGCTGAAAAGCTGTCACCGCCGGTGCCACGCCCCGATTATCGTCCGGCAAAATTGCCCGATGCGGCGCTCTATAAAAATATTTTCAGCCTGCAGGAGAACGGCAAATGGGACCGTGCCGACCGGCTGATTATGAAGATTGAAGACACGACGCTGATGGGGCATGTGCTGTTTCAGCGCTATATGCACCCGACCGCTTATCGCGCGCGCTGGCCCGAGCTGCGCGACTGGCTGAAAAATTACGCCGACCAGCCCGGCGCGTGGCGCGTCTATAAGCTGGCGCAAAAGCGCAAACCGCGCGGCGTCTCCATGCCCAAACGCCCGCCTTCCAGGGTTTATTTCAACGAGCGCGCCAGTTCCGGCCAGTCGCTGTTTCGAACCAAAACCGCACGGCGGATTAAAAACCACGTCGAATTTCTAGTCCGCCGTGAGCGCCCGACCCAAGCGTTGAGATATATCGGCGAACCGGCGCAAGACAGACGGCTGCGCAAAGCCGAGACGCATTTTCTGAAATCGCTGATTGCGCGCTCGTATTATATCGAGGGTAAAGTGCCCGAAGCGTTGAAGCTGGCGCGCGAAGCGACGGCGTCGCGCAACCTCGTTCAAATGGCCGATTGGCACGCCGGTCTGGCGTCCTATCGCCTCGGCCAAATCGACAGCGCCATCACCCATTTTGAAAATCTGGCCCGCAATCGCACCGCCAGCCCGGCGTTGCGCGCCAAAGCTTCGTTCTGGGCGGCGCGCGGTTTGCGCCAAACCGGCGAGGTCGAAAAAGCTGAAGAGCATTTCCGCGCCGCCGCGCGTTCGGGGCCGAATTTTTACGCGCTCTTGTCGATGCAGCATATTCGCGGCGGGGTGATTATTGACTGGCGCCGTGCCGATAATGGCAGCAATAATTTATTCACCGCCCACCCTGCCGTGCGGCGCGCGCAAATGCTGCGTCAGGCTGCGCAAGAGGAGCTTGCCGAGCTGGAGCTTCTGCACCTGCAAGAACGCCTGTCCGACCTCGAAGCGCGGGCGCTGCTGGCTTTCGCCCGCGACAATCAATATCCGGCCGTGCAATTGGCGCTGGCCTCGCGGCTCGGCGGCAATATCGCCAATGGCCTGCCGCTGCCGCTTTATGAGAGCAGCTATCCGGTCGTCGATATTGCAACTGAAGGCATTGACCGCGCCCTGTTGCTGGCGCTGATAAGGCAGGAAAGCCGCTTCAAAGCCCGCGCCAAAAGCCATGCGGGGGCGCGCGGATTGATGCAAATTATGCCCGGCACAGCTGCTTTTGTGACCGGCGACCGTTCGCTCCGTCGCCGCACAGGTCGCGACCAGTTGCTCGATGCCGAGCTCAATCTGGAGATCGGTCAGGAATATCTGAGCATGCTGATGAGCGAGGATTATTTCAACGGCTCACTGGTGCATATGCTGGCCGCCTATAATGGCGGGCCGGGCAATGTGCGGCGCTGGCGGCGTGAATTGAACGACGTGCAAGACCCGCTGCTGTTTATCGAAAGCTTGCCCGCGCCTGAGACGCGTAATTATGTGCAAAAAGTCCTGGCCAATTTATGGATTTACCGCGACCGCTTATATCAAAGCGCCGATAGCCAGCGCATTTTGGCGGCCGAAAGCTGGCCGCAATATCGCGCCCAAGACCAACGCATTAATGTGCTGCCGGTCAGGGCGCGGTAAGCCATTTAGAGAATTAATTAAGCCGGTCGGCCAGCTCGGAAATATTATTATCGACCAGTTTTTGCGCCGTCTCATCGGTCATTCCCGAAGCAACAAGATGCGCCGCCGCGTCAATCGCCAAGGATGTAATGGCAGCGCGAACCTCTTTTTCAAGGCTCTCCTGCGCGCGGGCGATTTTATCTTCCGCCTGCTTGGTGCGCCGTTCCATGGCGGCCTGCATGGCGTCACGCGATTCCGCCACTGTGCGCTCAGCCGATGCTTTGGCATCGGCGATGATTTGCTCGGCCTGTGCCTCGGCCTGTTTGCGCTGCTCTTCGTAATCGGCCAGCACTTTTTCCGCCTCTGCACGCAGCGCTTTGGCGTCATCCAATTGCTTGGCAATCTCAGCCGATTTCTCGTCCAGCGCCTGCATCATCTTGCTCGGCAGTTTCAAATAAATGAACAGACCGACGACGGTGAAAAAGGAAACGGCAACAAAAAAGCTTTCATCAAACATTTGGCTTACTCCGCTGCGACTTTATCAAGCGCCTTGGCGACATCGCCGTCAGCCGCTTTATCAGTGCCGATTGCTTGCATCACATCGCCGACCAGTTCGGCGGCGGCGGTTTTCAAATCGGCCATGGCGGCATCACGCGCCGCGGCCAGTATTTTATCCGCCCCGGCCGCTTGTTCGGCCAATTGGGCGTCCAATTCGGCCTTTTGGCGGTCGGTTTCAGCCTGCACTTCGGCGCGCATTTCCTGCGCCAAAACCAAAGCGCGCGAACGCGCCTCGGCCAAGGCTTCTTCATAGGCCGCCAATGCCGCCTCTGCCTGTCCGCGCAATTTTTCTGCCTCGGCAAGGTCGCTTTCCATCGTCTCAGCCCGCGTTTCCAGCGTGCGGGAAATGCGTGGAATGACGATGAAACTCAACACCAGATAAAGCGCACCAAAACATACAAGCAACCAGAAAAGCTGCGAGCCGAATGTACTGGGGTCTAGCTGTGGCATGAGCTGCCTCCTTGAGCCGAAAGTTAGCGGTTATCTGCAGCGCCCCGAAGGGCACGAATTAGACAACAAACAGCAGGATGAGCGCGATAATCAGGCCAAACAGACCCGTCGCTTCAGCCAGGGCAAAGCCCAACAGCAAGTTCGGGAATTGGCTTTGTGCGGCGCTCGGATTGCGCAACGCGCCAGACAAGAAATTACCGAAAATCGTACCGATACCGATACCTGCACCAGCCAGAGCGATACACGCAATACCGGCGCCAATATATTTGCCTACTTCTGCTTCCATGGTTTTAAACCTCCAAAATGCCCGCGGGCGGTTAGTTAAATAGGGTTAATCTAATGATCCATATGGATGGCTTCGTTCAGGTAAATACAGGTCAATATGGTGAACACATAGGCCTGCAAACCTGCAATCAGCAATTCCAGACCGGTGAGCGCGACCATGAGCGCGAAGGGCGCAATGGCCAGCGGCACCAGACCGGCCGAGCTGAGCCCGACCACGAAACCACCGAAAATTTTCAACATTGTGTGTCCGGCCATCATATTGCCGAACAAACGCACAGACAGGCTGACCGGACGGGTGAGATATGAAATCACCTCAATAATCACCAGCAATGGAACCATGACCACCGGAATGCCTGACGGCACGAATAATTTCAAGAACCCGATACCATGGCGGATGAAACCGACCGCCGTCACCATGACAAACACCACGGCGGCGAGCGCAAAGGTGACAATCAAATGGCTGGTTACGGTGAAGCTGTAAGGCAGCATGCCGAGCATGTTGCAAAACAAGATGAACAAAAATAGCGAGAAAATAAACGGGAAGAAACGCATGCCTTCCGTGCCGACATTTTCTTTAATCATATTGGCGACAAAGCCATAGGCCATTTCGCCCATCAACTGCAGACGCCCCGGCACCAGCGCGGTGCGGCTGGAGGCCATCAGCATAAACATGCCCGACAGGCCAACGGCGAGAACCATCCATAAAGAAGAATTGGTGAAAGACGTATCAATACCAGCCAGAGCGGGAAGCTCGATTATCGGCTGCACCTCAAACTGGTGCATCGGGTCCATTCCGCCACCTTCAGTTTTGCCAGCCACGCCTTACTCCTCGTCTTGTGCAGCGTCGGAAGATTTCCGGGCCGCTTCCAGTCTGTCCTGCTTGCGGCGCATCTCAGCGACCGTGCGGACTGAATTCATCAAACCGGCACCCATACCAAGCACCAGCATCAACAGCAGAAAAATGGGCTCCGTGCCAAGCGCTTTGTCCATCCACCAGCCGATGAAACCGCCGACGCCGATACCAGCCAACATCTCAATGGTCATGCGCCAAGCAAGACCCAAAGTGTTGGCGTGGGCGCGGCCCGTATTCTCGGGCTGATGCCGCTGCCGGGAGGCAGAGAGTTTCTTTTCCAGAGCCTCCAATCGATCACGCTTGTTTCGAGATGGCGTCATCGTGTTGTCTCCTTCAAACGGTCATGGGGAACATTTAAAACTGCTTCTCAACCCGCCAAAAACCCAGCTTTTCTGCCAGCCAGATGAGGCGCACACTACTTTTAAGCGCAGCGAATGTCAAGCAAGCCGCCAACATCTAACTTATTGATTTTGTTTCTAAATTATCTTTATCCGCGATTTTGTCGCGGCTGGTTTCGGCAAATTGTTCAGCCGTCGTCAAATCAACCGATAGAAGCTGGCTGACGCCGCGCTCCTGCATGGTGACGCCGAATAATCTGTCCATCCGCGCCATCGACAAAGCGTGATGGGTGATGACCAGAAAACGCGTGCCGGTTTCGTCGGCAATCTCTTTCACCAGATTGCAAAAGCGTTCGACATTGGCATCATCGAGCGGCGCATCGACCTCGTCGAGCACGCAAATCGGTGACGGGTTGGTCAAGAAGACGGCGAAGATGAGCGCCGTTGCCGTGAGCGCCTGCTCGCCGCCCGACAAAAGCGACATGACTTGCGGTTTCTTGCCCGGCGGGTGCGCCATAATTTCCAAACCGGCCTGCAGCGGGTCGTCGCTTTCCGTCAACGTCAACTCGGCCGAGCCGCCGCCAAATAATTGCGTGAACAGCCGCTTGAAATGTCCATTGACCGTATCAAACGCCGCCAATAAACGCTGCCGCCCCTCGCGGTTGAGCTGGCCGATACCATGCCGCAGCTTATTGATAGCGGCGCTCAGCTCGTCATGCTCGCTTTGCATAGTGGCGATTTGCTGCTCGATCTCTTCGGCTTCCTCATCGGCGCGCAGATTAACACCGCCAAGATTTTCCCGCTCGCGGCGCAATTTCTCGAGCTTGCTCTCCATCGCCTCGGCTTCGGGGAACGGTTTTTCCGGATCGTGACCCGACGCGGCGAGCGCCTGTTCGGGTTCGATTTGCAGCGCTTCGCGCACCCTTTGCGCGGACTCATCGAGGCGCTGTTTATTGGCATCGAGCGTCGCTTCGAGGCGCACTTGTGTCTCGCGCGCTTGGCTCATCGCCGCTTGCGTTTCGCGCGCCCGCGCATCGGCATCGCTCAGTTGGGTTTCGGCCAAGGCCAAGGCATCGGCAGCGTTCCTGCGGTCGGCTTCCGCTTCGGCCACCAAATCGGCCAGCTTGGCGCGACGCGCGGCCAGATTGGTCGGCACGTCTTGATAGCCGGTCAGTTCTTTTTCACTGGCGGCTTGGCGCGCCGCCAGCGCATCAATATGACTGCCCGCCGCCTGCTTGCGCTGCGTCCATTGTTGCTCGTCATCACTCAGACGCTGAATGCGCGCATCGCGTGCTTCGCGGCGCGATTTCAGCCCGTCAAGCGCACCGCGCTTTTCACCATGCGCCAGTCTGGCGTCTTCCATCACCGCGCGCGCCGAGTCGACAGCAGCCAGCAATTCTTCCTGTCCGCCGAGATTTTGCAATTCGGTATTGGTCGATGTATCGCTGCTGTCTAACTCGGCAAGGTCGTCGGCAAGGCGGCGCAGGCTGGCATCCAACGCTTTCAGTTTTTCGTTCTGGGCCGCCACCGAGGTCTCGGCTGCAGCCAGCAATTTTTGCGCTTCGACCAGCGCTTTGTTGGCTTCTTGGGCGTGGGAGCGCGCTGTGTCTTGCGCCGTGCTGGCGGCCTCGACCGCGGCGCGCGCATCGTCTTGTTGTGTCACGGCGGCAGCGGCGGCCGCTTCGGCGGCAGGGATTTCTGCTCGCAATTCTTCCAGTCGGGCGCGCTGTGCCAATCGTTTGGCCGCGCCGGTCGCTGCCTCGGCTTTATGGCTATAACCGTCCCAGCGCCATAAATCGCCCTCGCGCGATACTAGTTTCTGACCCGGCAGCAGGCGGCTTTGTAAAGCAGCGCCGGCATCGCGGGTCACCAGACCGACTTGTGACAAAGCCCGCGTCAGCAGAGCCGAACCGGCGACATAGGGCGCCAAACTCTCAACCCCATCGGGCAATTTTTGCGCCAGCGCCTCGGCACCGAGCCGCGTCCAAGCGGCCGGAGCATCGGCATCGGGTGACGCGTCGAGGTCATCGCCCAAAGCTGCGCCGAGCGCCGTTTCATATCCCTGCGTCACCGTCACATCATCGACCAAAGCCGCATAGGCCGTGTCGTCCTGCTGCGCAAACAGGCGCGACAATGCCTCGCGCTCGCCGACCAAACGCTCCAGCGCCGCACGCGCTTCGCGCGCCGGTTCCGAGGCCGCGTTTTGTGCTTCGCGGGCCGCCCGATAAGCTTTCTCAGCGTCGTCGAGGGCCGCGCGCGCCGCTTCATCACGGCTCGTCAATTCGTGTAATTCGCTGCGCCGCGCCGCCACATCAAAATCGGCGGCAATGGCGTTTTCAACATCGCCACGCGTGTTTTGCGCTTGCGCCTGCTCGGCCAAAAGCCGTTCGCGGCGTTGCGCATTTTGAGCCAGCGTCGCCTCCAAAGCCTGCTTACGGGCTTCGAATTCAGCCGCCGCGCGATTGGCTTCATCATAAGCCGCCTCGCCGGTATTCAGCGCTTGCACCGCCGCGTTCAATTCTTCCGCCGCTTGGCGCTCAGCGGCTTCCTCATCGTCAGAAATAGAGGCGCGGATTTCCGCTTCCTCCTCGGCCAATCGTTGCAATTGCGCCTCGGCATCGGCCAGCGATTGGGTCTCGCGCTTGACGTCTTGCAGCACGGTTTCAATCTGGCTTTGCAGACGGGCAATCATTTCCTCGGCGCGCTTGGCCTCGCCGTCAAGGCTCTCTTGCTCCAGCGTCAGGCGACGCAGCGCCGCCGCGGCGGCCATTTCGCTATCGCGCAAAGCGGGCAGGCTGGCTTGCGCCTCAGACTGCGCCGTGCTGGCTTGCGCCGAGGCGACACCGGCTTCCGAGACGGCCTTTTTGGCCTCCACCAATTCGCTCTCGCAAGCCTCAACGCCATCGACCGCTTGCTGCCAGCGCAAATGCAATGACAGTGCTTCAACCTCGCGGATTTGCCCGGAGATGTTTTTATAGCGACTGGCTTGGCGCGCCTGCCGCTTCAACTGGCGGAGCTGGGTTTCCAGATTGGTGTTGGTCTCTTCCAGCTTTTCCAGATTGCGCTCAGCGCTGTTGAGGCGTAGCTCGGCCTCGTGACGGCGCGAATGCAGGCCGGAAATCCCCGCCGCTTCCTCAAGGATACGGCGTCGCGCTTCCGGCTTGGCATTGATAATCTCGCCAATCTGCCCCTGTTTGACCAAAGAGTTCGACCTTGAGCCGGTAGAGGCATCGGCAAACATCAGCTGCACATCGCGGGCGCGTACATCGCGGCCATTAATGCGATAGGCCGAACCGGCATCGCGCTCGATGCGCCGCACCACTTCGATATTATCGCTATCATTGAACTCGGCCGTAGCACCGCGCTCGCTATTGTCGAGAATCAGCACCACTTCGGCGTGGTTGCGCGCAGGCCGTGCATTCGTGCCGGAGAAAATCACATCCTCCATGCCCGAACCGCGCATTGATTTATAAGAGGTCTCACCCATCACCCAGCGCAGGGCTTCGAGCAGATTGGACTTGCCGCACCCATTGGGGCCGACAATACCGGTCATGCCGGGCAGAATATCGAGATCGACCGGTTCGACAAAAGATTTAAAGCCGGTAAGACGCAAGCGATCGAATTTCATTTACTGCGCTCCCTCAACGCCCGCGAGAAGCGGCTTCAATATCTTTTCAAAGGCCGCCAGCGGCTGGTTGCCTTCTATTTTTTCGCCATTGATAAAAAATGTCGGCGTCGAGCGCACGCCCAGCTCTTCCGCCGCACGGCTCTGGATATCGCGAATGCCGTCTAGGCGTTTTTGGTCTTTCAGACAGACAACGAAATCGGTTTCCGAGAGGCCGGCCTGTTTGGCCATGGCTTGCAGCGCATCCATAGGTTTCTCAGCCTGTATCCATTGGCTTTGGCGTTTGAACAAAATATCGAGGAAAGAGACTTGCGCCCGCGGCGGCACACAATAGGCCAGCATCGCCCCCGCCGTCGCATAAGGGTCGAACGGGAACGGACGGAAATAGATTTTGACCAGCCCTTTATCCATATATTTCTCGGTCAAATCGGGCAGCGTTTCGCGATGGAACGCGCCACAATGCGGACAGGTGAGCGATGAGTATTCAACAATCGTCACCGGCGCGTCTGCATTGCCCAACACCACTTCGCCCAGCGGGCTTGGTGCTTCCAACGGGCCGAGACCGGATGTGTCAATCGGCACAGCTTCAGCTTCTGCCTCAGTGTCAGTTTGGGTCGCGGGCGAAGAGCTTGCCGAAACGCTCGGCGCGACATCGTTTTGGCCCGCGGCAAAGAGGAAGGCGAGCCCCGCCACCGCAATAACGGCGATAGCGATTATGATTTGATTTTGTTTGGACACGCGGATACTCCCGAATCGAAGTGATGCTCAGATTATATCGCACAAAACCCTAAAAGACGGGTTTATTCCCAAAACAGCGATTCCACCGCCTGTGGAAAACTATCGCGCAGCGCGCCCCGATTAACGGCTTTTGCGCCGCACCCGAGCGCCGAGACGCGCCAGCGCATGCTTCAAGCGGCTGCTTTCAAAGCCGTCAAGCGCCGCCTCAGCCTCGGCCAATTCATCATCGGAAAGCGGCGTTTGCCGCGCTTTTTGCGCCTGTAAATAATCCAGCGGCAGCGGCCCCTGCACAATATTGAGCCGGGTAATCGCGCCGCTGCCATAATGCTGGTTGATGCGTTCGAGGATAAGCGGCGCCATATGTTGCACTTCCAGCGCCATCGCCCCTTCGACTTTCACCGTCAGTACTGCACCGCCATCGGGCGACAATCGCCCACTGCGCGAAATCCGTTCAGGACACGACAAAGCAGCGAGCTGCGGGCCGACAATCATCGGCCAATGCGCCAAAATATCGATCTGCCGAAAGCCCCGCTTTTTCAGCGTCGGCGCGATAATGCGCCCCAACACATTGCCGACCGTGCGCCCCTGAAAGCCACGCGCCGGTTTGGTCTGCGGAATGTCGCGCCAGTTATCGGCAGTCATGCTTGCTCCTTCGTGCTTTTGCGTTAGCATAGCACACATGCCCGCCACAGTTGACCCGGTTTCCGCGCTTCTCGATTGGTATGACGAAAATGCCCGCAGCTTGCCTTGGCGCGCGCCGCGCACCATTGCGCCCGATCCGTATCACGTCTGGCTATCGGAAATCATGTTGCAGCAAACCACCGTCACCACGGTGAAGCCGTATTTTGAAAAATTTCTCACCCTGTTTCCGACCGTCGAAGCCTTGGCGGCGGCGCAAGACGATGCGGTGATGGCCGCTTGGGCCGGGCTTGGTTATTACAGCCGCGCCCGCAATCTGCTGAAATGCGCCCGCCTTATCGCCAACACGCATGCCGGCCGCTTTCCTGACACCGAAGCCGAATTATTGGGGTTGCCGGGCATCGGCCCCTATACGGCGGCGGCGATTGCGGCGATTGCCTTTAACCGCCAAGCGGCTCCGGTGGACGGCAATATTGAGCGCGTGCTGGCGCGGCTTTATGCGCTTGAGACACCGCTGCCCGAGGTAAAGGTTCAGGTGAAAGCCAAAAATGAAGCGCTGGTGCCGCAAGACCGGCCCGGCGATTTCGCGCAAGCGATGATGGATTTGGGCGCGACGCTATGCACACCGAAGCGGCCCAATTGTTTGCTGTGCCCGTGGCAGGGCATTTGCGCGGCGCGCAAAAAAGGCCTCGCAGAGACGCTGCCCAAACGCGCGCCGAAAAAGCCGAAGCCACACCGCACCGGCACGATTTACTGGCTCGAAAACGCCAAGGGCGAAGTGCTGCTGCATCGCCGCCCCGATAAGGGCCTGTTGGGGGGCATGTTGTGTTTCCCGTCAAACGGCTGGGACGCCGCCAATGACAGCCCACTGCCCACCCTGCTGGGCAATCGCCAAGCGTCACAAAATGGTTGGACGCAGTTGGAAGCCGAAGTGGTGCATGTGTTCACCCATTTTCGCCTGACCCTGAATGTGCAGGCGCGAACCGCGCCCAAAGGGTTTCGAAAACCCGCCGACCATATCTGGCTGCATCCGCGCGCCTTTGACACGGCCGCCCTGCCCAGCGTGATGATGAAAGTGGCGAAAGCGGTTTTGTTTTAAATATCCCTGAAATCGCCGCTGCGGCCTTTGCCGTCGGCGAAGCGCGCCGCCCCCGCTGCGGCACCGGCGCGCAAAGAAGCGGCGCCGATATCGGTTTCAAATTGCAGCGCCTCTTCGATCGGCAGGCCCCATTGCTTCAACACGCTGAGGCGGTCATTGCGCATGCAGGTTTGCGGAAATTGCGCCAATTGCTCGGCCAATTCCAGCGCCGCGTCGAGCGCCGTGCCATCATCGACCACCCGATTGGCGAGGCCGAAAGACATCGCTTCCTCAGCCCCGACCGGACGGCCGGTGAGTATCATATCCATAGCGCGCGATTGGCCGATAAGCCGCGGCAGGCGCACCGTGCCGCCATCGATAAGCGGCACGCCCCAACGCCGACAATAAACCCCAAACACCGCCGAGCGACCGGCGATACGCAGGTCGCACAGCACACTCAATTCCAAGCCACCGGCGACGGCATGGCCTTCGACCGCCGCGATGGACGGCTTGGTCAGTTCCAACCAGCTTGGCCCCATCGGCGCGGTGCGACTGAAACCCTGGTCCGAGGCCACGGCTTTCAAATCGGCACCGGCGCAAAAATGCCCGTCACTGCCGGTCAACACATGCACGGCGACGGCCTCGTCTTGCTCCCCGGCGGTGAAAGCGGCCTCCAGCGCGGTGGCGGTTTCGGGGTCCACCGCATTGCGCGCCCCGGCGCGGTTAATGGTGATGATATTGCTGCTGCCGCGCAGCTCGCGCGTGACTTTTTCTTGGCTCATGGTCTTGCTCCCCATTTGATTTCCAAAAGGCTAGCAGATATGCCCGCCCCAGAACAATTGACGCCGAGCGCGCGCCCCGTTAGCCTGTTGAAACTCCAATAAAAACAAAAAGGAGAGAGTATGCTTCAACGACTTGGATTGGCGACCGCCGTGGTGCTGGCGCTGTATATGTTGGTGACACTGATACGCGGCGCGCCGGGCGGCGAATTCGGCTCGGCCTCGCTTGCACCGCCAGCAAATAATGGCGGGAATAATCGCGTGAGTGCGCAATCAATGGCGGACAAAAAAATCGACATTGAAACGCGCCGCCTGCTGACCGAACTGCGCACCATTCCGGTCAATGAATATGCGATAAATCTGCTGAAATATAAGCAACTCTTGGAAATGCATCCAAACGATGCTGAGTTCGCCCGCAAGGTGGCTTTTTACACGCAAAAACTGGCCGATAGGCGCGACACGCATGGCTACTGAATTTGTAGCCCTCGCTTAACCCTCATTTACCTTTCGTCGCGCACTTTTTGGCGTAGATTGTCGATCGGCACCAGCTTCTCGCCATCTTTATAGTGCCAAAACGTCCAGCCATTGCAGCTTGGCGCGCCTTGCGCCGCCGCCCCCATTTTATGAATGGAACCGGAAGGCGCGTTTTTCTCGCGGCCCAGTTTCACCGACCCGTCGGCGCGGACTTTAGCCCGCACTTTGCGCGCCGGCCCGAATAATTGCATGCCCGGCTTTACCAGCCCGCGCTCGACCAGCGTGCCAAAGGCGACACGCGGTTGGGCTTTCGGGCTTTGCGTGAGCTCAAGCTCGGCATCGGCCAGCCTTTCCACGCGGCCAATGCGCTGCATGGCGGCTTCGGCATAATCGCCCTCCGCCTCAATACCGATAAAATGCCGCCCCAGTTTCTTAGCCACCGCACCGGTAGTGCCGGTGCCGAAAAACGGGTCGAGCACCACATCGCCAGTCTGTGTCGAGGCCAGCAATACGCGGTGCAACAGACCCTCGGGTTTTTGCGTCGGGTGCAGCTTGGCCCCGTCTTCGCCTTTCAAGCGTTCGCCGCCGGTGCAAATCG
>JADHOK010000077.1 GCA_016779015.1 PS1 clade bacterium | reverse complement strand
CCCGCTTTGGTTGCCGCTTTTACATGTGCGCTGCGCGCCGCCAACATGGCGCGCCGCATGCGGTCTTTTTCGTCCATCTCTGCTTGTCCCGCCACCCGCTTGTATCAGTTGGAACCGCCGCGACCGTTTCCTGCCGGATCCTCGGAGACCTACTAAAGTAGGTGGGCACCGTATGGAGCAGGCCGCAACCCGCCTCAGTGACAGTTCCCTAAAGGATCGTAAGGCCCCGAGCGTTAAAAGCAGTCTTCGCGTCGGGCAGTTCCTTATCGCCTTATAGCGGCAAATGCGAAACCCGTAACCCCTCTTCAGGTCGAGCTGGCAGGGGTTTCAGGCGCGCTATCCGTGCCGTTGGAAGTATCGGGGGAAATATCCGGCACAATGGCCTCGATCTTTTCCGCCGCCGAGATGAGTGCCGTGGACAACACATCCTCGATCTCATTGACCCGCGCCGACAGCGCAGCGCGCGATTCTCCAGCCTCGGCCACTTCTCGGCGCACCGCCTCAAGGTCGCGCTTTAAATCACGCACATCATTGCACAGCATCAAACCGGTGAGCACCAAAAGGTGACTGTCACCGGCTTTCTCATTGCCTTTTTTTGTGCCCGCAACGCGGGTCGCAAAATCTTCGGCAAGTTGCGTTACCTGTGCTTCATCGCCGTCGCGGCAAACCACCTGAAACGGGCGCGAGTTAACGGATACGGTAATTTCGGCCATGCCTAAGCCTCCCCCAGCACGTCATCGATTTGCCGCATCGCTTTTTCGACCTGCGTGGCGGCGCGCTTCTGACTGCTTTCCAAATTCTGATTTTGTTTTTTCAGCGTCGAGACCTCGGTGCGCAAATGCGCACATTCGACTTCCAGCGTTTCCAACTCGGCCAGCTTGCCCAGCATCTCCTCGCCTGCTTCGCTCAGCCGAGCGTGTTCGGCGGTCAGCCGGTCAACTGCTTTCAGCAGGCGTTCGAGCGCGGGTTGAATTTTCTGCATCATTACCTCTTTACCTAGCATAAAATTGCCCCCGTTTCTTCGTCAATAAAATCTGTTAATTGCGGGACTCTATCTGCCGAATCTGGCATTGACTCTAACTGGCCGCAGGGGCATTGTTCGCCCCAACTCAGACGGTCTTGTCGGTATAAGGACGACCGACGCGGTTGCGGGTTTTAAGCCCGATGAGTTAGAGGGATTTTTGAATGTCTGACGCCGAAAAAAGCGCACCTTCCGAAACCGGCTCCATGCCTTTGAAACAAATGGCCAATGCCATACGCGCCCTTTCCATGGACGCTGTACAAGCGGCCAATTCGGGACATCCGGGTCTGCCCATGGGGGCAGCCGATATCGCGACGGTTTTATACACGAAATTTTTGAAAATTGACCCGCTGGCACCTGAATGGCCCGACCGCGACCGCTTTGTGCTGTCGGCCGGTCACGGCTCGATGCTGCAATATGCGCTGCATTATCTGGTCGGTTTTGCCGATATGACGCTGGAGGAGATTAAAAACTTCCGCCAGCTCGGCGCGCGCACGGCGGGCCACCCCGAATACGGCCATGCGGCGGGTATTGAAACAACAACCGGCCCGCTCGGCCAGGGCATTTCAACGGCGGTTGGCATGGCGCTGGCGGAGCGGATGATGAATGCCCGTTTCGGCGATGATTTGGTTGACCATTATACCTATGTGCTGGCGTCAGATGGCGACTTGATGGAGGGCATCAGCCATGAAGCCATTTCCATCGCCGGGCATTTGAAATTGTCGCGCTTGATCGTGCTTTATGACGATAACGGCATCTCGATTGACGGGCCGCTCGACCTTGCCGAATCCGGCGACGCACTAGGCCGTTTTGAAGCGGCGGGCTGGAATGCGGTGCGCATTGACGGTCACGACCATGACGCCATTGAAGCGGCGATTGCCGCGGCGCGCACCAGCGACAAGCCAAGTCTGATTGCTTGCAAAACCACCATTGGCTATGGCAGCCCCAATAAAGCCGGCACCAGCGGTGTGCACGGTGCGCCTTTGGGCGATGACGAGATTGCGCTGACCCGCGAAAGCCTTGGCTGGTCATCAGAGCCTTATGAAATTCCTTCCGCGCTGTTGGACGAGTGGCGCGTCGCCGGTCGCGCCCATGCCTCGACCCGCAAAGCTTGGGAAGAACGCCTCGCCGCGCAATCGGCCGAGACGCGCAATCGCTTTGAGCGTGTCGTCTCCGGCGACTTGCCGCAAGGCCTCGATGGCGCCGTCGATGAATTCAAAAAACAACTGGCCGAGGAAAAACCCGGCTGGGCCACCCGCAAAGCCTCTGAGGAAGTGCTGAAAGCCATTGTCCCGCATGTGCCGGAGATGATTGGCGGCTCGGCCGACCTCACCGGCTCCAACAACACTAAAACGCCTGAGCAAGAACCGGTGTCCGCCGATAATATGGCAGGTCAGTTTATCCATTGGGGCATTCGCGAGCACGGTATGGCGGCGGCGATGAACGGCATGGTGCTGCATGGCGGCTTCATCCCCTATTCCGGCACTTTTCTTGTCTTCTCGGATTATTCGCGCCCCGCTATTCGCTTATCAGCGCTGATGAAGCAACGCACCATCCATGTGCTGACGCATGATTCCATCGGGCTTGGCGAAGACGGCCCGACGCACCAGCCGGTCGAGCATTTGGCCGCCCTGCGCGCCATACCCAATACTTATGTCTTCCGCCCCGCCGACGCGATTGAGACGCTGGAATGCTGGCAATTGGCGCTGAAGCTGGATTCCGCGCCGAGCATTTTGGCACTCACCCGCCAAGGTCTGCCGACCGTGCGCGGTTATGAAGAACGCAATGGCTGCGTCCATGGGGCTTATGAATTGGCAGCCGGTGGCAGCGATGCACAAGTCACAATAATGGCGTCGGGGTCTGAAATTTCCATCGCCATGCAAGCCCGCGATATGCTGAAAGAAGACGGCATTGGCGCGCGCGTGGTCTCGGTGCCGTGCATGGAATTATTCGAGCAACAAAGCCCCGCCACACAGGCCGATATTCTTGGCGAGACGCCTTTGCGTATCGCTGTGGAAGCGGCGGTGCGTCAAAGCTGGGACCGCTATTTGCGGCCGCGGGATATTTTCATCGGCATGGACGGTTTCGGTGCCAGCGCACCCGCCGAGCAACTGTTTCAACATTTCGGCATTACCGCGGAGGCCATCGCCGCCGCCGCGCGCGATGCGCTTTAGAGACTTACCAAGAGAGGAAACGATATGGCAGTGAATGTGGCAATTAACGGTTTCGGACGCATTGGGCGTCTGGTGCTGCGCGGCATTATTGAAAGCGGGCGCAAGGATGTGAATGTGGTCGCCATTAATGATTTGGGCAGTGTCGAAGCCAATGCGCATATGCTGCAATATGACAGTGTGCACGGGCAATTGCCGGCCAAAGTGAGGGCCACCAAAACCGGCATTAATGTAAATGGCAAAGGCATCAAAGTTATCGCTGAGCGCGACCCGGCCAATCTGCCGTGGGAGAAAATGGGCGTCGATATCGCGCTGGAATGCACCGGGCTGTTCACCAGCCAAGAGGATGCGGGCAAGCATCTGACCGCCGGTGCCAAGCGGGTGCTGGTTTCGGCCCCGGCTTCGGGTGCCGACCTGACGGTGGTTTACGGCGTCAATGACAAGAAGCTGCGCAAGAGCCACAAAATCGTTTCCAACGCGTCATGCACCACCAACTGCCTCGCGCCGGTGGCGCAAGTGCTAGACAAAACCTGCGGCATTGCGCGCGGTTATATGACAACAATCCACGCGTTTACCGGCGACCAGCGTACGGTCGATACGCTGCATTCCGACCCGCGCCGCGCGCGCGCTGCGTCGCTGTCAATGATTCCGACCTCGACCGGTGCCGCCAAAGCGGTCGGTCTGGTGCTGCCGGAATTGATCGGCAAGCTGGACGGCACGGCCATTCGCGTGCCGACGCCGAATGTCTCGATGATTGATCTGGTGTTTGAAGCCAAGAAGAAAACCACGGTTGAGCAAATCAATAACGCCATTATCAAAGCCGCCAATGGCCCGCTCAAAGGCGTGCTCGGCGTCTGCGATGAACCGCTTGTGTCGATTGATTTCAATCATAATCCGAACAGTTCGACTTTTGACCTGACCCAGACACAGATTGTCGGCGACCGGTTGGTGCGGGTGCTGAGCTGGTATGACAATGAGTGGGGCTTTGCCAACCGCATGAGCGACACCGCCGTTGCCATGGGCAAGCTATAGGTTCCCCCGAGACGCATGAGCGGATTTAAGACACTCGACCAACTGACTGAAGATATCGACGTTGGGGGTATTGTTCTCATCCGCGCCGATTTGAACGTGCCGCTGGATGATGCGGGCGCTGTGCGAGACGCAACGCGTCTGCAGCGTTTGCTGCCAAGCCTCAAAAAACTGAGCGAGGCCGGTTATCGAATTGGTGTGCTGTCACATTTTGGACGCCCGAAAGGCCAACGCGTCGACACGATGAGCTTGGCACCGGTGGCCGAGGCGCTGGCCGTTTTGTTGGGTCAACCGGTCAGTTTTGCCGATGACTGCATTGGCGCGGCGGCGCAGAACGCCCTGACAGCGCTTCGTGAAGGCAGCATTTGCGTTTTGGAAAACACCCGCTTTCACGCCGGCGAGGAAGCCGATGACGCCGATTTCGCCGCCGCTCTGGCGGCTCCGGCCGCCGCTTATGTCAATGATGCGTTTTCCGCCGCTCACCGCGCCCATGCCTCGACGCACGGTATCACCAAGCACCTGCCGACCTATTGCGGTCTGGCCATGCAGGCCGAGCTTGATGCGCTCAACGCCGCGCTGGGTGCGCCGGAGCGACCGGTTGTAGCGGTGGTTGGCGGGGCCAAGATTTCCACCAAGCTCGACCTGCTCGGCAATTTGTCGTCGCGGGTCGATACGCTGGTGATTGGCGGCGGCATGGCCAATACGTTTTTGGCCGCGCAAGGCCATAGCGTCGGCACATCTTTGTGCGAGGATGCGATGCTGGACACAGCGCGCGCCATTATGGTCGAGGCCGAAAAACAAGGCTGCACGATTTTGCTGCCGCGCGATGCCGCCATTGCGCCCGCTTTCGCCGCCGGTCAAAAGGCCGAAATGGTTTCGGCCGAGGCGATACCCGATGATATGATGATACTCGATGCCGGGCCCGATGCGGTGCGCGATATTTGCGTCGCCTTTGACAGCGCCAAGACGCTGATTTGGAACGGCCCTTTGGGGGCATTTGAAATTGAACCGTTTGACGCGGCGACGAATAGCGCCGCGCAACACGCCGCGGCGCTGACCCGCAAAGGCCAACTGACTTCAGTGGCCGGTGGCGGCGACACGGTAGCGGCTCTGAACCATGCCGGTGCAGGAGAGGATTTCTCTTATGTATCGACGGCGGGCGGGGCTTTTTTGGAATGGCTGGAAGGTAAGACATTACCCGGGGTCGCCGCCTTGACGGCGTAAACCCCGAATAAAAAAGGGAGAGAACAATGAACAAACAAGCTCTTGAAACGATAGCGCAAGCTATGGTGGCCGACGGCAAAGGCATTTTGGCGGCGGATGAAAGCACCGGCACGATTAAAAAGCGCTTCGATTCCATCGATGTGGAATCGACCGAGGACAACCGCCGCGATTACCGCGAAATGCTGTTCCGCACGCAGGATGCGATGCGCGATTATATCTCCGGCGTGATTTTGTTCGATGAGACCATTCGCCAGAAAGCCGCCGACGGCACACCACTGACCCAACTGATAAGTGATGCTGGTTCGCTGCCGGGCATTAAAGTCGATGGCGGGGCCAAAGACCTTGCCGGCCATGCCGGCGAAATGGTGACCGAAGGCCTTGACGGTCTGCGCGACCGGTTGAGCGAATATCACGGCCTCGGCGCAAAATTCGCCAAATGGCGCGCTGTCATCAATATCGCCGACGGCATTCCTTCCGCCGCTTGCTTGACCGCCAATAATCATGCGCTGGCGCGTTATGCCGCGCTGTGTCAGGAAGCCGAGATTGTGCCGATTGTCGAACCCGAAGTGATTATGGATGGCAGCCATTCGGTCGAGCGTTGCTATGAAGTAACCAGTGCCGCGCTGACCGGTCTTTATGAGCAATTGGCCGAGCAGAGTGTGCATCTGGAAGGCACTATTTTGAAACCGAATATGGTGGTCTCCGGCACCCAGCACGCTGAACAGGCAGGCGTCGCCCAAGTGGCCGAAATGACCATTGATTGCTTTAAGAAATGTGTTGCCGAGGCCGTGCCGGGGATCGTCTTTTTGTCAGGCGGTCAGTCAGACGAAGACGCAACGGCGCATCTCGACGCCATGAACAAGATTGGCGGTCTGCCGTGGAAGCTCAGCTTCTCCTATGGCCGCGCCCTACAAGCCGCGCCGCTGAAAGC
>JADHOK010000076.1 GCA_016779015.1 PS1 clade bacterium | reverse complement strand
GACCCCATGCAATTGCAAGCGATGCGGGCTGACCGCCGCCAAAGCGCGGTCAACCGCGTCGTCATCCGGGTCGACCAGCAATGCCACGCGCTCCATTTCAGGGCGGCACTGCGCGGCCAAACCGGCGGCCACGTCTTGGCTTACAAAGCGCGGCGATTTTTCGACAAAATTAAACCCGACCAGTTCAATGCCGAGACGGTTCAACAGCTCGATATCTTGCGCCCGTGTGAGGCCGCATATCTTAATGGCCGGTGCGCTCATCAGCCTTCTCCGGCGAGGTCTGCTGCAATGCTTTGCGCCGCCATGGCCGGGTTGTCGGCACCGGTAATGGCGCGGCCGATAACCAGAATATCAGCCCCCGCTTTTTGCGCCGCTTGCGGGGTCATAACGCGTTTTTGGTCATGCGTGGCGCTGCCGGCCGGACGGATGCCCGGCACAATCAGTTTGAAATCGAGGCCCATTTCGGCGCGCAGCGGCTCTATTTCATGGGCCGAGCACACCACACCGTCCATGCCGTTGGCGCGTGCCAAACCGGCGAGGCGCAGCACTTGGTCGCGCGGCGCGCCCGACACACCCATCGCCTGCAAATCGGCTTCTTCGAGACTGGTCAAAACAGTGACGGCGAGCATGGTCGGCGCGCTAAAGCCGTTATCATTGGCCTCGGCGGCGGCATCGGCGGCAGCGCGCATCATCGCAGCACCACCGCCCGCATGCACATTCAACAAAGCCGGTTCCAGCGGGGCCAAGGCGCGCACCGCAGACGCGACCGTATTGGGGATATCGTGCAGTTTCAAATCCAGAAAAATCGGTACTGCATGGTCGACCAGCGCCCGATAGCCGGCCGCGCCATGCGCGTAGAAATATTCCATGCCGATTTTGAGACCGCCGACATGACCGGCCAGTTGCGCCGCCAGCGTCTTGGCGCGCGCCAGCTCATTTGTATCAATGGCGCAGTAAATCTCAGCGCTCATGGGTCTCGTCACTTTCCGTTTCGGCCGGTGTGCCCAGCGCCGTTTTGGGTGCTGCACGCGAAGCGGGCGTATCGCCTTGGCTGTTATTATGCGCCGCTTTTACCATGGCCGCAGCGCGCGGCATAGTATGGGCGGTGCTTTGAGCCGGTTTTTTTGCACCCCCAAAACGCCCCATCACCCAGCCGACCATGAGGCCGAGAATAAAAATGACAAACAGTGCGATGAACAGCGGCACGAAAATGCGTCCGCTCGGCTCGGCGCGGATGAGGTCCATCGGGTTGACGAAAATACCGACGCTTTGGCGGTTCAAAACAGCGAGGGGCAGAAGAATGAGAAGGGAGAGGATAAACACCAGCCGCACAATCACCAGCTTGGCGAACTGCGTCCCGGCTTTCCACCAGCGCCCCAACAAGCCTAGCGGCCGCCGTCCCGGTTCATGCGTTCACGAAGGTCTTTGCCGGTTTTGAAAAACGGCGCGTGTTTTTTGGCCACGGCGACGCTTTCGCCGGTGCGCGGATTGCGCCCGATGCGGGCTTCGCGCTGTTTGACCGAAAATGTCCCAAAGCCGCGCAGCTCGACGCGGTCGCCGCGCCCCATGGCATCGCCGATTTCTTCCAGCAATTGATTGACGATGGTTTCGACATCGCGCTGGTAAAGATGCGGGTAAAGTTCCGCGATTTTTACGATGAGTTCGGACTTAATCATGGACACGCCTCTGATATTTGAGGGCTTAAGCTGCCATTAAGGCCGCCACGCGTCAAGCACGGACAAGACAAAAATGCGACCCAAAATACCGCTCGGAAAAATCGCCGCCATAGAAAAACCCGGCCTGCCAAAGCAAGCCGGGCTTTAAATCATATAGGAAATCAGACGCCGATTATTTCTCGTCGTCTGTTTCGGTCTCCTCAGCTGCTTCTTCGGCTGCTTCTTCGACAACTTCTTCGGCTGCTTCTTCGACAACTTCCTCGGCTGCTTCTTCGACAACTTCCTCAGCTACTTCTTCGACAGCTGGCGCTTCATCGCGGTTCAGCGCAGCGCCCAGAATGTCACCCAGTGACGCGCCGCTATCAGAAGAGCCGTATTGTGCGACCGCTTCTTTCTCTTCGGCAATCTCCAGCGCCTTGATCGACAGGCCGACACGGCGGTCGCGCTTATCGAGATTGGTCACCATCGCGTCCAGCTTATCGCCGACATGGAAACGCTCAGGGCGTTGGTCCTGACGGTCGCGCGACAAATCGGAACGACGGATAAAGGCCGTGACATCGCCCTCGGCAACAGACACTTCCAGACCGCCATCGGTAACCGCCGTCACCTCGCAAGTCACCGCGTCACCACGGCGCAGATCGGCAACGCTCTCAAACGGGTCGCCGTCCAATTGCTTGATGCCAAGGCTGACGCGTTCTTTTTCCTGGTCAACATCCAGCACCACGGCTCCCACCGTGTCGCCTTTATTATAATGCGCCAGCGCTTCATCGCCCGATGCGTTCCAATCGAGGTCGGAAATATGCACCATGCCGTCAATATCATTATCGAGACCGACAAACAGACCGAATTCGGTAATGTTTTTAATCTCGCCCGACAGCTTGGTGCCGATCGGGAATTTCGATGAGAAATCTTCCCACGGATTTTCCATGCATTGTTTGAGGCCCAGCGAGATGCGGCGTTTTTCGGCATCCACTTCGAGCACCATGACTTCGACTTCCTGACTGGTGGAAACGATTTTGCCCGGATGCACATTTTTCTTCACCCAGCTCATTTCCGAGACATGGACAAGACCTTCAATGCCGTTATCCAGCTCCACAAAAGCACCATAATCAGTGATGTTGGTGACGCGGCCGGTGACTTTGCTGTTGAGCTCGAACTTCGACGCCGCTTCATCCCACGGGTCGGCTTCCAATTGTTTCATGCCGAGGCTGATGCGCTGCGTTTCAGCGTTGATTTTCACCACTTGCACGCGCACCGTCTCGCCGACAGTCAGCACTTCTGACGGGTGATTGACGCGCCGCCAAGCAATATCGGTGACGTGCAACAGACCGTCCACACCGCCCAGATCGACAAAAGCACCATAATCGGTGATGTTTTTGACCACGCCGTCGACCTGCTGGCCTTCCAGCAGATTGGAGACGATTTCATTGCGCGCTTCGGCGCGGGTCTCTTCCATAATGGCACGGCGCGAGACAACAATATTGCCACGGCGGCGGTCCATTTTCAGAATTTGAAAAGGTTGCGGTGTGTTCATCAACGGGGTGATGTCGCGCACCGGACGAATATCGACTTGGCTGCCCGGCAAAAACGCCGTGGCACCGTCCAAATCGACGGTGAAACCGCCTTTGACGCGGCCGAAAATAACCCCTTCGACGCGCTCATCGGCTTCGAAGTTTTTCTCCAGCTTGACCCAGCTTTCTTCACGACGCGCTTTGTCGCGTGACAAAACGGCCTCCCCCATAGCGTTTTCAATGCGGTCGACAAAAACTTCGACCTCGTCGCCAACGCCTATTTCGGCGGGTTGGCCGGCCATGGAAAATTCACGCAAAGGCACGCGGCCTTCGGTTTTCAGGCCGACATCAACAATCGCCAAATCATTTTCAATGGCGGTGACGCGGCCGCGCACAACCGTGCCCTCAATCGGCGCATCGGCGGCAAAGCTTTCTTCCAAAAGCGCGGCGAAATCATCAGTGCTCGGGTTCATCCCGGTATCGGTATTTTGTTCAGACACTTTTGTGTCTCCTTAAAGTAAATGCCAAACCCGCCGCTTTTTCTGCGGCTTTAAGGGCCGGACGTCCCGCATCGGCACGCGCGTGCGTGCAGCCGTGGCGGGCAATGGTTTTCGAAAAATGCTCACCCCATTCGCGGGACGCGGATTTTTGGATTTCAGGCTAGTCGTTGAGTTTTGCTTCAACCAGAGCCAGAGCCGCTGTGAACGCCTCTTCTATAGACAAATCAGAACTATCTAGCAAGTCCGCATCTGCCGCTTGTTTCATCGGTGCCGTTTCGCGTTCGGCATCGCGCGCATCGCGCGCCTTAATATCGCCCAGCACAGTCTCGTAATCCGGCCCCGCCGCGCCGGCTTTATTATCGGCTTGCAGCTCTTTCCAGCGCCTTTCAGCGCGAATGTCGGGGCGCGCGGTGACGAATAATTTGGCCGCCGCATCGGGGCACACCACCGTGCCGATATCGCGGCCATCCAACACTGCGCCGGCTTTAGCCTGCGGCGGGGTGTCGGCAAATTGGCGTTGCGCCGCCAAAATAGCAGCGCGCACATCCGGCATGGCCGCCACCACAGAGGCCGCAAGGCCGGTTTCCGCGGTACGCAAACGCGCCGCAAAATCGGCATTGTCGAGCATGGTCATATCGAGCTTTTGCGCGGCGGCGACGGCGTCGGCTTGGCTGTCTACAGCGCCACCGGCATCGAGCACGCTCAACGCGACGGCGCGATATAACGCACCGGTGTCTAGATAGGCGAAATCGAAATAGGCGGCCAGACGGCGCGCCAGCGTGCCTTTGCCCGAGGCGGCCGGGCCGTCAACAGCGATAAGCTTGCGATTAGCCATCTATATCTGCTCCCAAATCTGCCATCAGGGCAAAAAACGTCGGAAAGCTGGTGGCAATCATGGTGCTGTCATCAATGCTGACCGGCGCTTCGGCGCTGAGGCCGAGGCACAAAAACGCCATGGCGATACGGTGATCGTGATGCGTCGCCACCAAGCCGCCGCCTTTAATCGGCCCGCCCGTCACTTTGAGCCAGTCCGCGCCCGCTTCGACCGCCACCCCATTGGCCTTGAGGCCCGCCTCAATAGCCGCCAATCGGTCGCTTTCCTTGACCCGCAATTCGGCCAATCCGGTCATATGGGTGGTGCCTTCCGCAGCGGCGGCGGCGATTGCCAGCGCCGGATATTCATCGATCATATCGGGCGCGATATCGGCCCCGACCTCAATGGCTTTGAGCTTGGAATATTTGACCCGCAAATCGGCGCAGCTTTCGCCGCTGGCTTGGCGCGGGTTGAGCATTTCGATATCGGCGCCCATTTGGCGCAACACGCGGATAAGCCCATCGCGCTGGCGATTGAGCATGATGTTTTCGAGCACCACATCCGAGCCCGGCACGCTGAGCGCCGCCACCATTGGAAACGCCGCCGAGGACGGGTCGCCCGGCACATCGAGGTCTAGCGCGCGCAACGCGCCTGGGCCGGTTTGATTGTTCAGCGCCACCACATGATAGCCGTCTTGCTGTTGCGTGCTGATAGCCGCCCCGAATAGCTCGAGCATGGTTTCGGTATGGCCGCGCGTGGCAATTTTCTCGCGCACCGATGTTGTCCCCATCGTGCCGAGAGCGGCTAGCAGGATTGCCGATTTGACCTGCGCCGAGGCGACATTGGGGGTGATGTTGGCGGGCATGAGAGACGCCGCTTTAATATGCACGGGCAGACGTTGTGCGCCGTCATCTGCCATCAGCGCATCGGCTTGCGCGCCCATTTGGCGCAACGGGTCGAGCACCCGGCCCATGGGTCGCGCCGAGAGCGAGGCGTCGCCGATAAACCGGGCGTCAATACCGGCCCCTGCTACCAGTCCCATGACCAGTCTGACGCCGGTGCCGGCATTGCCGAAATCGAGCGGCGCGGTCGGGGCCGTCAAGCCCATTGGGCCGACACCTTTTATGCGCCAGACGGCATCACCCTGTTCGTCTTGTTTATCGATTGAGGCCCCCATGGCGCGCATGGCGGCGATGGTGGCCAGCACATCATCGCCTTCCAACAGGCCTTTTACATGGCTGGTGCCGGTGGCGATGGAGGCGAGAATAATGGCACGGTGCGATATCGATTTATCGCCCGGCATACGCGCTGTCCCCGACAGGGCCGCGCCTCGTCGGGCCTGCGCAGAACGTCTTGAAGCTGCCGCACTCATGGCGCTTTGTCGCGTTTTTCTGCCCTATCGTCAAGCGACACAGCGTTGCGCCCACCACCGCCCCCGCAACGTTTGTTTGCCCCCGACTAAACCTTTGACAGGCCGTGCGCTTCATGGCAGGAACGTTTTTCAGGTAATTTTCTCCGGAGGTTCGGATGGTTGATCCCAAGCTGGGCTCAAAACGCGTTTGTGAAGCGTGCGGCGCAAAGTTTTATGATTTGAATAAATCCCCTGCCACTTGTCCAAAATGCGGACATGTTTACGACCCGGTTGCCGCCATGGCACCGAGCGAGCCGGTGCGCCAAGTCGAGCCGACGAAAGAAAAGGAAATCGACAAGGATGAAAGCGAGCTGGAAGATGACGAGGATGCGATGAGCCTCGACGATGTGGCCAGCGAAGAAGCCGACAGCGATGACGATGACGATGATGATGAAACGCTCGAGGCGTTTGATGATGATGACCCGCTTCTCGACGATAATGACGAGGACGACACGCTGCTCGACGAGGATGAGGAAGAAGAAGGCTTTCTCGAAACCGACGAGGATGACGACTGACCGCGCCAGCCCGATTTAGGGCTTGATTGAGGCGGCACCTTCGATTAGTTTCCGCCAGAATTTACCGAGACGATGAGCGCCATCGCTCGGTCGGGGGCCATAGCTCAGTTGGGAGAGCGCTTGCATGGCATGCAAGAGGTCGGCGGTTCGATTCCGCCTGGCTCCACCAGTTCTCAAAAAAATGCTTTTCTC